>NZ_JBIVGT010000010.1:0-155871 GCF_044748825.1 Pseudomonas sp. NPDC089741 | reverse complement strand
CAATAGCGGGAGCAGTTATCCGCCTGCAGGTTACGGTACGAACGGCGCCTATGCCGGGGGAGCGGCTTCGGCCCCTGCCTCGGCACAAGGCATGCTGTTCAACCAATTGCAACAGATGCAGGATCAGATATCGCGCCAGCAAGGTGTGATCGAAGAACTGCAGAATCAGGTTGCGCGCATGAAGCAGGAATCCCTGGAGCGATACCAGGATCTTGATCGGCGCATAGGATCCGGCGTTGCACCTGCCGCGACTCCTGAGAATTCTTCTGCCGGTGGCGATGCAAGTGCTGCTGCCGGTGCTGCTGCTGGCGCCGGGGCTGCTACTGCTGCCCAGGCACCTGCTGCAAGCAGCGAACCGGGTGATCCGGCCAAGGAAAAGCTGTATTACGATGCCGCTTTCGACCTGATCAAAGCCAAGGATTTCGACAAGGCCAGCCAGGCTTTCTCGGCATTCCTGCGCAAATACCCGAACAGCCAATACGCGGGCAATGCCCAGTACTGGTTGGGCGAAGTCAATCTGGCCAAAGGCGATCTGCAAGGTGCAGGTCAGGCTTTTGCCAAGGTTTCGCAGCTGTATCCCAAGCACGCCAAAGTGCCGGATTCGCTGTACAAGCTGGCTGATGTAGAACGCCGCCTCGGTCACACCGACAAGGTCAAAGGTATTCTGCAGCAGGTGGTGGCCCAATATCCGGGTACCTCCGCCGCTCAGTTGGCGCAACGCGATCTGCAACGCATGTAAGCAAGCTTGACCCGTTTGGAAGAAACCCGCGCTTATCGCGGGTTTTTTCGTTAGAATTCACGCCCTTTTTCTGAAACACGCTTCTTGTGATTCGCGCGTTGGCGGGATTACCTGAAGTGCCTGACGGAGGCGGACAGCCTGTTTAGCTGTTACGCCCGTGGCGACTATGCAAGACACATTGAGAATCACCGAAGTTTTCTACTCTTTGCAGGGGGAAACGCGGACTGCCGGGCTGCCCACTGTTTTTGTGCGCCTGACCGGTTGCCCATTGCGTTGCCAATACTGCGACAGCGCCTATGCCTTCAGTGGCGGCACCGTGCGTACCCTCGACGATATCCTCGAGCAAGTGGCCGGGTTTCGCCCGCGCTACGTCTGTGTGACCGGCGGTGAGCCGTTGGCACAGCCCAATTCCATTCCTTTAATTAAACAGTTGTGTGATGCCGGTTACGAGGTCTCGCTGGAAACCAGCGGTGCCCTCGATATTTCGGCTGTCGATCCGCGCGTCAGTCGTGTGGTCGACCTGAAAACACCGGGCTCGAAAGAAGCCCATCGCAACCGTTACGAAAATATCGAATTGCTGACCCCCAACGATCAGGTGAAGTTTGTCATCTGTTCGCGGGAAGACTATGACTGGGCGGTATCGAAATTGATCCAGTACGGGCTTGATCGACGTGCGGGTGAAGTGCTGTTCTCCCCAAGTCATCATGACCTCAATGCCAGGGATCTGGCGGATTGGGTGGTGGCAGACAACCTGCCAGTGCGCCTGCAACTGCAGCTGCATAAATATCTATGGAATGATGAGCCGGGGCGCTGATATGACTGAACAACTGAACACTAGCGAAAAACGTGCGGTAATCCTGCTGTCCGGTGGCTTGGACTCGGCCACCGTCGTAGCGATGGCCCGTGCTGAAGGCTATGCCTGCTACACCATGAGCTTCGACTACGGTCAGCGCTCCCACGCCGAATTGCACGCCGCTGCACGCGTCGCCCGTGACCTGGGCGTAGTTGAGCACAAGGTGATTGGGCTGAACCTCGACGGCATGGGCGGCTCGGCCCTGACCGACACCCGCATCGACATTCCGGAAGCGTTGGGCGAAGGCATTCCAGTGACCTACGTGCCAGCGCGTAACACGGTGTTCCTGTCGCTGGCATTGGGCTGGGCAGAAGTGCTTGGCGCGCGTGACATCTTTATTGGTGTAAACGCGGTGGACTACTCCGGTTACCCGGATTGCCGTCCGGAGTTCATCGAGTCGTTCGAGCGCATGGCCAATCTGGCGACCAAGGCTGGCGTGGAAGGCAATGGCTTCCGTATCCAGGCGCCGTTGCAGAATCTGAGCAAGGCGCAAATCGTCCAGGCAGGCGTGAAGCTCGGCGTTGATTATGGCCTGACCGTTTCCTGCTATCAGGCCGACGATGACGGCCGCGCGTGCGCCAAATGCGACAGCTGCCGCCTGCGTGCAGAAGGCTTTGCAGCCGCTGGTGTGGACGACCCAACACCTTATTTTTGATTATTTTCAAAAAGGTGTTGAATAGTCCTTAAAAATCAGTATTATACGCGCCACCACACAGCGGGTCGTTAGCTCAGTTGGTAGAGCAGTTGGCTTTTAACCAATTGGTCGTAGGTTCGAATCCCACACGACCCACCATATTTGGCGGTTTAGAAAATCCGGAAGGCCCACGAAAGTGAGGATTTCCGGGTTTTTTTTTGCCTGCAATTCGGCCATGCGTTATTTCAGTGCCGGCGGCGCTGACGCAGGTCAGAATCATCTTTTGTATCAACGGGATATTCTGTAGCCTTGCGCAGCTTCAACGCTGTCCGTGCCTGATAATACTCACTCTCCCGGCGGTACCCTCAAGCGGTCCGGAGCCGGGTGTATACTCGACTTTCGCGCGAACGCGCCTGCAGGTCTTGCGAACATGACGCAGATTTCCGAACGCCTTCTGGTTCAAGCCCACCTCGATGCCAAACAGCCCAAACCGCTGACGGCCGAGGAAGAGGCTTATTACCGTACTGCCATTGCCGCCGAGCTCAAGGCTCAGGACGCGGTGCTGGTAGCCCACTTCTATTGCGACCCGGTGATTCAGGCCTTAGCCGAAGAAACCGGCGGTTGCGTGTCTGACTCCCTGGAAATGGCGCGCTTCGGCAACGCCCACCCGGCCAAGACTGTAGTAGTCGCCGGTGTGAAGTTCATGGGCGAGACCGCGAAGATTCTCAACCCGGAAAAACGCGTGCTGATGCCGACGCTGGACGCGACCTGCTCGCTCGACCTCGGTTGCCCGGTCGATGAGTTCTCGGCGTTCTGTGATCAGCACCCGGAGCGTACGGTGGTGGTTTACGCCAATACCTCCGCAGCGGTTAAAGCTCGCGCTGACTGGGTGGTGACATCGAGTTGTGCGCTGGAGATCGTCGAAAGCCTGATGGACAACGGCGAGACGATCATCTGGGGGCCGGACAAGCACCTGGGCACCTACATCCAGCGCAAGACCGGCGCTGACATGTTGCTCTGGGACGGCGCCTGCATCGTTCACGAAGAGTTCAAGTCCAAGCAGCTTGAGGACATGAAGGCGCTGTACCCGGACGCCGCCATTCTGGTGCACCCGGAGTCGCCGACATCGGTGATCGAGCTGGCGGACGCTGTCGGCTCCACCAGTCAGTTGATCGCTGCCGCGCAGAGCCTGCCGAACAAGACCCTGATCGTCGCGACCGACCGTGGCATCTTCTACAAGATGCAGCAGCTGTGCCCGGACAAGGTCTTCATCGAGGCGCCAACCGCCGGTAACGGCGCTGCCTGCCGCAGTTGCGCACATTGCCCGTGGATGGCCATGAATACCCTTGAGCGCACGCTGAAGAGCTTGAAGGAAGGCACGAACGAGATCTTTGTTGATCCGGCGCTGATTCCGCAGGCAATTCGCCCGCTCAAGCGCATGCTCGACTTTACCCAGGCTGCACGGATGAAGCTCGCCGGTAACGCCTGAAAGCAAAAGATCGCAGCCTGCGGCAGCTCCTACATAGTTCGGTGTAGGAGCTGCCGCAGGCTGCGATCTTTTTTTATGGGCGCTTACTTTTGTTTCTTCGGGACTCGTACGACGCGAGTGTCCGAGTAGATGTCATGCCACGTGCGCTTCTGCTTGTCATACAGCGACCAGAAGAATCCCAGCCCCACGCACAACCACGACGCAATCGACACCATGAAGCGCAGCAGCGCCTGCCACAGGCTGATTGCCGTGCCGTTGGCGTTCTGCACACGAATGCCCCACACCTGCATGCCCAGTGTCTGCCCGCCATGGGTCCAGAACTTGGCGAAAAACCCAAACAGCACCAGCAGCAGCACTGTCGAATACAGAGGATCGCCATCGAGCTTGCCGGCATCGGTCATGATCCGCAGTCGCTCTTCGCCGATGATTGCCGCCTGGATCATCTTGTAGATGCCACCGGTCACGATCAGCAGGGCAGTGCACAACAGGAAGTCATAGAACATCGCTGCCAGACGACGACCAAGGCCAACGGGAGGAAAGTCCCCTTGGGGCGTGAGCAGGTTTTTCGACATGGCAGCCTCTGGACGCAAAATGAAGTGCCATTTTACGGATTCGCGCACACAAAAAAGCCCCTGATATCAATATCAGGGGCTTTTTCGTTACAGAAGATCAGGCTTCTGCTTGTACTTCGTCAGCCTGCATGCCTTTCTGGCCTTGCACAGCAACGAAAGTCACTTTCTGGCCTTCTTTCAGGCTTTTGAAGCCGTTGCCCTGAATGGCGCGGAAATGCACGAACAGATCCGGACCGCTTTCTGGAGTGATAAAACCAAAACCTTTCTCGTCGTTAAACCACTTGACGGTACCGCTCTGACGTGTGGACATTTCTTATTTCCTTTGACGCAAAAAATTAATGACAGCCTCTTTCTCATGAAAGAGTACTGGGGCTGGTTGCAGGAGAGTAAGAAGACGTCGAACGGGATGTAGCTAACTTGTAGGCTACTGCCCAGGTCACGATTCCAAGCTGACCCATGCAAACACAGTGGACAAACTCTACGCCAACTACGGGAGAAAAAACAAGCCCCGTAAATGGCCCGGTTTTACTGCGCTTCAGGTAGTTAGGTAGCCCGCTAGTTCGGGCTTAGACGATTCGCTTGTTCAATTGTTTTCGATCGTTATAAGCAAAGTTCATATTCGAATCAGTTGATAGAAAATGCACTTTTTTGTGGCGATTGCGTTACACATTAGTGCACGTATTACGCAATCGCGTTACTTATAGAAACAGTCAATCAACCACGATAGTAGCGTTGCGCAACAAATGGCATTTTGCTTACAAGCATTGCTACCTTTTTCCCACGCACGATTGCCCAAACGGTTGTATCAAGGGTGACATAAGCGCTGTCGAGGTAACCCATTGCGAGCGGACCGCCCAGAGTCGGACCGAAACCGCCGCTGCACACGCTACCGACGATATCGCCGGCTTCGTTGACGATTTCTGCGCCTTCACGCACCGGAGTGCGTTCTTGCGGCAGCAGGCCGACGCGTTTGCGGGCGACGCCATTCTGTTGCTGGGCAAAAATGTTTTCCGCCCCCGGGAACCCACCGGCGCGGGCACCATCGGCGCGGCGTGGCTTGGAGATCGCCCACAACAGGCTCGCTTCGATCGGTGTGGTCTCGGTGTTCATGTCGTGGCCGTACAGGCACAAGCCGGCTTCCAGACGCAGCGAGTCGCGAGCACCAAGGCCAATGGCCTGGACTTCCGGTTCGGCGAGCAGAGCGCGCGCAAGTTTTTCCGCGTCCGCGGCCGGTACCGAGATTTCGAAACCGTCTTCACCGGTGTAACCCGAACGGCTGACAAAGCAATCCACGCCCAACAACGACACGCGGTTGAACTGCATGAAGGTCATCTTCGCTACTTCTGGCGCAAGACGCGCCAGCACGGTAACGGCTGCCGGACCTTGCAACGCCAACAGCGCGCGCTCTTCGAACAGCGCCGTAATGGTGCACTGATCGCCAAGGTGTTTTTGCAGGTGAGCCAGATCCTGATCCTTGCACGCGGCGTTGACCACGAGGAACAGTTCATCGTTGCCGAGGTTGGCGACCATCAGGTCATCGAGAATGCCACCGGCCTCGTTGGTGAACATCGCATAGCGCTGCATGCCGACTGGCAGGTCGATGATGTCCACCGGCACCAGGGTTTCCAGGGCTTTGGCGGCATTGGCGCCGGTCAGGCGAATCTGGCCCATGTGCGAAACATCGAACAGCCCGGCCTGCTCACGGGTGTGCTGGTGTTCTTTCATCACGCCGAGCGGGTATTGCACGGGCATGTCATAGCCGGCGAACGGCACCATGCGGGCGCCGAGTTCGATGTGCAGAGCGTGCAGCGGGGTTTTCGACAGTTGTTCGGTAGACATGCGTGGCTCCTTGAAAATGTGGTTCGGGGATCGGGGGCAAGATCGAGATCAAGAGCCCCTCACCCCAGCCCTCTCCCGGAGGGAGAGGGAGTTAGTTACGTTGCTCTCCCGGAGGGAGAGGGGGCTAAATGCGATCGTCTCCCTGAGGGAGGCGGAGTTAAATAAGGCTCAGCATTCGATAATGTTGACCGCCAGACCGCCGCGGGCAGTCTCCTTGTATTTGCTTTTCATGTCGGCGCCGGTCTGGCGCATGGTGCGGATGACTTTGTCGAGGGAGACGAAATGCTGGCCGTCGCCACGCATGGCCATGCGCACGGCGTTGATGGCTTTCACCGAGCCCATCGCGTTGCGCTCGATGCACGGCACTTGCACCAGCCCGCCAATCGGGTCGCAGGTCAGGCCGAGGTTGTGTTCCATACCGATTTCCGCAGCGTTCTCGACTTGCTGAACACTGCCGCCGAGCACTTCACACAGCGCACCGGCCGCCATCGAACAGGCCACACCGACTTCACCCTGGCAGCCGACTTCGGCGCCGGAGATCGAGGCATTTTCCTTGTACAAAATGCCAATGGCCGCCGCCGTAAGCAGAAACCGTACGACGCCGTCGTCAGTCGCACCGGGGATAAAACGCATGTAGTAATGCAGCACCGCCGGAATAATCCCGGCCGCACCGTTGGTGGGCGCGGTGACCACGCGCCCGCCGTTGGCGTTTTCTTCGTTGACGGCGAGTGCGTAAAGGTTAACCCAGTCGAGTACCGACAACGGATCGCGCAGTGCCGATTCCGGGTTTTTGCACAGTTGCCGATGCAGCGCTGCCGCACGGCGCTTGACCTTCAAACCGCCGGGCAAGATGCCTTCGTTGCGGCAACCCGCAGCCACGCAGTCCTGCATCACCTGCCAGATTTTCAGCAGCCCGGCACGGGTTTCCGCTTCCGGGCGCCAGGCACTTTCGTTGGTCAGCATCAACTGGCTGATCGACAGACCGTAGGTAGCGCAATGACCGAGCAAGTCCTTGGCGCTTTTGAACGGGAAGGTCAGCGGTGTGGCGTCTTCGACGATGCGGTCGGCACCGGCCGCGTCTTCATCGACGACAAAACCGCCGCCGACCGAGTAGTACTCACGGCTGCGGATCTGCAGGCCCGCTGCATCAAAGGCGCGAAAGATCATGCCGTTGGGGTGATAGGCCAGCGGCTTGCGAATCATCGCCAGATGTTCTTTCTCGTTGAACGCAATGCTGTGTTCACCGAGCAGATTCAAACGGCCATTGCCGCGAATTTCTTGCAGGCGCGCGGCGACGGTTTCGGTATCGACGGTGTCCGGGTGTTCGCCTTCGAGGCCGAGCAGCACGGCTTTGTCGCTGCCGTGACCTTTACCGGTGGCGCCGAGGGAACCGTAGAGTTCAATGCGCACGCTGGCGGTGGTTGCCAGCAGGTTTTCACGTCGCAGGCCTTCAGCGAAACGCGCAGCAGCACGCATCGGGCCGACGGTGTGGGAACTGGAGGGGCCGATGCCAATCTTGAACAGGTCGAACACGCTTAACGACATGAGTGGTTCTCCGGTTTCTTGTTATAGGAATTGGCGAAACATCAGGCTGGTTAAATCCCCCTGTAGGAGCTGCCGAAGGCTGCGATCTTTTGATCCTGATCTTTCAACAGCAAGATCAAAAGATCGCAGCCTTCGGCAGCTCCTACAGGTGAGTCGATGGGGGGCGAGTGGCTCGCCCCCTACACGTTTAAGCGTAGCTTTCGATCGACGGGCAGGCGCAGACCAGATTGCGGTCACCGAAGACGTTGTCGACGCGACCGACCGGCGGCCAGTATTTGCCTTCGATCAACGAAGCAACCGGATACACGGCTTGCTCGCGGCTGTACGGGTGCGTCCACTCGCCAACCAGTTCCGCTGCGGTGTGCGGAGCGTTTTTCAGCGGGTTGTCGTCCTTGTCCAGCGTGCCGTTTTCCACTGCGCGGATTTCTTCGCGGATGCGGATCATGGCGTCGCAGAAGCGATCGAGTTCTTCCTTGGATTCACTTTCGGTCGGCTCGATCATCAGCGTGCCGGCGACCGGGAACGACATGGTCGGCGCGTGGAAACCGAAGTCGATCAGGCGCTTGGCGACGTCATCAACGCTGATGCCGCTGCTGTCTTTCAACGGACGCAGATCCAGAATGCACTCGTGCGCCACCAGACCGTTGCTGCCGGTGTACAGCACTGGGTAGTGCTCTTCCAGACGACGGGAAATGTAGTTGGCGTTGAGGATCGCCAGTTGCGAAGCGCGTTTCAGGCCTGCGCCGCCCATCATGCGAATGTACATCCAGGTGATCGGCAAAATGCTCGCGCTGCCGAACGGTGCCGCGCAGACCGCGCCTTCTTTGCGCTCCATCTGGCCGTGGCCGGGCAGGAACGGCGTCAGGTGCGACTTGACGCCAATCGGGCCAACGCCCGGGCCGCCACCGCCGTGGGGGATGCAGAAAGTTTTGTGCAGGTTCAGGTGGGAGACGTCGCCGCCGAACTTGCCCGGTGCGCACAGGCCGACCATCGCGTTCATGTTGGCGCCGTCGATGTACACCTGGCCGCCGTTGTCATGAATGATCCCGCAGATTTCGCGGATGCCTTCTTCGAACACGCCGTGGGTCGACGGGTAAGTGATCATCAGCGCGGCGAGGTGTTCGCGGTGCTCGATGGCTTTGGCACGCAGGTCTTCGATGTCGACGTTGCCGCGGGCATCGCACGCAGTCACGACAACGCGCATGCCAGCCATGTTGGCGGTGGCCGGGTTAGTGCCGTGGGCGGACGACGGGATCAGGCAGATGTCGCGACGCTCATCGCCACGACTCTGGTGATAAGCGCGGATGGCCAGCAGGCCAGCGTATTCACCTTGCGAACCGGCGTTCGGTTGCAGCGAGATCGCGTCGTAACCGGTGGCGGCGCAGAGCATTGCTTCCAGTTCGTCGGTCAATTGCTGATAACCGGCGCTCTGTGCGGCTGGGGCGAACGGGTGCAGCGCACCGAATTCAGCCCAAGTCACCGGGATCATTTCGCTGGCGGCGTTGAGTTTCATGGTGCACGAGCCCAGCGGGATCATGGTGCGATCCAGTGCCAGGTCCTTGTCCGCCAGTTTGCGCAGGTAGCGCATCAGCTCGGTTTCCGAGTGATAACGGTTGAACACCGGGTGGCTGAGGATTGGCGACTGACGTACCAGCGCAGCAGGAATAGTGCTCTGAACGGAAGCGGCGAGAGCAGCGAAGTCCGGCAGGGTCTTGCCGTCGGCGAACAGGCCCCACAGGGTTTCGATATCAGCCTGCGTGGTGGTTTCATCGACCGACAGGCCCAGACGCTGAGTGTCGATCACGCGCAGGTTGATCTGCGCAGCGTGCGCCTTGTCGTACAGCGCGGCGGTTTGCGCGCCGGTGGCCACGGTCAGGGTGTCGAAGAAACTGGCTTGTTCGACTTTCGCGCCCAGCGCGGTCAGGCCCTTGGCCAGAATCGCGGTCAGGTGATGCACGCGGTTGGCGATCTGCGTCAGGCCTTTCGGGCCATGGTAGACGGCGTACATGCTGGCGATGTTGGCCAGCAGCACTTGCGCGGTGCAGATGTTCGACGTGGCCTTCTCGCGACGGATGTGTTGCTCGCGGGTCTGCATCGCCAGACGCAGTGCCGGCTTGCCGAAACGGTCAACCGAAACACCGACCAGACGGCCCGGCATGTCGCGCTTGAACGCATCCTTGGTGGAGAAATAAGCGGCGTGCGGGCCACCGAAGCCCAGCGGCACGCCGAAACGTTGCGCAGAACCGATAGCGACATCGGCGCCGAACTCACCCGGAGCGGTCAGCAAGGTCAGGGCCAACAGGTCAGCGGCCACGGCCACCAACGCGTTGGCGGCGTGGAAGCGTTCGGTCAGTTCGCGGTAGTCGAACACGTCACCGTTGCTGGCCGGGTATTGCAGCAGTGCGCCGAAGAACGGCGTCACGTCAGTCAGTTCACGCTCATCGCCCACTACAACTTCAATACCCAGCGGCTCGGCACGGGTGCGCAGCACGTCGAGGGTTTGCGGGTGGCTGTGGATCGAGGCGAAGAATTGGTGGCTGCCTTTGTTCTTGCTCAGGCGTTTGCAGAAGGTCATGGCTTCGGCAGCGGCGGTGGCTTCGTCGAGCAAGGATGCGTTGGCGATCGGCAGACCGGTGAGGTCGCTGATCATCGTCTGGAAGTTCAGCAGCGCTTCGAGACGGCCCTGGGAAATTTCCGGCTGGTACGGGGTGTAAGCGGTGTACCAGGCCGGGTTTTCCAGCAGGTTACGCAGGATCGGCGACGGCGTGTGGCAGTTGTAGTAGCCCTGGCCGATGTAAGTCTTGAACAGCTGATTCTTGCCGGCAATGCCTTTAATCATCGCCAGGGCATCGGCTTCGCTGAGGCCGTCGTCCAGGCCGAGCACGCTGGTGCCCTTGATGCTTTCCGGGATGACGCTGGCGCTCAGCGCTTCGAGCGAATCGAAACCGAGGCTGTTGAGCATGGCTTGCTCGTCACCGGCGCGCGGGCCGATGTGACGGGCGATGAATTCGTTGGCGGTTCCGAGGTTGATTTGGCTCATGTCGGTATTCCTCAGGCTTCGGCTTGGGCTTTGATCAGACGGTCGTACGCGTCCTGGTCGAGCAGTTTGCCGACAGCGGCGGCGTCGCTTGGCTGGAAGCGGAAGAACCAGCCTTGGCCCAGCGGATCTTCATTGACCAGTTCCGGGCTGTCTTCCAGCGCCGGGTTGGTCGCCAGCACGTCGCCGTCGAGCGGCATGTACACGCCGCTGGCAGCTTTCACCGATTCCACGGTGGCGGCTTCGGCGCCTTTTTCGTAAGCCTGCAGCTCAGGCAGTTGCACGAACACCACGTCGCCCAAGGCATTCTGCGCGAAAGCGGTGATGCCGACAGTAACGCTGCCGTCAGCTTCGGTGCGCAGCCATTCGTGATCTTCAGTAAAACGCAACTCGCTCATGGAAACTCCTCAGGGGGCCAGACTCGTCTGGTGGACGCGGTGGAAGGCTTGGGCAGGGAAGCCCTTTATTTATGAGGGGTTGATTAGCAAGAACGCGGCCAATGTTGATTTATCTTTATAAATCAATAGGTTAATTGTTTTGCTGAGACGATTTGAACTGAGACCTGTAGCGAAATCGCTACAGGCTGGAGCGGGGAGAAAAGCTGAACGGGATCAAAGCCTTGCACAGCAGTGATCAGAGGAGAGTGTAGCGATATCGTTCCGCTGTAGCGCTTTCAGTACAGATGAAGGTCGCTTTTAGCGCAGAAAGCGAATCTCAAATGTAGGAGCTGCCGAAGGCTGCGATCTTTTGACTTTGGTCCTTAAAAACAAAATCAAAAGATCGCAGCCTTCGGCAGCTCCTACAGGGGATTTTTGGTGTGTTCAGGGTTTGTTGGGGATGCCGTATTTGCGTAGACGATGGGCAATCGCGGTGTGCGAGGTTTGCAGGCGGCTGGCCAGTTGGCGGGTCGAGGGGTAGCTGACGTAGAGTTTTTCCAGCAGCGCTTTCTCAAAGGATTCGACCGCTTGTTCGAGGCTGTCGACGTCGCTGTCGGTCTGACGTGCGACGGAAGTGCCAGCGATGTCGAGGTCGCCGATATCCACCAGGCTGCTCTCGCAAATCGCTGCGGCGCGGAAGATCACGTTCTGCAATTGCCGCACGTTCCCCGGCCAGCGATTACCGAGCAATGCAGGATAAGTCCCCGGTGCGAGGCGGCAGACCGGTCGCTGAATCTGCGCGCAAGCCTGCTGCATGAAATAGCGCGCCAACAGCAGAATGTCCTGGCCGCGTTCCCGCAGCGGCGGCACTTCAACGTTGAGCACGTTAAGGCGATAGAACAGGTCTTCGCGGAACAGGCCTTCGCTGACCATTTTCTCCAGATCGCGGTGAGTCGCGCTGAGGATGCGCACGTTGACCTTCACCTCGCGATCACCGCCAACGCGGCGGAAGCTGCCGTCGTTCAAGAAGCGCAGTAACTTGGCCTGCAAGTACGGCGACATCTCGCCGATCTCATCGAGAAACACCGTGCCCTGGTTGGCCAGTTCCATCAGCCCCGGTTTGCCGCCACGCGCCGCACCGGTGAAGGCGCCGGGGGCGTAGCCGAACAGTTCGCTCTCGGCGAGGTTCTCCGGCAGCGCTGCGCAGTTCAACGCCAGAAAAGGCGCGCTGTGCCGCGCACTGATCGCGTGGCAGGCTCGGGCGACCAGTTCTTTGCCGGTGCCGGTTTCGCCCTGGATCAACAGTGGCGCATCAAGGGCAGCAACTCTTTGCGCGCGGGCCTTGAGCGTGCGGATCGCCGGGGATTCGCCGAGCAGCGCATCGAAACCTTCGGCGTGGTCGTGGTGCAACGCCGAGAGTTGTTCGCCGATACGGTTTGGCTGATACAGTGTCAACAGCGCGCCGGCATCGGTGATCGGCGTGGCGTCGAGCAACAGTGTCTGGCCGTTGACGGTGATCTCGCGCAGCGGCAGGCGGAAGCCGTGTTCGAGCAAAGTATCGAGCAGGGCTGGATCGTTGAACAATTCAGAAGCGCTTTCACCCGCTGGTTCGCGACCGTATAACGCGATCAACGCCGGGTTAGCCAAGAGCACCTTGCCGGCACTGTCGAGGGCAAGCACCGGGTCAGTCATCGCCGCCAGCAACGCATCGAGCTGCAAGTGCCGACGCTGGCCGGGAAGAATGTCGACCACGGTCACCGCTTCCACGCCGAGCACGCGAAACAACGCATCTTTCAGTTCTTCGAGCACTTGCGGGCTGAGGGTAGGCGCGTCGATGTAGACATTCGGCGGGATCATCTCCACCGCATCCAGATTGAGATTGCGCCCACCGAGGATAGCCAGGACTTCCTGGGTGATGCCGACGCGGTCGATGAAACTGACGTGGATACGCATGGGGCGGTTCAGTGATCTGCAGAGCGGAGGGTGGCAAGTATGCCTTGGGCTTGGAGAGAGGTGAAAGCAAAAGCACCCTCACCCCAGCCCTCTCCCGGAGGGAGAGGGGGTCGATTGTGGAATGCTCACGAGGTACGCCGACCTGAAAATACGGCTGTGAATCCATAAGCGACTCTGGCTTTCAGGTCGATATTTGCCGTCAGACACTTCGGTCAGTCCCCTCTCCCGGAGGGAGAGGGGGTCGATTGTGGAATGCTCACGAGGTACGCCGACCTGAAATACGGCTGTGAATCCATAAGCAACTCGGTCTTTCAGGTCGATATTTGCCGTCAGACACTTCGGTCAGTCCCCTCTCCCTCTGGGAGAGGGGGCCGATTGTGGAATGCTCACGAGGTACGCCGACCTGAAATACGGCTGTGAATCCATAAGCAACTCGGTCTTTCAGGTCGATATTTTCCGTCAGACACTTCGGTCAGTCCCCTCTCCCTCTGGGAGAGGGGGTCGATTGTGGAATGCTCACGAGGTACGCCGACCTGAAAATACGGCTGTGAATCCATAAGCGACTCAGTCTTTCAGGTCGATATTTGCCGTCAGACACTTCGGTCAGTCCCCTCTCCCTCTGGGAGAGGGCTAGGGTGAGGGGCTTTTGAGGTTTACTCGAAATGCTCGGGATTGACCGGATCCCCGGACTGCATATTCAACTTCTGCCGAATGTCTTCAAACATCAAGTCGTAATGCTTGTGCACCGAACCGATCTGGCTGTGCGCCTTGGGAATTCCGTACTTCTCGGCAATCCGGGTCACGTCACGGGCGAAGTTGTAAGCCTCTTCCTTGGGCAGGAAAAACGTTTCCTTCATGTCCTTGCCCTGCATATTGCCGTGCAGGGTGAACTGTATCCCTTTGCCTTTTTGCGGGTCGGTGAACACTTCATAGTCGAGGTGCACGTTGTAATTGACGTCATCGTCCGTCAACGCATGCCGCTCGATATGCAAATGACCAGGTTCGAATTGGGCCATGGGTTTCTCCTTTCAAGGCATGGGAGAAGGGCAGGCCTGGGGCCTGCCCCCGCAGTTTCTTCTTATCGGTAGGTGATGCCGGGCTTCGCGGTGGTCACACGAGTACCGGCGGTGCCCTGGACGATGGCTTCGATATCCGCCAGCGAACCGATCACCGCAACCTTGCCAGTATGGCGCGCGAACTCGCAGGCTGCCTGCACCTTCGGTCCCATGGAACCGGCGGCGAAACCGAGGCGTTCGAGTTCATCCGGGTGCGCTTCAGCGATGGCTTTCTGGGTCGGTTTGCCGTAGTCGATGAACGCCGCGTTGACGTCGGTGGCGATCACCAGCAGATCCGCTTCCAGTTGCTCGGCGAGCAGCGAGGAGCACAGATCTTTGTCGATCACCGCCTCGATGCCTTTGAGGTTGCGGTTCTCGTCGTACATGGTCGGAATCCCGCCGCCACCAGCGCAAATCACGATGCTGCCCTTGTCCAGCAACCACTTGATCGGGCGGATTTCGAAGATGCGTTTTGGTCGTGGGCTGGCCACGACACGACGGTACTTATCGCCATCCGGGGCAATCGCCCAGCCTTTGTCGGCGGCGAGTTTTTCCGCTTCGGCCTTGTCGTAGACCGGGCCGATCGGCTTGGTCGGGTTCTTGAAGGCGGGGTCGTTGGCGTCGACCTCAACCTGGGTCAGCAGGGTCGCGAACGGCACTTCGAAGTCGAGCAGGTTGCCCAGTTCCTGTTCGATGATGTAGCCGATCATGCCTTCGGTTTCCGCACCGAGCACGTCCAGCGGGTAAGGGGTGACGGAAGTGTAGGCCGCCGCTTGCAGCGACAGCAGACCGACTTGCGGGCCATTGCCGTGGGCGATGACCAGTTGGTTGCCGGGGTGAATCTTGGCGATTTGCTCGGTGGCGATGCGGATGTTGGCGCGCTGATTGTCAGCGGTCATCGGCTCACCACGGCGGAGCAGGGCGTTACCGCCCAGCGCTACGACGATACGCATGGTGCATGTCCTTTTCGTGTTGATCGTTCCCACGCTCTGCGTGGGAATGCCGCCACGGACGCTCCGCGTCCGCTGTGACGCAGAGCGTCACGGGATGCATTCCCACGCGGGAGCGTGGGAACGATCATGGATCAGCAGTGGTTAGAGATCAGCGAGGGTCGAGACCAGAATCGCCTTGATCGTGTGCATGCGGTTTTCCGCTTGCTCGAAGGCGATGCAGGCTGGCGACTCGAACACGTCGTCGGTCACTTCGATGCCGTTTTTCAGGTGCGGATACTGCTCGGCGATTTGCTTGCCGACTTTGGTATCGCTGTTGTGGAACGCCGGCAGGCAGTGCATGAACTTGGTGCGCGGGTTGCCGGTGGCTTTCATCAGCTCGGCGTTGACCTGATACGGCAGCAGTTGCTGGATACGTTCGGCCCAGGCTTCCACCGGTTCGCCCATCGACACCCAAACGTCGGTGTGGATGAAGTCGACGCCTTTGACCGCCGCTTTCGGGTCTTCAGTGAGGGTGATGCGCGCACCGCTTTCTTCGGCGTACTTGTTGCAGCGCTCGACCAGATCGTCATGTGGCCACAGGGCTTTCGGCGCGCAGATGCGCACGTCCATGCCGAGCTTGGCGCCGACCAGCAGCAGCGAGTTGCCCATGTTGTTGCGCGCGTCGCCGAGGTAGGCGTAGCTGATGTCATGGATCGGCTTGTCGGCGTGTTCACGCATGGTCAGCACGTCGGCGATCATTTGCGTCGGGTGATATTCATCGGTCAGGCCGTTGAACACCGGTACGCCAGCGAACTTGGCCAGCTCTTCGACGATTTCCTGTTTGAAGCCACGGTACTCGATGGCGTCGTACATGCGCCCCAGCACGCGGGCGGTGTCTTTCATGCTTTCTTTGTGACCGATCTGCGAAGAGTTCGGGTCGATGTAAGTGACGTTGGCGCCTTGGTCATACGCCGCCACTTCGAACGCGCAACGGGTACGGGTCGAAGTTTTTTCAAAGATCAGGGCGATGTTGTTGCCCTTCAGGTGCTGTTGCTCGGTGCCGGTGTATTTGGCGCGTTTGAGGTCGCGGGACAGGTCGAGCAGGTAACGCAGCTCACGTGGGGTGTGGTGTTCCAGGCTGAGCAGGTTACGGTTGTGAATGTTAAAAGCCATGATGGATCTCCTTCGGTGTCGGTTATCCCCCTGGCCGCACGTTGTAAGTGTCGGCCAGGGCTCAGAGGTTTAGTAATCGATCGGGTCGCGGATGATCGGGCAGGTCATGCAGTGGCCGCCGCCACGGCCACGGCCCAGTTCACCGGCGCTGATGGTGATGACTTCCACGCCTGCCTTGCGCAGCAGGGTGTTGGTGTAGGTGTTGCGGTCGTAGCCGATGACCACGCCCGGCTCCACGGCCACCACGTTGTTGCCGTCGTCCCACTGTTCGCGTTCGGCGGCGAAGCTGTTGCCGCCGGTTTCCACCACGCGCAGTTTTGGCAGGTTGAGGGCCTTGGCCACGGTGTCGAGGAAGGTGCCTTCTTCGCGGCGGATGTCGATGCCGCCCTGTTTGCTCTCGTCTGGGCGCAGGGTGAACGCGACAATCTGATTGACCACCTCAGGGAAAATCGTCACCAGGTCGCGGTCGCAGAAGCTGAACACGGTGTCGAGGTGCATCGCCGCGCGGGATTTTGGCAGGCCGGCAACGATGACTTTTTCCACGGCTTTGTTCTTGAACAGGTTCAGCGCCAGTTGGCCAATGGCCTGACGCGATGAACGTTCGCCCATGCCGATCAGCACCACGCCGTTGCCGATTGGCATGACGTCGCCGCCTTCAAGGGTGGAGCTGCCGTGTTCCTTGTCCGGGTCGCCGTACCAGATTTCGAATTCGGCGTTGGTGAACTGTGGATGGAATTTGTAGATGGCGGTCGCCAGCAGGGTTTCCTGGCGACGCGCCGGCCAGTACATCGGATTCAGCGTCACGCCGCCGTAAATCCAGCAGGTCGTGTCGCGGGTGAACTGGGTGTTCGGCAGCGGCGGCAGAATGAAGCTCGAATGGCCGAGGAAATCGCGGAACATCTGGATGGTCTTGCCACCGAAGCTGTCCGGCAGATCATCGGCGGACACGCCGCCAATCAGGAATTCGGCGATGTGCCGTGGTTCGAGGCTCTTCAGCCAGGATTTGACTTCGTTGATCAGGCCCAGGCCGACCGAGTCGGCGGTGACCTTGCGCTCGAGAATCCAGTCCAGCGCTTCGGGGATGGCGACGATGTCGGTCAGCAGGTTGTGCATTTCCAGCACATCGATGCCGCGCTCGCGCATTTTGGTGACGAAGTCGAAATGGTCGCGCTTGGCCTGGGCCACCCAAAGCACGTCATCGAAGAGCAGCTCGTCGCAGTTGTTCGGGGTCAGCCGCTGATGGGCCAGACTTGGGGAGCAAACCATGACTTTGCGCAGTTTGCCGGCTTCGGAATGGACGCCGTACTTAACTTTTTCCGTGGTCATTGCAGTGATCCTCCAGATTACAAATCAAGGGTTACAGAGTCAGGAAGCCGTCGTAGAGACCGTAGGCTGCCACCAGGGCACCCACGACCACTGCGGCGAAAAGCAGCTTCTCGACGTTAGTGAAAATCGGTTGTTTGAGTTCCAGCTTGGCTTTGGCGAACAGGATCGCGCCAGGTGCGTAGAGCAGGGCCGAGAGCAGCAAGTACTTGACCCCGCCGGCATACAGCAGCCACACCGCGTAGATCAGCGCGATGCCGCCGATAATCAGATCCTTGCGCCGTTCGGCCGCAAAGCCTTCGTAGCTTTCGCCGCGCACCGCCAGCAGCAGGGCGTAAGCCGCCGACCACAGATACGGCACCAGAATCATCGAAGTGGCGAGGTAGATCAGCGACAGGTAAGTACTCGCCGAGAACAGCGTGATGATCAGGAAGATCTGCACCATCGCGTTGGTCAGCCACAGGGCATTGACCGGTACGTGGTTGGCGTTTTCCTTACGCAGGAACTCCGGCATGGTGTGGTCTTTGGCGGCGGCGAACATGATCTCCGCACACAGCAGCACCCACGACAGCAGCGCACCCAGCAAGGAAATGATCAGACCGACGCTGATCAGCACCGCACCCCAGTGACCGACCACGTGCTCAAGCACGGCCGCCATCGACGGGTTCTGCAGTTTCGCCAGTTCCGGCTGAGTCATGATGCCCAGCGACAGCACGTTCACCAGCACCAAAAACAGCAGCACGGTGATGAAGCCGATCACGGTGGCCTTGCCGACGTCGGAGCGTTTTTCGGCGCGGGCGGAAAAGATGCTCGCGCCCTCGATGCCGATGAACACCCACACGGTAACCAGCATCATGTTGCGCACCTGGTTCATCACGCTGCCCAGATCCGGGTTTTTGATGCCCCAGATGTCAGCGGTGAAGATGTCCAGTTTGAAGGCGAACACCGCGATCAATACGAATAGCACCAGCGGTACGACCTTGGCGACCGTGGTCACGAGGTTGATGAACGCCGCTTCCTTGATCCCGCGCAGCACCAGGAAGTGCACGGCCCACAACAGCACCGAAGCGCCAATCACCGCAGCAACCGTGTTGCCCTCACCGAAAATCGGGAAGAAGTAGCCGAGGGTACTGAACAACAGAACGAAGTAGCCGACGTTGCCCAGCCAGGCACTGATCCAGTAACCCCACGCGGATGAGAAACCCATGTAGTCGCCGAAACCGGCCTTGGCGTAGGCGTAGACACCGCCGTCCAGGTCAGGCTTGCGATTGGCGAGGGTTTGAAAGACAAAAGCGAGGGTGAGCATGCCGACAGCGGTGATGGCCCAACCGATCAGTACCGCACCGACGTCGGCGCTGGCGGCCATGTTTTGTGGCAAAGAGAATATCCCGCCACCGATCATCGAGCCGACTACCAAGGCAACCAGTGCACCTAGTCGTAGTTTTCCGGGAGCTTCAGACATTGCATGACTCCATTGCAGGAGAGAAGAGATCACAGCGTAGTTCTGTTGTCTGTTCAAACAGCTGACTTAGATCAGTGCATGGTCACATTCCATTGTTAATGAATGACTTAGGAAACCACTGCAGGCATAAAGCTATTGTTTGAAATGCCCGTCCTAGAGGCTTTCTGGTGGAGTGCTTGGGAATGGCTATTATTACTTTCGAATTATCACGCTAGTTCTTTTTCAGCTTTTGGCAAGCTTTCCGCATCTGTTTTCAGTACAGAATTGATTTATCAGGATTCGCGCACAAAACCGACTTACCGTGCTAGGCGTTAGCGTCATCGGCTATATATAAATGGGCGTTTGTTGGCGTTATCTAATAAACGTATTTACTCTTTACCCATTTAGTTAGTTAAGACATAAACCTGTGGCGAGGGGATTTATCCCCGTTGGGTGGCGAAGCCGCCCCAAAGCCTGAGAACTCGGTCTGTCTGATACACCGCGCTGACTGGATCTGGGGCGGCTGCGCCACCCAACGGGGATAAATCCCCTCGCCACAGGTATAAACAGGTTTCGAGAACCGTTGTCAGGACAAGGGAGATTTGAATGTCGCAACCGACGCAAAAGCTGCGATTAGGCGCGTTGATCGCCCTGGTGGTGGGTTCGATGATTGGCGGGGGGATTTTCTCGCTGCCGCAGAACATGGCGGCGCGCGCTGATGCCGGGGCGATCCTGATCGGTTGGGGCATTACCGCGATCGGCATGCTGACCCTGGCGTTCGTTTTTCAGACCTTGGCCAACCGCAAGCCCGAACTGGATTCAGGCGTGTATGCCTACGCCAAGGCCGGGTTTGGCGACTACATGGGTTTCTCGTCGGCGTGGGGGTATTGGATCAGCGCGTGGCTGGGCAACGTCGGCTATTTCGTTCTGCTGTTCAGCACGCTGGGTTACTTCTTTCCGGTATTCGGTCAGGGCAACACGCCAATCGCCATCGCCTGCGCCTCGGTGCTGCTGTGGGCCGTGCATTTTCTGGTGATGCGCGGGATCAAGGAGGCAGCGTTGATCAATCAGCTGACCACCGTGGCCAAGGTCGTGCCGCTGATCATGTTCATCGTCATCGCGGCGGTAGCGTTCAAGGCTGACATTTTTACCCGCGACATCTGGGGCACCAGCAACCCGAATTTCGGCGGGGTGATGGATCAGGTGCGCAATATGATGCTGGTCACCGTGTTCGTGTTCATCGGTATCGAAGGCGCCAGCGTGTACTCGGCGCGGGCGGAGAAACGCAGCGACGTTGGCCGCGCCACGGTGATCGGTTTTGTCGGCGTGCTGGCGCTGCTGGTGCTGGTCAATGTGCTGTCGCTGGGGATTATGAGCCAACCGGAACTGGCCAACCTGCAGAACCCGTCGCTGGCGGCGGTGCTCGAACACATCGTCGGGCCGTGGGGCGCGCTCTTGATCAGCATCGGTCTGGCGATTTCGCTGCTCGGTGCGTTGTTGTCGTGGGCATTGCTCTGCGCGGAGATTCTCTTCGCCACGGCGAAGGACAAGACCATGCCGGCGTTTCTGAAAAAGGAAAACAACAATCACGTGCCGGTCAATGCGTTGTGGCTGACCAACGCGATGATCCAGATTTTCCTGCTGATCACGCTGTTTTCGGCGGGCACCTACACCAGCCTGATTTATCTGGCCTCGTCGATGATTCTGGTGCCGTACTTGTGGTCGGCGGCCTACGCGGTGTTGCTCAGCGGGCGCGGCGAAACCTACGAACACGCCTCGGCCGAGCGCACCAAGGATCTGCTGATCGGCGGCATTGCCCTCGGTTATGCGGTGTGGTTGCTGTACGCCGGCGGGGTGAAGTATCTGCTGCTGTCAGCCTTGCTGTATGCACCGGGGGTGATCCTGTTTGCCAAGGCCAAGCATGAGGCGGGTGAGCCGTTGTTCACCCATGTCGAGAAGGGCATTTTTACCTGCGTGGTCATCGGCGCGGGGCTGGCGGCTTATGGTTTGTATAGCGGATTACTGTCGTTGTGAGGTTGGCGCTTGAGTATCAGCCGCCGTATGACTGGGCGGCGATGTTGGGGTTTCTTGCGGCGCGGGCGGTGGTCGGAATGGAGTCGGTCGTCGACGGTGTTTATTCGCGCAGCATTGGCTTGAAGGGTGTCCACGGGACGGTATCGATCTGGCAGGAAGCGGGTGATGCGTTGCAGGTTGAGCTGGATTTTCCTGATCCGGCGGCACTGCCCGAGATCGTTGCCAGATTACGGCGGATGTTTGATCTGGATGCCGATGTGGCGCTGATTCAACGGCATCTGGCCAATGATCCTTTGCTGGCGCGGTTGATCACCGAACGACCGGGCTTGCGGATTCCCGGGGCGTGGGATGGGTTGGAACTGGCGTTTCGCGCGGTGCTTGGGCAGCAGATTACCGTGGTTGCGGCAATTCGTCTGGCCGGCAAACTGGTTGCGCAATATGGCGCGCCACTGGTTTCAGGGGTGCCTGGATTGACGCATGTTTTTCCCGACGCGAGTGTGCTGGCGGGTGCCGATCTGGCGGCGTTGGGCATGCCGAAAAGTCGCGGGCGTACGCTGTCTGGGGTGGCGCAGGCATTGCTCGACGAACCACTATTTTTTGAGCCGAATCGAGACGGTGGCGTGGCGCGGTTGTTGGCGTTGCACGGGATTGGCGAGTGGACGGCGCAGTACATTGCACTGCGGCAGTTGCGCGATATGGATGGTTTTCCCCATGGCGATGTCGGATTGTTGCGGGCGTTGGAAGTGCTGGAAGGACAGCGGCCGACGGCGCGGGAGTTGGCTGTGCGGGCGGAGGTTTGGCGGCCTTATCGCGGGCATGCGGCGCAGCTTTTGTGGACATCCTTGAGCCGCGCGGACTGATCCGGAAGTTGCGTGGCCAATTCAGGCGCTATCGCGAGCAGGCTCACTCCTACAGTTGACCGCATTTCTACTGATGGAATGCGGTCAACTGTAGGAGTGAGCCTGCTCGCGATAGCGGTTTCAGATTCACCACTGTGGGCGGTGTGAACCCAAGTCCGTGGCAGGCAACGCCCACTCCAGCGGTGTGCCGCGGATCTTTATCGGCGCCAGCAACCGATGCGCCGACCCCCACGGTGTCTGCTCCAGAAAGGAATCCTGATCCTGCTCATCCTCGTCGCGTAAAACTTCACCCGTGCCAGGCCCACACTCAATCAACAACTTCGCCGTCCGCGCCAGCGACAACCGCGCCGCGCCACCGCGACCGGTCTCCAAACGCTCGGTCAACAGTCGGATCGCACTCGCCGCCATCACATACCCGGTCGCATGATCCAGCCCCTGCACCGGCAACGGCGTCGGTTTGTCAGCTTGCTGCCAACGCTGCCCGGCCTCGGCGATGCCGCTGCTCATCTGCACCAGACTGTCGAAACCGCGGCGGTTCTGCCATGGGCCGCTCCAGCCGTAGGCGTTGAGGCTGACGTCGATCAGACCCGGTGCCAGTTGCCGGCGGCGTTCGGCGCCGAAACCGAGGTGTTCCAGTGCGTCGGCGCGGTAGCCGTGGAGCAGAATATCGGCTTGCTTGAGGAGGTTTTCGAACACCGCGCGATCCTCCGGATCCTGCAGATCCAGACGCGCACAGCGTTTGCCGAGGGTCATTTCCGGCACCACACCGGGCTCGTTCCAGGTCGGCGGGTCGATGCGCAATACGTCAGCGCCAAGGCCGGCGAGAAAGCGACTGGCGGTGGGGCCAGCCAGAACGCGCGTCAGATCCAGCACCTTGATCCCGGCCAATGGTCGCTCGACCGAGCCTTGCCACGGTTGCGCGTTTTCATCCGGCGAATCGAGAAAATGCACCAGCGGCTCGGCATTCACCGCCAACCCTTGCGGATGATGTTGCCACTGCGCCCAACTGCGCATTTCGGCGGCGCAACCCTTGGCCTCGACCACCGCTTGCTCCAGATCCGTGCTCGCCCATTGCGCGACTTTCGCCGCCATCACCGTTCGGTCAGCGCAGGCGCCGAGCACGCTTTCGGCAGCGGCGCGATGGTGCGGGGCGTTGGTGTGCAGGCGGATCCAGCCGTCTTTCGTTGCATAGTCACCGGCAATCGGATCCCACAGCGGTGGCACTTGCCAGCCGCTCGGGCGGAGCGAGCTGGAGAACCAGAACGAAGCCAATCGACGGTCGACTGCAATGGCCGGCAAATGACCGGTCTGCTGCTGGATCAATTCGCTGACGGCCTGAGCGGCAGCGGCGATGCTCGCGCACGCAAGGTCAGTGACGGCGAACGCCGAGGGCAGGGCGCCGTGATCGGTGAACGGAATCGGCGTGTGCGGCAAGCCGAGTGCGGCTTGAATGGACATGAGTAAATCAGTCATCGAAGGCCCTCCGGAGCGAGAGGGCGATGATAGTGCAAAACATTATTGGATTAGATGAAAGCTCCTGTAGGAGTGAGCCTGCTCGCGATCGCGGTAGATCAGTCGACACATGTTCCACTGATCCACCGCGATCGCGAGCAGGCTCACTCCTACAAGGGAAATGCGGTGTGGTTTAGACGCGGAACTGGTCCATCAATTTCATCTGTTGGCTGGCCAAGGCATTGAGCTGGCTGCTGATCGCTGCCGATTCAGTGGCTTGCCCGGTCAGGGTTTCGGTCACGGTACGAATGGCCGAAACGTTGCGGTTAACCTCCTCGGCCACCGCGCTCTGCTGCTCGGCGGCGCTGGCGATTTGCAGGTTCATGTCGCTGATCACCGTCACCGCGTCGCTGATCTTGCCTAGCGCATCCACCGCCTGACGAATCTGCCCGGCGTTGTTGTGTGCCTGGGTCTGGCTCGAATGCATGGTCGCGACCACGCCCCGCGTACCGGTCTGAATGCGCTCGATCACTACGCGAATTTCTTCCACCGAATCCTGCGTGCGTTTGGCGAGGTTACGCACTTCGTCGGCGACCACCGCGAAACCACGCCCGCTCTCACCGGCACGTGCCGCTTCAATCGCCGCATTGAGCGCCAGCAGGTTGGTCTGTTCGGCGATGCTGCGGATCACTTCCAGCACCGAGCCGATCTGCTCGCTATTGACCGCCAACGCTTCGACCTCGGTCACCGCTTTGCTGACTTCATCGGCCAGTTGGTTGATGTCGCGGGTGCTGCGCTCGATGATCGACATGCCGTCCCTGGCCGACTGATCGGCACCTTTCGCGGCATTCGCGGCATTGGATGCGCTGTTGGCGACGTCGTGGGCGGTGGCGCTCATTTCGTTGGAGGCGGTCGCAACCTGATCGATCTCGCGGAACTGCACCTGCATGCCTTCACTGGTCTGACGGGCGATTTCCGAAGACTGGTCGGCAGTGCCGCGCGCTTCGGTGATGCTCTGCTTGATCTGCGCGATGGTCGGTTGCAGCTTGTCGAGGAAACGGTTGAACCAGTTCACCAGTTCACCCAGCTCATCTTTTTTGCTGTAGTTCAGGCGTTGGGTCAAATCACCTTCACCGCTGGCGATGTTCTTCAGCATCTCGGCGACGCTGTTGATCGGCCGGGTCACACCGGACGCCGTGAGCCAGATCAGCAACAGGCCAACAAGACCGGCGGCGACGGCGACCAGCAGTGCGGTGATCACGCCGGTTTCCTGGGCGTCGTCGAGCACTGCTTGCAGCTTGACCGAATCGGCCAGCAACACGTGTTTCGGCAGGTCGATGACCACGCCCCAGGCACGCGAGTTGCCGATCGGGTCAACCGGGTACACGGCACGAATCAGCTCGCCCTGTTCGAGAATCTTCGGTGTGCCGGAGGTCAGCAGTTGCAGGACATCCTTGCCATCGGCACCGAGGGTGTCGCTGATTTTTTTGCCGACTTTGCTCGCGTCGGAACTGTCGGCACCGAGCACGCCGCTGCCGGAGACAATCAGCATGTGCCCGGCGTTGTTGAACAGGTTGCGCTGGGAATCCACGGCGGCCGCTTGCAAGGCGTCGAGGGCAATGTCGACACCGACCACGCCGATGGCCTTGCCGTCGATGATCAGTGGTACGGAAATGGTCGTCATGAGCATTTCCTTGTTGCCCACGGTGTCGGCATACGGGTCAAGCAAGCAGGTGCGCTTGTTGTCGCGAGGGCAGGTGTACCAACTGTTGTACGGCGTGCCGCTGACGCTGAGGGTGGTTTTGGTCAGGTCTTCTTCGACCATGATGGTGTTCAGCGAGGAACCGGCGGCGCGACTCCAGTAAGTCGCGAAGCGCCCGGCTTCGTTGGACTGGCGCGCGGCGTCGTTGACGAATTCACTGTCCTTGCCATCGAGGCCGTTCGGTTCAAAGGCGAGCCAGATGCCGAGCACTTTGTCGTTGCGCTCGAAGGCGGTTTTCAGGCTCAGGTTCAACTCTTCGCGCAGGGCGCCGGCGTCCAGCGAGCGCTTGGCGGCCATCACCCGCATGTCCTTGATCTGGTCAGCCAGGGCGGTGATCACCAACAGGCTTTCGCCGAAGGTTTTCTGCACCCGCACCGCTTGTTCGGCGGCCTTGGCTTGCAGCAGGTTCTGCACACTGGCGGTGAGCAGCTGATTGCTGGAATTGCTGACCAGTTCGTCGTTCTGGTTGGTCTGGTACATGTTCATGCCGACGATCAGTGCGACCACACCGAGCAGGCACAGACCGGAGAGCAGGACGATTTTCAGGCGAATGGACAGAGAGTCGAACATGGGGCGATCTCGCGAATGAATAAACGGGTGGCAGGCGGATATGAACTATCCGGTTCGCCAAATCCATTCAGCGCCATTCAATGCTCATCGGCGCGAGGCGAGAGGGCATGAGGCGGTTGCCGACGAACGGTCATCGCTAAACGTTTGCGCAGGGGAAAGTGCTGGAAATCAGAACAATTTCAGGGAAGTGTTTGCGTGAATTGGATAGCTTTTGTGGCGAGGGGATTTATCCCCGATGGCCTGCGAAGCAGGCCCAAAACCTGAGAATGGGTTCTGTCTGACAAATCAGGGTTTCTGGACTGTGGCTGCTTCGCAGCCAATCGGGGATAAATCCCCTCGCCACAGAATCCCCTCACCACAGAAGTTCTTCACACAGAAACTCGGTGTGGCTTAAACAGGAATCGATTCCGGGCGCGACCAGATCCACAGATTTCCCAACCCCATCCCGGCAATCGCCAGATAGATCGGCCAGCCGTGATCGAGCATCACTAGCATCAACGTCGCGCAGAGCAGCATGCTTATCGTCGCGCTGACTTTGGCTTTGCGCGCGATGATCTTGCCGTTGCGCCAGTTACTCAGAATCGGCCCGAACAGCCGATGGTTTTCCAGCCAGGCACTCAGGCGCGGCGAGCTGCGGGTCGCGGCCCAGGCGGCGAGGAGGATGAACTCGGTGGTCGGCAGGCCGGGCACGACAATGGCGATCAGGCCGATGCCGAGGCTGACGTAGGCCAAGAGGCCGAACAGCACGCGGGCGAGTTTTGAGGAGGCGGGTTGCGGCATGGGCTCAGCGGATTGCTTCTGAAGCGGAATGGAGATCTTACAGACTTACGCGCCCCCCCTGTAGGAGCTGCCGCAGGCTGCGATCTTTTGATGTTGTTTTCAAGATCAAAAGATCGCAGCCTGCGGCAGCTCCTACAGGGGGATTTTTGTGACTCAGGCGAGTTCGGCTTCGGTGGCGTAGGCCTGTTCCAGCAACACGGTGAAGCGGTTGAACGCATCGATCGCGCCTTGCTCGACTTCGGCTTCTTCCTCGGCAGTGAACTGCAGCGAATCGAGGGTACGCACGAAACTCTTCCAGCCTTCGGCACGGCCACCTTCTGGCTCACCGAGGTGACGGGCACCGAAGGTTTCGCTCAGCTCCAGCGCCACCGCGCGTTTGATCAGGAACGCAGCGCCGAGCTTCGAACCTTCGGACACAAAGATCCAGCCCAGTGCCCGTGCCTTGCTCGGGTTTTTCACCGCGCCAGCGACCGGTGCCGGGACTTCGGTGTCGAGATCCGCGAGGTCAGCCCTGGCCGCTTCGGCGCGGCAACGCGCGGGCAGGTCAGGCACGATCGCGGTCAGTTCGGCATCGTTGTACAGGTCGACCAGTTCTGACTGGAACAGGTACTGCGCGACCACGAAACGGGCGAAGTTGGCGCGGTTCTCGAACGGCGCATGCGCTTTGACCAACGCGTCGAGCTTGCTGTGCGGCTCGTTGGTGATCTGGTTCAAGCGTTGCGAACGCAGGGCAGGGCGTTGTTCGGTGTCTTGAGCGGTCATGACAAATCCTTGAGAAAAAGAGGCGCTTGCTAACGAGACGAACCAGCAAGCGCGCGAGCGTAAAAAAACCTCACTGCGCGGTGCTTGAACACGCGCCGTGAGGTCGGCCGGATCAGATGTCCCAGACCAGATTGATCGCGAAGTTGCGGCCCGGCTGGGTCAGGCGATCAAGGTTGGCCGGCTGCGTGACCGAGGCTTCGCCGACGCTGTCGTAACCGCGCACGTCATCCCACTGCCAGTATTTCTTGTCGGTCAGGTTGTAGAGACCGGCATTGACGGTCACATCGTCGGTGACTTTGTAGAAACCGGCCAGGTCGAGCACGCCATAACCCGGGGTCTTGAACTGGGTGCTGGTGCCGTCCGGTGTCTTGAACATGGTGCTGTCGACACGATCCTTGCGCTTGACCAGCGTCCAGCTCAGCAACGCACCGTATTTATCCTGGTCATAACCGAGACCGAACACGCCGGTCAGCGGATTGACGCTGTTCAGCGGCTGACCGCTGTCGTCATTGCGGCCGTACAGATACGCCATCGAGCCTTGGGTGTAGAGGCCGGTCGGTGCGCCGAAGGTATCGAGGTTCAGGCGACCTTTAAGCTCCACGCCTTTGATGGTGGCGTGTTTGATGTTGTTGCTCTGGAACGTGGTCTCGGAGTAGCCCGGAGTGATCGCGTTTTCATCGATGAAATCACGGTACTTGTTGTAGAACACCGCAACGTCGAAGGTGCCCGCTTCAAATTGGCCACGCAGGCCGGTTTCATAGCTTTTGCTTTTTTCCGGTTCCAGATCCGGGTTCGGCGCGACCTGGTAGCCGCCCGCGAGGTTTTCAAAGCGACCGTACAAGGCCTTGGCGGTCGGCGTGCGGAAGCCTTCGGCGTACTGACCGTACCAGGTGTAGTTATCGTTGAAGCTGTAGGTCGTGCCGAACTTCGGCGACAGACGATGCCAGGTTTTTTCCTTGTCGCTGACTTGACCGTTGCCGCTCTGGTCGGCAGTGGCGAGGAACTCATCGGTGATGTGCGGCTTGAGTTGGGTGTAGTCGTAACGTGCGCCCGGCAGGAACGTCCAGTTACCCCAGCTGATCTGATCCTGCGCGAACAGGCTGTAGCTGTTGATGGTCGGATCCGGGAAGTCGCTGGCCGGTTTCAGGGTGTCGGCGGCGCTTGGCGCACCGATCACCCGGCAGGCGCCGCTGACGGTCAGGCAGGTGCCGTTGCCGGTGCGCAGTCCGGTGACTTTGTCCTGCTTGATGGTCGTGCCGTAGGTGATGGTGTGGTCGGTGTCGGCGATGGCAAACGACTTGTCAGCCTGCGCATCGAATACCCACTGGCGATCCTTGTAATTGGTGTCGCGGTTGCGCAACACGGTGCGCGACGGCGCGTAGATTTCCTGGGTGGTTTGGTCGGTCTTGGCGATCTGGTAGTTGAGCGACCACTTGATGTTGTCGGCCAACGCGGTGTCCAGTGCGAAGCGGTGTTCCAGACCAAAACGCTCGCGGGTAACGGTGTCGTTGCCGGTGCGCGCCTTGTAGAAACCAAACCCGCGTCCAGCGTTGAACGGGCCACCGACGGCGCTCAACTGATTGGTGTCGCGATCGTCTTTGTAGTGTTCGTAGGTGAGGCCGAAGCGCGCGTCGTCAGCGTAGTTCCAGCCGAGTTTGGCCAGCACGTTGGTGGTGCGCACGTCTTGCGGATTGGCCTCGGTGCGGTTCAGGCCGGTGCCACCGGTTTCGCCGTAGGATTCGGTTTCATGACCGTTGCGCTGGCTCAGGTGCAGCAAACCGTCGAAGTCGCCAGTGCGGCCAGCAACGGTGCCGGAGGTCAGCCAGCTGTCATCGGCCGAGCTGTAACCGGTTTTCAGTCGTGCGCCGACGTCCTGGCCAGGTTTGATGATGTCGTCCGGGTCGAGGGTGTAATAGCTGACTGCGCCGCCAATGGCGTTGCTGCCGTACAGCACCGAGGCCGGGCCACGGAGAATTTCGACGCGTTTGACGATTTCCGGGTCGACGTAATTGCGGTTGGTCTGCGCGTACGGACCGTTGAAGAAACTGTCTGGCACTTGCACGCCGTCGACTTGGGTCAGGACGCGGTCACCGTCAATACCACGGATGTTGTAGCCAGTGATGCCGGCACGTTGACCGGCACCGCCCACCGAAACGCCCGGCTCGTAACGCACCAGATCCTTGATCGAGTTGACGTTGTTGCGATCCAGATCCTCGCGGGTCTGCACGCTGACGGTGGCCGGCACGCTGCTCACCGACTGTTCCTGACGCGTGGCGCTGATGGTCACCTGATCAAGATTGAGGGAACCGCCGGCGTTGCGTTTTTCCAGCACGACGTTGTTGTTGCTCAGCTTGCGGAAGCTCAGGTTGGTCCCCACCAACAGACGCTCGAGGGCTTTTTCCGGTGGCAGCGAACCGCGCACGCCCGGCGACGATAGGTTCTGCCCCAACTCTGCCGGCAAGCCGACCTGCCAACCCGTCACAGCAGTGAAGGCATTGAGTGCCGACACCAGCGGTTGCTGGCCGATGGCGAACGAGTAATCACCCATGTTGCGTGCCGGCTGCTCGGTGGCAGCCATCAGCGGTGCGGTGCCGGCCATGAGAATGGCGGCGGTCAGCAGCGAAAATACGCGGGAAGGGGAGGTCTGGCGGGTAAGGCGTGAGGACATCGATAGCGCTCCGTGTCGCACGAATCTTTATAGTTGCTGATTGGCATCGTGATGCGAATCAATTGCATTGGCTATAACGAGACGAACGGGCTTCCGCTATCGAGTAAAAATAATTCTCATTTAGTTCAGGATCACCAGCGCCGGGAATTCCTGCAGGCGCGCCGAGGTGATGTGGGCGAGGGAGCGAACCACGTCGAGCGGCTGATCGAGCCGGTAGTTGCCAGTGACGTTAACGTCGGCCAGCTGTTCATTGGTATTGATGATCCAGCCGGGATAGTAACGACGCAGTTCGGCCAGCACCTGATTCAACGGGCAGTTCTCGAACACCAGTCGGCCCTGGACCCAGGCCAGATCGGTGTTGGCATCGAGTTTCGCCGGGCGGTCGAAACCGTTGGGGCCGATGCGAATACTCTCACCGGCCGACAAACGCACCCGTGCATCGTCATGGGTCGCGCGCAGATCGACATCGCCACGCTGCACGTTGACCTGCGCCACGCCATCGAGATAACGCACGGCAAACGCCGTGTCACGGACGCTGGCCTTGACCGGGCCGGCGTCGATTTCCAGTGGCTGGTTGCGCCCGCCGGCAATCTCGAAATACGCCTCGCCCTGATACAGCCGGGCCACGCGCTGCTGATCGTCGATGGTGCTGGAGAACGCCGAATTGGTGTTGAGCAGGACTTTCGAACCGTCCTCCAGTTGCAGGCGCTGACGCTCGCCGACCACGGTCAGGTGATCGGCCTGAATGCGCATCGGCAAATTGCTGAAACTGAACAACCCGAGCAACAGCACCGCCGCAGTGGCCAGTGGTTTCCAGTGGGGACGCAAACGCTTGAGGACGGTGACTTTCGCCGGTTTTGCGGCAAGGCTTTGCGCACATTGAGCGATTTGCGGGCCGTCCCAGATCGCCTGCGCCTTGGCAAACGCCTCGGCATTCAGCGGGTCGGCCTCCAGCCATGCGTGGAACTGCCGGGTCTGCTCCTCGTCCGGGCTGCCGAGCACGATGAGCCAGTCCAAAGCCTGGTCCATTGCGGTTGCAGCGTCCTGCGCCGAATCTGGCGAAGGCGAGCGGTGGGTGTCCGTCACGGTGTTTCCTCGGGCTTCTGGCGAAGCAGTTTCAAGCTTCAAGCTGCAAGCTAGATGCGTGCACTGCTTTTCGTTTTTACTTGGAGCTTGAAGCTTACAGCTTGCCGCTGCTGTCGTGTCGTTCGGCGACGCCGATGCAAATAGTCATGATCAGTTTCAATTCCTTCTGCACGGTACTGAGGGAAACGCTCAGTTCGTCAGCAATTTCCTGATAGCTGTGCCCGTGCAAGCGGCTGAGGATGAAAATCTGTTGCTGACGCGGGCTGAGTTGACTGAGGCTCACATTCAGGCGCTCCAGCATTTGTTCGGCGTGGGCGGCGTCTTCGGCGCTGCTGGCGGGGGCGGCGATGCTGTGCACGATGTCCTGCGGCACGTCATCGACCATCGTGCGCGAATGGATCTTGCGCGCACGCAAATGGTCCAGCGCCAGATTGCGCGCGGTCTGGAAAACAAAGGGTTCAAGATGATCGATGGCCCGCTCGCTCAGCGCCCGCGTCACGCGCAGGTAGGTCTCCTGCAACAGGTCTTCAGCGGTGCTGTGATTGTTGACCATGCGTTCCAGCGTACGCAGCAAGGATGTGCGCTGAGTAAGGAAGACGTGGTTGAAGCGCGATTGACTCACGGGAGGACCTGATCCATTTTGAGCAAATGATAATGCTTATCATCTGCCCGTATGGTCAAGCCCTGAATTGTCAAAGAACGGTAAAGCCCGGGATGGAACCCAATGTAGGAGCTGCCGAAGGCTGCGATCTTTTGATGTTGATCTTAAAAACAAAATCAAAAGATCGCAGCCTGCGGCAGCTCCTACAGGGGGGCAGGGCAACCTTATTCCGCGTTACACAGCGCCAGGCAGTTATCCAGCATGCGGTTCGAGAAGCCCCATTCGTTGTCGTACCAGGCCAGCACTTTCAGCAGTTTGCCGCTGGATTTGGTGTGGTTGGCGTCGAAGATCGACGACAGCGGGTTGTGGTTGAAGTCGCTGGAAACCAGCGGCAACGTGTTGTAACCCAATATCTTCGAGTGTTGGCTGGCAGCCTTGAGCAGCGCGTTGACTTCCTCGGCGCTGGCTTCTTTTTTCAGCTGCACGGTCAAATCCACCAGCGACACATTGATCACCGGTACGCGCACGGCCATGCCGGTCAGTTTTCCCGCCAGTTCCGGCAACACCAGGCCCACCGCTTCAGCGGCGCCGGTCTTGCTCGGGATCATGTTCTGCGTGGCCGAACGCGCGCGGTACGGGTCGGTGTGATAGACGTCGGTGAGGTTCTGATCGTTGGTGTAAGCATGAATGGTGGTCATCAGACCGCTTTCGATGCCCAACTCACGGTGCAGCACCTGCGCCACCGGTGCCAGGCAGTTGGTGGTGCACGACGCGTTGGAGATGATCTGGTGCGACTGGCGCAGAATGTCGTGGTTCACACCATATACGACGGTGGCGTCGGCGCCTTTGGCCGGGGCCGAGATGATCACTTTGCGCGCGCCGGCAGTAAGATGCGCGGCGGCTTTGGCTCGGTCGGTAAACAGACCGGTGCACTCGAATACCACGTCGATTTTTTCCGCGGCCCATGGCAGTTCGGCCGGGTTGCGGATCGCGCTGACGGCAATGCGGTCGCCGTTGACCGTCAGGCTCTCGTTATCATGCTCGACTTGCGCGTCGAACGTGCCATGAACGGTGTCGTATTTGAGCAGATGGGCGTTGATCGAGCTGTCGCCCAGATCGTTGATGGCGACGATCTGCAAATCCTGTCGATAGCCTTGGGTATACAGTGCGCGCAGGACATTACGGCCAATGCGGCCAAAACCATTGATTGCGATTCGTAGAGTCATGGAACAGCGCCGCCGTCGTTTTGTTGTTGGAATTACAAGATTATTCGCATAAAAATAGAAAACAAGCCTTTTTAGTGGCAATATTTTGTTTTATCTACAACGAGTGACCTGAATCAACTGGTCCGATTGGTCAAAAAAGCCGTCTGTCATTCCAACAACAACGGCGTTTGATCAGCATAGACAATCAGGTCGCCACATCCGTTAGCCTGGAGTTCTACACATGCATCCCCGCGTTCTTGAGGTCACCGAACGGCTTATCGCCCGCAGCCGCGCCACGCGTCAGGCTTACCTTGCACTGATTCGCGGCGCCGCCACTGACGGGCCGATGCGCGGCAAGCTGCAATGCGCCAACTTCGCCCACGGCGTGGCCGGTTGCGGCAGTGAAGACAAACACAGCTTGCGGATGATGAACTCGGCGAACATCGCCATTGTTTCTTCGTATAACGACATGCTCTCGGCGCACCAGCCGTATGAAGTGTTCCCGGAACAGATCAAGAACGCCCTGCGCGAAATCGGCTCGGTCGGCCAGTTCGCTGGTGGTACACCGGCAATGTGCGACGGCGTCACCCAAGGCGAGCCGGGCATGGAACTGAGCCTGCCGAGCCGCGAAGTGATCGCGTTGTCCACGGCGGTGGCGTTGTCGCACAACATGTTCGACGGCGCGTTGATGCTCGGCATCTGCGACAAGATCGTCCCGGGCCTGATGATGGGGTCGCTGCGTTTCGGTCACCTGCCAACAATCTTTGTGCCGGGCGGGCCGATGGTCTCGGGGATTTCCAACAAGGAAAAAGCCGACGTCCGCCAGAAGTACGCCGAAGGCAAAGCCACCCGCGAAGAGCTTCTGGAATCGGAGATGAAGTCCTACCACAGCCCGGGCACTTGCACCTTCTACGGCACCGCCAACACTAACCAATTGCTGATGGAAGTCATGGGCCTGCACTTGCCGGGTGCCTCGTTCGTCAACCCGAACACGCCGCTGCGTGACGCGCTGACCCGCGAAGCCGCGCACCAAGTGACGCGCCTGACCAAGCAGAACGGCAACTTCATGCCGATCGGCGAAATCGTCGACGAGAAGTCGCTGGTCAACTCGATTGTTGCGTTGCACGCCACCGGCGGTTCGACCAACCACACCCTGCACATGCCGGCCATCGCCATGGCCGCAGGCATTCAACTGACCTGGCAGGACATGGCCGACCTCTCCGAAGTCGTGCCGACCCTGAGCCACGTCTACCCGAACGGCAAAGCCGACATCAACCACTTCCAGGCAGCGGGCGGCATGTCGTTCCTGATCCGCGAACTGCTTGGCGCCGGTCTGTTGCACGAAGACGTCAACACCGTGCTCGGTCACGGCTTGAGCAAATACACCAAGGAACCGTTCCTTGATAACGGTGAACTGGTCTGGCGCGAAGGTCCGCTCGACAGCCTCGACGAAAACATCCTGCGTCCGGTCGCCCGTGCGTTCTCGCCGGAAGGCGGTTTGCGCGTGATGGAAGGCAACCTCGGTCGCGGTGTGATGAAGGTGTCCGCTGTGGCGCTGGAAAACCAGATCGTCGAAGCGCCGGCGATGGTGTTCCAGGATCAACAGGATCTGGCCGACGCGTTCAAGGCCGGTCTGCTGGAAAAAGATTTCGTTGCAGTGATGCGCTTCCAGGGCCCGCGCTCCAACGGTATGCCCGAGCTGCACAAGATGACGCCGTTCCTCGGTGTGCTGCAGGATCGCGGCTTCAAAGTTGCGCTGGTGACGGACGGACGCATGTCCGGCGCCTCGGGGAAAATCCCGGCGGCAATTCACGTCAGCCCCGAAGCTTATGTCGGCGGCGCTTTGGCACGCGTGCAAGAGGGCGATATCATCCGCGTCGATGGCGTCAAAGGCACCTTGGAACTCAAGGTCGACGCCGCAGAATTTGCAGCGCGCGAACCCGCCAAGGGCCTGTTGGCCAACAACATCGGCAGCGGACGTGAGCTGTTTGGCTTCATGCGCATGGCCTTCAGCTCGGCAGAGCAGGGCGCCAGCGCCTTCACTTCTGCCCTGGAGACGCTTAATTGAAACTGGCTTTGGTCGGTGACATCGGAGGCACCAACGCGCGGTTTGCGCTGTGGAAAAACCAGCAACTGGAATCGGTTCAGGTGTTGGCCACGGCCGACCACGCCAGCCCGGAAGAGGCGATCATCCTCTATCTGAGCGGGCTTGGCTTGGCACCGGGTTCGATCGGTTCAGTGTGCCTGTCGGTGGCCGGCCCGGTCAGCGGCGATGAATTCAAGTTCACCAACAACCACTGGCGGCTGAGCCGCACGGCGTTCTGCAAAACCTTGCAGGTCGAGCAGTTGTTGCTGGTCAACGATTTCTCGGCGATGGCGCTGGGCATGACCCGTTTGCAGCCGGGCGAATTCCGCGTGGTCTGCGAAGGCACGCCGGAACCGTTGCGTCCGGCGGTGGTGATCGGTCCGGGCACCGGCCTTGGCGTCGGCACTTTGCTCGATCTGGGGGAAGGTCGTTTCGCGGCGTTGCCGGGCGAGGGCGGTCACGTTGATCTGCCGCTGAGCAGTCCGCGTGAAACCCAGTTGTGGCAGCACATCCATAACGAGATCGGTCATGTCAGCGCCGAAACTGCGTTGAGCGGTGGTGGATTGCCACGGGTTTACCGGGCGATCTGCGCGGTCGATGGCCATGAGCCGACACTCGATACGCCGGAAGCGATTACCGCGGCCGGTCTGGCGGGCGATCCGATTGCCCTGGAAGTGCTCGAGCAGTTCTGCTGCTGGCTTGGGCGTGTGGCCGGCAACAACGTGCTGACCACGGGCGGGCGTGGCGGGGTGTTTATCGTCGGTGGTGTGATTCCACGTTTTGCCGATTTCTTCCTCGAAAGCGGTTTTGCCCGCAGCTTCGCGGATAAAGGTTGTATGAGCGATTATTTCAAAGGCATTCCGGTGTGGCTGGTGACAGCGCCGTATTCCGGCCTTATGGGCGCGGGTGTGGCCCTCGAGCAAGCTGGCTGAGGATCGTTCCCACGCTCTGCGTGGGAATGCAGCCCGTGACGCTCCGCGTCACTTGACGCAGAGCGTCCCTTGAGGCATTCCCACGCAGAGCGTGGGAACGATCGGTTCATCAGGCATAATCCGCCCCAATTCCAACAACAAGGATGCCTTCGAAGTGAGCTCAGTCAACAAGTCGATATTGTTGGTCGATGACGACCAGGAAATACGCGAGTTGCTGGAAACCTACCTGACCCGCGCCGGGTTTCAGGTGCGGGCCACCGCCGATGGCGCCAGTTTCCGTCAGGCACTCAACGAAGCGCCGAGCGATCTGGTGATCCTCGATGTCATGCTGCCCGACGAAGACGGTTTCAGCCTGTGCCGTTGGGTGCGCCAGCATCCGCGTCAGGCGCAGGTGCCGATCATCATGCTCACCGCCAGCTCCGACGAAGCCGACCGCGTGATCGGGCTGGAACTCGGCGCCGACGACTACCTCGGCAAACCCTTCAGCCCTCGCGAGTTGCAGGCACGCATCAAAGCCCTGCTGCGCCGTGCGCAATTCGGTCAGGAACGCAGCGGCAGTGAAGTGCTGGCGTTCGACGAGTGGCGGCTGGACATGGTCAGCCATCGGCTGTTTCACACCGACGGCGAGGAAGTAATCCTCTCGGGTGCCGACTTCGCTCTGCTGAAACTGTTCCTTGATCACCCGCAGGAAATCCTCGACCGCGACACCATCGGCAACGCCACCCGTGGCCGCGACCTGATGCCGCTCGATCGCATCGTCGACATGGCTGTCAGCCGTTTGCGTCAGCGCCTGCGCGACACTGAAAAACCGCCACGACTGATTCGCACCGTGCGCGGCAGCGGTTATCAACTGGCAGCCAACGTGGTTGCCGGCAATGGTCACTGAGTCGTTGCGCAAAATCGCCGCCAGGGTGCCGGTGCCGCGCTCGTTGCTTGGGCGAATGCTGCTCTTGACGCTGTTGGCGGTGTTGTTCGCGCAAACACTGTCGAGTGTGATCTGGGTTTCGCAACTGCGCGCCACGCAGCTCGAAGGCCTGGTCACCAGCGCCCGCAGCCTTGCGCATTCGATGACCGCCAGCGTCAGTTACTTCCGCTCGTTGCCGGTGGCTTACCGGCCGTTGGTACTCGACCAATTGCGCAGCATGGGCGGCACCCGATTTGTCGTGACGCTCAACGACAAACCGCTCGGCATGGACGTGCTACCGGTGACGCCGCGTAAAGCGGCGGTGATGAAAGCGGTCGACGAAGTACTGCGCCAGACCCTCGGCCATGACACGGATATTTCAGTGACCTTTGTCAGTCCCGAGGACCTGCGGATTTTCAACGCCGGGCTGAAGCTCGATGAGTTGCCACGTTCGTGGGCGCATTACGCGCTGACCCTGGAGCCGGTGAACCCGCCTGTGCTGGTCACACAGATCCAGATGGCGCCGGGCGAATGGCTGTACATCGCCTCTTTACTGCCCGAGCCGTACACCAGTCTTGAAGAGCAAGGCCTGCCGTCGCAGCAGGTGTGGTTCATCGTCCTCACCAGCGGCTTTCTGCTGCTGTTCATCGGCGTATTGGTGCACTGGCAGAGCCGGCCGCTCAAGCGTCTGGCACGGGCAGCGCGGGACATGTCGCTGGGCGCCGACGTCGAGCCAGTGGCCGAGGGTGGCGGCAGTGAAGTGGTCGAAGTGGGCCGTGCGTTCAACACAATGCGCGAACGCATCAGCCGTTACCTGACCGAACGCAGTCAGTTGTTCAGTGCGATTTCTCACGACCTGCGCACACCGATCACGCGCTTGCGCCTACGCGTCGAATTGCTCGAAGACGAAACCCTGCAAGCCAAGTTCGGCCGTGATCTGGACGAGCTGGAACTGCTGGTCAAAGGCGCGCTGCAATGCGTGAAAGACACCGACATCCACGAGAACATCGAGCCGGTGGATCTCAACCATGTGCTCGATTGTCTGGTCGAGCCGTATCTGGCGCCGAACGGCAATGGTCGCGTGACTCAGCAGGGCCGGGCGTTGGCGGCGTATCCGGGCAAACCGTTGGCGCTCAAGCGTTGCATCGGCAATTTGATCGACAACGCCTTGAAGTATGGGCAGAACGCGCATCTGCACATCGATGACGATGACAGCGCGTTTGTCTTGCATGTCGACGATGAAGGGCCGGGCGTGCCGGAGCAGCGGCTGGAGCAGGTGTTCGAGCCGCACTTCCGGTTGGCGGGGCAGCAGCAGGGGTATGGGTTGGGGTTGGGTATTGCGCGCAATATTGCTCACAGTCATGGCGGCGAAGTGACGTTGCAGAATTTGCGTGAGGGTGGGTTGCGGGTGACCCTGCAATTGCCGCGTTCAGTGGATTAGATCAAAAGAACCCCTCACCCTAGCCCTCCCGAAACGTCGGACCGCCCGTAGGGAGAGGGGACTGACCGAGTTGTCTTGCGTCATATATCGACCTGAAACACTGTGTCGATTATGGTTTCGCTGAAAAACTTTCAGGTCGGCGTAACTCTTCAATACCCCGCGGTCGGCCCCCTCTCCTTCCGGGAGAAGGCTGGGGTGAGGGGTTGCTCTTTGTCACGGGCTGGTGACAAACCCCGCCCCCTTCGTTACAAGCCCACCCCGGCCCGTTGTTTAGACTCCCCGCAGTCATAACAACAAAAAAGGCCAACCATGGATCTCTTCCAACCCGGCTTCAGCAGTTGGCTGAACGCCCCTGCCCATCAGCAATGGCTCGCCGCCGAAGGCCTGCGCCTGCTGGATTTCGCCAAGGCAGCAAAACTCCCCGATGGCTTCGGCAACCTCGACGAACGCGGCCGTCTGCCAGCCAACGCGCAAGCCGAAACCATGAACACCGCGCGCATGACCCACAGCTTCGCCATGGCCCATATCCAGGGCCTGCCGGGTTTCGCCGAACTGATCGATCACGGCATCGCCGCCCTGCGCGGGCCATTGCGCGATGCATTGCACGGCGGTTGGTTCGCCGTCGCCGAACACCGTGACGACAACACCGGCAAGAATGCCTACCTGCACGCGTTCGTCGCATTGGCCGCCAGCTCCGCTGTGGTCGCCAAACGCCCCGGCGCGCAAGCGTTGCTGGATGACGCCATCGACATCATCGACACGTATTTCTGGAGCGAAGAAGAGGGCGCCATGCGCGAATTCTTCAACCGCGACTGGCGTGAAGAAGAAGCTTATCGCGGCGCCAACAGCAACATGCACGCCACCGAAGCGTTCCTCGCCCTGGCCGATGTCACTGAAGACTCGCGCTGGCTGGTGCGTGCGCAACGCATCGTCGAGCGGGTGATCCATGGCCACGCCGCCGCCAACGGTTACATGGTCATCGAGCACTTCGACCGCGACTGGCAGCCGTTGCGCGAATACAACCACGACAATCCTGCTGATGGTTTCCGCCCCTACGGCACCACGCCGGGCCACGGTTTCGAGTGGGCGCGGCTGTTGCTGCACCTCGAAGCGGCGCGGGTCCAGGCGGGCATGCTCACACCGGGTTGGCTCGCGACCGATGCGCAGAAACTCTTCGAGAACAACTGCCGCAACGGCTGGAACGTCGATGGTTTGCCGGGCATCGTCTACACCCTCGACTGGGGCAACAAGGCCGTCGTCCGCCATCGCCTGCACTGGACGCACGCCGAAGCCAGCGCCGCTGCCAGCGCCTTGCTCAAACGCACCGGCGATGAACAATACGAAACCTGGTACCGGCTGTTCTGGGAATTCTGCGAAGAGAATTTCATCGACCGTTGCGACGGCAGCTGGCACCACGAGCTCAATCCGCAAAACGTGCCAAGTGCCGATATCTGGGCGGGCAAACCCGATCTGTATCACGCCTGGCAAGCGGTACTGGTCCCTCGTCTACCCTTGTCACCCAGCATGGCGACTGCCTTGGCGCACTTGTTCCAGGGCACTCCTGTGTAACCATGTGGTGACATTCGCGCGTCCCTTCGTTACCTGCGAAGGGAATCGCCCTGTTTAAACTCCTGTGCAGCGCAAGCACCAGACTTGCATGCATAACAACAAGAAAGGTACATCTCAGATGAATGCGATTTCTCGCCTCGCTACTGTCATTTCTGTCGCCTCCCTGTTCCCGCTCGCAATTCTGCCTCTCAGTGTTTCCGCTGCCGAATCCAAAGGTTCGGTCGAAGTCGTGCACTGGTGGACATCCGGTGGCGAAAAAGCCGCTGTTGATGTGCTCAAGGCGCAAGTCGAAAAAGACGGTTTCACCTGGAAAGACGGCGCTGTCGCCGGTGGTGGCGGTGCAACTGCCATGACCGTGCTGAAAAGCCGCGCAGTCGCCGGCAACCCGCCTGGCGTTGCTCAGATCAAAGGCCCGGACATCCAGGAATGGGCGTCGACCGGCCTGCTCGACACCGACGTACTGAAAGACGTCGCCAAGTCGGAAAAGTGGGACAGCCTGCTCGACAAGAAAGTCTCCGATACCGTGAAGTACGACGGTGATTACGTGGCCGTGCCGGTGAATATTCACCGTGTGAACTGGCTGTGGATCAACCCGGAAGTCTTCAAGAAAGCCGGTATCACCAAGAACCCGACCACCCTCGAAGAATTCTACGCCGCTGGCGACAAGCTGAAAGCTGCGGGCTTCATTCCGCTGGCCCACGGCGGCCAGCCTTGGCAGGACAGCACCGTGTTCGAAGCCGTGGTGCTTTCGGTCATGGGTGTCGATGGTTACAAGAAAGCCCTGGTTGATCTGGACAACGGCGCACTGACCGGTCCGGAAATGGTCAAGGCACTGACCGAGCTGAAGAAAGTCGCGACCTACATGGACGTCGACGGCAAAGGTCAGGACTGGAACCTGGAAGCGGCCAAAGTCATCAACGGCAAGGCCGGCATGCAGATCATGGGTGACTGGGCCAAGTCCGAATGGACAGCCGCGAAGAAAGTCGCTGGCAAGGATTACGAGTGCGTAGCCTTCCCGGGCACCGACAAGGCGTTCACCTACAACATCGACTCGCTGGCTGTGTTCAAGCAGAAAGACGCAGGCACTGCTGCCGGTCAGAAAGACATCGCCAAAGTCGTGCTGGGTGAAAACTTCCAGAAAGTCTTCAGCATCAACAAAGGCTCGATCCCGGTTCGCAACGACATGTTGAACAACATGGAATCGCTGGGCTTCGACTCCTGCGCACAGACTGCTGCCAAAGACTTCCTGGCGGACGCCAAGTCCGGCGGCCTGCAACCAAGCATGGCGCACAACATGGCGACCACGCTGGCGGTACAAGGCGCGTTCTTTGATGTCGTGACCAACTACATCAACGACCCGAAAGCCGACCCGGCCGACACCGCCAAGAAACTTGGCGCAGCGATCAAGTCGTCCAAGTAATCCTTGGACCCTGTAGGAGTGAGCCTGCTCGCGATAGCAGTTTGTCAGGTAACAGATTCATCAACTGACACACCGCAATCGCGAGCAGGCTCACTCCTACAAGGGGACGAGTTGCCCAAGTAGTCCTTTTCTCTCGTACTGGATTTCCCCATGAGTTCTGTTGCTGTGTTCAGCAAGGCCTCGCCGTTCGATGCATTGCAACGCTGGCTACCCAAACTGGTGCTGGCGCCGAGCATGTTCATCGTGCTGGTGGGCTTCTATGGCTACATCCTGTGGACGTTCGTGCTGTCGTTCACCACCTCGACCTTCCTGCCCAATTACAAGTGGGCTGGTCTGGCGCAATACGCGCGGTTGTTCGACAACGATCGCTGGTGGGTCGCGAGCAAAAACCTCGCGGTGTTCGGTGGCATGTTCATCGGTATCACTCTGGTGATCGGCGTGTTGCTGGCGGTGTTCCTCGACCAGCGCATCCGTCGCGAAGGCTTTATCCGCACCATTTACCTGTACCCGATGGCGCTCTCGATGATCGTTACCGGTACCGCCTGGAAATGGCTGCTCAACCCGGGCATGGGCCTGGACAAATTGTTGCGGGACTGGGGCTGGGAAGGCTTCCGTCTCGACTGGCTGATCGACCCTGATCGCGTGGTTTACTGCCTGGTGATCGCCGCTGTCTGGCAAGCCTCGGGCTTCATCATGGCGATGTTTCTCGCCGGCCTGCGTGGCGTTGATCAATCGATCATCCGTGCCGCGCAGATCGATGGCGCGAGCATGCCGATGATCTACTGGAAAGTGGTGCTGCCAAGCCTGCGTCCGGTGTTCTTCAGTGCGGTGATGATCCTCGCGCACATTGCGATCAAGAGCTTCGACCTGGTCGCGGCGATGACTGCCGGTGGTCCGGGTTATTCCTCCGACCTGCCCGCGATGTTCATGTATTCCTTCACCTTCAGTCGCGGCCAGATGGGCATGGGCTCGGCCAGTGCGATTCTGATGCTCGGTGCGATCCTCGCGATCATCGTGCCTTACCTGTATTCCGAGCTGAGGACCAAGCGCAATGACTAGTCTCGCTGCCAAACCTGCTATCAGCCTGAGTCGCATCGCGATCTACGCGGTGCTGATCCTCGCCGTACTGCTTTATCTGGTGCCGTTGGTGGTCATGTTGCTGACCAGCTTCAAGACCCCGGAAGACATCAGCACCGGCAACCTGCTGAGCTGGCCGACCGTGGTCAGCGGTATCGGCTGGGTCAAGGCCTGGGCCACCGTTGACGGCTACTTCTGGAACTCGATCAAGATCACCGTGCCAGCGGTGGTCATCTCCACCGCTATCGGCGCGTTGAACGGTTATGTGCTGTCGTTCTGGCGCTTCCGTGGTTCGCAGTTATTCTTCGGTCTGCTGTTGTTCGGCTGCTTCCTGCCGTTCCAGACCGTGCTGCTGCCGGCCTCGTTCACCCTCGGCAAGATGGGCCTGGCGAGCACCACCACCGGCCTGGTGTTTATCCACGTGGTTTACGGTCTGGCGTTCACCACGCTGTTCTTCCGTAACTACTACGTGAGCATTCCGGATGCGCTGGTGAAAGCCGCACGCCTGGATGGCGCGGGTTTCTTCACGATTTTCCGGCGGATCATTCTGCCGATGTCGACGCCGATCATCATGGTCTGCCTGATCTGGCAATTCACCCAGATCTGGAACGACTTCCTGTTCGGTGTGGTGTTCTCCAGCGGTGATTCGCAGCCGATTACGGTCGCGCTGAACAACCTGGTCAACACCAGCACCGGCGCCAAGGAATACAACGTTGATATGGCAGCGGCGATGATCGCCGGCCTGCCGACCCTGCTGGTCTATGTGGTCGCAGGCAAGTATTTCGTGCGCGGGCTGACGGCCGGCGCAGTCAAGGGGTAATCATGGCAACGCTCGAACTTCGCAACGTAAACAAGACCTACGGTGCCGGCCTGCCGGACACCCTGAAGAACATCGAACTGTCGATCAAGGAAGGCGAATTCCTGATCCTCGTTGGCCCGTCGGGCTGCGGCAAATCGACGTTGATGAACTGCATCGCCGGTCTGGAAACCATCACCGGCGGCGCGATCATGATCGGTGACCAGGACGTCAGCGGCATGAGCCCGAAGGATCGTGACATCGCCATGGTGTTCCAGTCCTACGCGCTGTACCCGACCATGAGCGTGCGCGAGAACATCGAATTCGGCCTGAAGATTCGCAAGATGCCTCAAGCTGCGATCGATGAAGAAGTCGCTCGCGTGGCAAAACTTCTGCAGATCGAACACTTGCTCAATCGCAAGCCGGGCCAGCTCTCCGGTGGCCAACAACAGCGTGTGGCGATGGGCCGTGCGCTGGCGCGTCGTCCGAAGATCTATCTGTTCGACGAACCGCTGTCCAACCTCGACGCCAAGCTTCGCGTCGAGATGCGTACCGAAATGAAACTGATGCACCAGCGCCTGAAGACCACCACGGTCTACGTGACCCACGACCAGATCGAAGCAATGACCCTGGGCGACAAAGTGGCGGTGATGAAGGACGGCATCATTCAGCAGTTCGGTACGCCGAAAGAGATCTACAACGACCCGGCCAACCTGTTCGTGGCGAGCTTCATCGGTTCGCCGCCGATGAACTTCATTCCACTGCGTCTGCAACGCAAGGACGGCCGTTTGCTGGCGTTGCTCGACAGCGGTCAGGCGCGTTGCGAGCTGCCGATGAGCATGCAGGACGCCGGCCTCGAAGATCGCGAAGTGATCCTCGGCCTGCGCCCGGAACAGATCGTTCTGGCGAACGGCGAGGGCAATGGCCTGCCAAGCATTCGTGCCGAAGTGCAGGTCACCGAGCCGACCGGTCCGGACACCTTGGTGTTCGTCAATTTGAATGAAACCAAAGTCTGCTGCCGACTGGCGCCGGACGTGGCACCGCAGGTGGGCGAGAGTCTGACGTTGCAATTCGATCCGTCGAAAGTGCTGCTGTTTGATGCCAAGACTGGCGAGCGTCTGGGCACTGCCGGCCAACCACAGACCGATGCGCGGTCTGCGAACGTGGCGCAATTCAAAGGCCGCTGAAATTTGATGTAGGAGAGGGCTTTTGTGGCGAGGGGATTTATCCCCGTTGGGTCGCGCAGCGGCCCCATAAAAGCGGGGTCTGCTACGCAGCCCAACGGGGATGAATCCCCTCGCCACAGGGCTCACTCCTACAAAGGAGCACGCGGCGGATTGCCTGTAATCCATCGCAATTTATGTAAACCGCGTTAGATAAAAACAGTTAATAACAATAAAGACGAGGATGTAGGGATGAAAAAGAAACACGTCAATGTCCGGTTGATCTGCCAAGTGTCAGCTGCGGCGGCGTTGGTGCTGGCCGGTAACGCCATGGCGGCGGATGCCTTCAGCTCCGATTCGAAATGGATGACCGGTGACTGGGGTGGCGAGCGGACCAAGCTGATCGAGCAGGGTATCGACATCAAGGCCGACTACGTTGGGGAAGTCGGTGGCAACCTGCACGGTGGCTACAACGACGACAAGACCGCGCGTTACGCTGACCAGTTCGGTCTTGGCGTGGCACTCGATCTGCAAAAGCTGTGGGGCTGGGATAACACCCAGGCGAAGATCCAGCTGACCAACCGTAACGGCTACAACATCTCCAACGACCGCGTTGGCGATCCGCGTGCTGGCACCCTGAGTTCTTCGCAAGAAGTTTACGGCCGTGGCCACATGGTGCGTCTGACCCAGTTGTGGATTCAGCACCAGTTCTTCGACAACAAGCTCGACGTCAAGGCCGGTTACTTCGGTGAAGGCGAAGACTTCAACACCTTCCCGTGCGACTTCCAGAACCTCGCGTTCTGCGGTTCGCAAGTGGGTAACTGGGCAACCAACATCTGGTACAACTGGCCAGTCAGCCAGGCCGCGATCCGCGTCAAGTACAACATCAACGACGAGCTCTACGCGCAAATCGGTGCGTACAACCAGAACCCGTCGCAACTGGAACACGGCAACGGCTTCAAGCTCAGCGGCAGTGGCACCGCCGGTACTGTGTTGCCAGTCGAGTTGGTCTGGTCGCCGAAGGTCAACAGCCTGCCGGGCGAATACCGCGTCGGTTACTACAAGAGCACGGCTGATGCCGACGACGTTCGCGAAGACGTCAACGGTTTCGATGCAGCCACCACTGGCAACGCCTACAAGACCCACAGCAGCAAAAGCGGCTACTGGTTCGTCGCGCAACAGCAACTCACCAGCCACAACGGTGATGCGACCCGCGGTCTGAACATCGCTGCCAATGCGACCTTCCACGACAAGGACACCAACTTCATCGACAACTACCAGTCGGTGATGTTTGTCTACAAGGGCCCGTTCGACGCGCGTCCGAAGGATGACGTCGGTATCGGTGCGGCGCGTATCCACGTCAACGACGACGTGAAGAAAAACGCCGAGCTGCTCAACGTTTCCAACGGTGTATCGGATTACGACAATCCGGTGTTCTCGCCGATTCGTGAAACCGAATACAACTACGAGATCAACTACGGCTTCCACGTCACCAACTGGCTGACCGTACGTCCTAACCTGCAATACATCACTCACCCGGGCGGTGTGGATGCAGTGGACAACGCATTGGTCGCTGGCCTGAAAATTCAGTCTACGTTCTAACGCGTCTGCGATAAGCTCCTCTCTATGTGCGCATATTTGCGGACAGCCAAGGCTGTCCGCTTTTTTTTGAGGGGCAGTAATCCCCGTAACAATTGAATTCGGGACCGTGGCAAATGCATGAGCATCCGCTACAACGCTTCTTCAAATCCCTGCGCGAACAGCCGATATTCGCTTGGGAGCGCTATCAGATGCGCGACGTGTTGGTGATCGATCACCCGCTGTGCCAGGCGGTGTTCAGTCGTCAGGGTGCGCAGTTGCTGCACTTTCAGCCGCGTGGGCAAAAGCCGTGGTTGTGGTGTGCGGCGAAGTGGCCGCATGTCGGCGCGATCCGTGGTGGCGTGCCGGTGTGCTGGCCGTGGTACGGCCGTCATCCCAGCGAAAACGCGTGGCCTTCACATGGCTGGGCGCGGTTGCTCGACTGGAAGTTGCTCGACAGCAGCAACGCCGACGATGGCGTGCGTCTGCACTGGCAATTGCAGCTGTGCGACTGGCAGGTCGACCTGCACGCGCATCTGGGCGAACGCATGGAATTACGCCTGAGCACCGAGCATCAGGACGACATGCCGTGCCAGTTGAGCCAGGCTTTGCACGCTTACTGGCGTATTGGCGATGTTGGTGAGATAGCGCTGTCTGGGCTTGAAGGAGCGCAGGGTTACGACCAGTTGAGCCGCCAGTCTTGCCAGCAGGAAGGCGAGTTGCGGGTGGATGGCGGCTGTCAGCGGGTGTTCCAGCACGACGGCGAATTGCAGCTCAAGGATCACGCCTGGCAGCGCGAGTTGTGTATCGATACCGGTGACAGTGCTGACACGGTGGTGTGGCATCCGGGGTCGCGGCCGTTGCTGGGGGTGACGTGGGATGAGATTTCGGAGTTTGTCTGCGTGGAAGCGGCGGCGGGCGGGACGGACAGTCTGCATCTGGCGCCGGGGGAGAAGGCCCATTTGAGCTTGCAGGCGTGGGCTGCGGCTTGATGATCGTTCCCACGCAGAGCGTGGGAACGATCAACCTCTGTAGGAGCTGCCGAAGGCTGCGATCCTTTACGCGAAGCGTCCTAATTAAACTCGTCACCCACCGGATACCGGCTGGCATTCAAGCTCTCTTTGATCTTGCGCAGATGCGGCTGGAAATCCACTCCGCGACGCAGGGTCATCCCGGTCGCCAACACATCCAGCACGGTCAACTGAATGATCCGCGAAGTCATCGGCATATAGATGTCGGTGTCTTCCGGCAGCGGGATGTTCAGGCTCAAGGTACTCGCCTTGGCCAGCGGCGAATTCTCCGCCGTCAAACCCAACACCGAAGCGCCGTTCTCGCGAGCAATGCGCGCCACCTCGACCAGCTCACGGGTGCGGCCGGTGTAGGAAATGATCACGAACAGCTCACCGGTATGCGCCACCGAAGCGATCATCCGCTGCATCAGCACATCGGCGTGCGCGGTGACCGCGAGGTTGAAGCGGAAGAACTTGTGCTGCGCATCCAGCGCCACCGGCGCCGAAGCCCCGAGGCCGAAGAAGTGGATCTGCCGCGCCTGAATCAACAGGTCAACGGCGCGGCTGATCAGGTTCGGATCGAGCGCCTGGCAAGCACTGTCCAGCGAGGCGATGGCGCTGCCGAAAATCTTTTGCGTGTACGCCTCGGGATTGTCGTCGGCCTCGACCGCACGGCTGACATACGCCGCGCCGCTGGCCAGGCTTTGCGCCAGTTGCAGCTTGAGTTCGGGATAGCCGCTGACACCGAATGAACGGCAGAAGCGGTTGACCGTCGGTTCGCTCACCGACGCCGCCTGGGCGAGGGCGGCGATGCTGAAGCGGGTGGCCTGCTGCGGGTTGAGCAGGATCACCTCGGCGACTTTGCGTTCGGCCTTGTTCAGGTCTTCAAGGCGACTCTGGATCTGTTCCAGTAAATTTCGCACGCGGTCCATATGGAATTCCTAATTCACCTGCGCAAAGGTGCGCCGGGCTATGCAAATTGGGCCTTTGATATGGCCCGTAACGGTGGCCTATCCTACTGATGCGTCCGAGCGACCACCACTCGGAATCTGTATTTTGCGAAAATGTTGTGGTTATTACTACATTTTCCCTTGAGTGATGCCTTGAAAAAAGGTATTTGTAGCTTAACTTGATAAAAGAACAAACATCATGCCTTCGATTACGGTTGAACCGTGCACCTTTGCCTTGTTCGGCGCGCTTGGCGATCTGGCCCTGCGCAAGCTGTTTCCTGCCCTTTATCACCTCGATGGCGCCGATCTGTTGCACGAGGACACGCGCATCATCGCGCTGGCCCGTGAAGACGGCACCGAGCAGCAGCACCTGGCGTTTATCGCCGCCGAATTGCGCCGCTACGTCGGCAAAGAGCTGGACGAAGCCGTGGCCGAGCGCTTTCTGGCGCGCCTGACCTACCTGCACGTCGACTTTCTCAAGGCTGAAGATTACGTCGCGCTGGCCGAACTGGCCGGCAGCACGCAACGCATGATTGCCTACTTCGCCACACCGGCGGCGGTGTACGGCGCGATCTGCGAGAACCTGGCGAAAGTCGGTCTGGCAGAAAACACCCGGGTGGTGCTGGAAAAGCCGATCGGTTCCGACCTCGAATCGTCGCGCAAAGTGAATGACGCCGTGGCGCAGTTCTTCCCGGAGAACCGCACCTACCGCATCGACCACTATCTGGGCAAAGAAACCGTTCAGAACCTGATCGCCCTGCGTTTCGCCAACAGCCTGTTCGAAACCCAGTGGAACCAGAATTACATCTCCCACGTGGAAATCACCGTGGCCGAGAAGGTCGGTATCGAAGGCCGTTGGGGCTACTTCGACAAGGCCGGCCAGCTGCGCGACATGATCCAGAATCACCTGCTGCAGTTGCTCTGCCTGATCGCCATGGACCCGCCGGCTGATCTGTCCGCCGACAGCATCCGTGACGAGAAAGTAAAAGTCCTCAAGGCGCTGGCGCCGATCAGCCCGGAAGGCCTGACCACGCAAGTGGTGCGCGGCCAGTACATCGCCGGCCACAGCGAAGGCAAATCCGTACCGGGTTACCTCGAAGAACCAAATTCCAATACCCAGAGCGACACCGAAACCTTCGTCGCTTTGCGTGCCGACATCCGCAACTGGCGCTGGGCCGGCGTGCCGTTCTACCTGCGTACCGGCAAGCGCATGCCGCAAAAGTTGTCGCAGATCGTCATCCACTTCAAGGAACCGTCGCACTACATCTTCGCCCCCGAGCAGCGCTTGCAGATCAGCAACAAACTGATCATTCGCCTGCAACCGGACGAAGGTATTTCCTTGCGCGTGATGACCAAAGAGCAGGGCCTGGACAAAGGCATGCAACTGCGCAGCGGCCCGCTGCAACTGAATTTCTCCGACACCTGGCGTAGCGCGCGGATCCCCGATGCCTACGAGCGGTTGTTGCTGGAAGTGATGAACGGCAATCAGAACCTGTTTGTCCGTAAAGATGAAATCGAAGCCGCGTGGAAATGGTGTGACCAACTGATCGCCGGGTGGAAAAAATCCGGTGACGCGCCCAAGCCGTATGCGGCCGGGTCGTGGGGGCCGATGAGCTCCATTGCATTGATCACGCGGGACGGGAGGTCGTGGTATGGCGATATCTGATGTGCAACTGCCTGCGGGCGTAAATGCCCACGCATTCAAGAGCCCGGCGCTGTTGGCCGAAGGTCTGGCGCTGAACATTGCCAAGCAATTGAGCGAAGCCATTGCGGCGCGCGGCAATGCTGTGTTGGTGGTGTCTGGCGGACGTAGCCCGGTGGCGTTTTTCCAGCATCTGGCCAAGCAGGAACTGGACTGGTCGAAGGTCGTCGTGACCCTCGCCGACGAGCGCTGGGTACCGGTTGAACACGCCGACAGCAATGCCGGCCTGCTCAAGCAATACCTGCTCAAAGGTCCGGCGGCGAAAGCGCAGTTCCTCAGTCTTTACAGCGCTGCGGCAAACGTCGAACAGGCTGCCGAACAGGCTGACCGCTTGCTCGCCGAACTGCCGGCGATTGACGTGCTGGTGCTGGGCATGGGCGATGACGGTCACACCGCGTCGTTGTTCCCCAACAGCCCGAATCTCACCGAAGCGCTGCAAGCCGATGGCACCCGCCGTTGCTGGCCGATGCTGGCGCCGAGCGTGCCGCGTCAGCGCCTGACCATGAGCCGTGCGCTGCTGGCCTCGGCGAAACACAAGATTCTGTCGATTTCCGGTCAGTCGAAACTGACCACCCTGAATGCCGCGCTGGCATCCGATGACGTCGCCGCCATGCCGGTGCGCGCATTTCTGCAACCTACGTTAGAGATTTACTGGTGCCCATGAGCCAAGGAACAGCCGCTATGACACCCCCATCCCCGACCGTTTCCATGGCGGACAAAGTTGCCCTGATCGACAGCCTCTGCGCCAAGGCGCGGATCCTGCCGGTGATCACCATCGCCCGCGAACAGGACGTGCTGCCATTGGCCGACGCCCTGGCCGCCGGTGGTCTGACCGCGCTGGAAGTGACCCTGCGTTCGCAATTCGGCCTCAAGGCCATTCAGATCCTGCGCGAACAGCGTCCGGAACTGATGACCGGTGCCGGCACGGTGCTCGATCGCAACATGCTCGCGGCTGCCGAAGCTGCCGGCTCGCAATTCATCGTCACCCCGGGCATCACCCGTGACTTGCTCGAAGCCAGCGTCGACAGCCCGATTCCGCTGTTGCCGGGCATCAGCAACGCCTCCGGCATCATGGAAGGCTACGGTCTGGGTTATCGCCGCTTCAAGCTGTTCCCGGCTGAAGTCAGCGGTGGCGTAGCGGCAATCAAGGCCCTCGGCGGCCCGTTCGGCGAAGTTAAATTCTGCCCGACTGGCGGCGTCGGCCCAGCCAACATCAAGAGCTACATGGCGCTGAAAAACGTCATGTGCGTGGGCGGTAGCTGGATGCTTGATCCGGAGTGGATCAAGAACGGCGACTGGGCGCGCATTCAGGAATGCACGGCCGAGGCGTTGGCACTGCTGAACTGATTGATACCAGACACTTCGTTGTGTGTTCTACGGCTTTACGGTGCGCTCGGTCGGCGCGCCGTTTTTTTTGCCCGCAGAAAAGCCAACATCAAAAGATCGCAGCCTGCGGCAGCTACAGGGGCGATACGGGAGGCGATGCAGGAGCTGTCGAGTGCAACGAGGTTGCGATCTTTTGATCTTGCTTTCAAATGGCTACGTCAAAAGATCAGAACTCACAAGTTACGACGCGATACATAGTTACCGCACACAGGCTGTTGCTTGGCGCTAATCTGCTTTCATCTTATGGAAGAGAGAACGCGTCATGGACCAAGACTCTGCTGCATCCTCCCTGAACCAGGTGTATCAACTGGCTCCCGAGCAAATCGCCGGGCCGTACTTTCGCAACCCGCAATTGCTGCGGCGCAACATCAGCGAGGGCGCAGAAGGTTTACCGCTACTGCTGCGCCTGACCATCGTCGATGCAATGACCGGTGAACCGGTCAATGGCGCGTTGGTGGATATCTGGCATTGCAACGCACGCGGCGCGTATTCGGGCTGGAGCCGGATCAATCCGGATGTCGAAGTCGATGCCGACGCCATCGGTTCAATCCCGCGCACCGACGATGACACCTACCTGCGTGGCAGCCAGTTCTGTGATCCCAAGGGGCGGGTGCGCTTTACCACGATTTACCCAGGTTTCTACGCCGGTCGCGCACTGCACATTCACATGGCGGTACGCATCGTTGCCGGTAGCGAATTTCTCGAAGCGCGCAATGTCGCCTGGGTTGGCCAGCTGTATTTTCCCGAAGTCGTTTCCCGTTCGGTACTCAATGCCAAAGCCTATCGCGGACGCTCGGCGAAGGTACTGAACAATACCGAGGACAGCTTTTACGCCGACATGAAGGGCGAAGCCTCAACGCTGACGGTGTGGCCGATCGGTCGCGACACCCACGAAGATGGCTTTTTCGGCCAGCTGACGATCGGTATCGATACCTTTGCGGCGTCGTCGCAGATCAAGCCCGAGGACTTTGACAAGTTTACTGTTTAGCCCCTCAGCGCAGCTCGTTCAGCGCGCGGGTCAGCAGTTGCATGTCGCCAGCGGTGGTGGTCAGCCCCGGCGTAATGCGGATGCACGGCCCGCACGCCGCGCCATTGCGCACCACGGTGAACAGGTTGAACTCATTGAGCAGACGCTCGGCCATGGCCTGTTGGTCGTCGTGACGGGTGAACCGCAACGCGGTGATCCCGCAATACAGTCGCTGATCGTCCGGCGTCATCACTTCAATACCCGGCAAGTGGCGTACCGCGCTGACCCACAAGTTACGCAGGTAATTCAGGCGCGCACCTTTTGCCGGTGCGCCGCCGAGTGAGCGATGCTCCTCGAACACCAGCGGCAGGGTCATCAACGCCGGAATGTTGGGTGTGCTGTAGGACGTGCGCGCACGGATGTCATTGACCGGATAGTGCATCTCGCCCATGTCGGGATCGATGTCGGCCAAGCGCTGCGGGGCGATGTAGATGAAGCCAAGTGTCAGCGGCGCACCGATCCATTTGTGCAGGTTGTAGCCGGCGAACGCGATGCCAAGGGCTTCAAAGTCGAACTCGATCTGGCCGAGGGCGTGCGCACCATCAAGAATGATGTCGACCCCATGCTCCCTGGCCAGTGCGGCGATGGCCTGTACCGGCATCACCAGACCGGTGCGATGGGTGACGTGGGTCAGGGCCATCAGTTTCAGTTTGGGATGGCGGACAAAGGTTTCGCGGTAAGTCTCCAGCAGGCTGTCGAAGCTCGCCGGGTGCGTGTGGGCAATCTCGATGACCTCGACGCCGCGATGCCTGGCCAGCCAGCGCATGGCGCCCTTGACCGTGTCGTACTCAAGGTCGCAGATCAGCACCTGGTCGCCCGGTTGCAGGCGGTTGTAATTGCGGATCAGCGATTGCAGGCCTTCGGTGGCGTTGCGGGTGAAAGCAACGCTTTGTGCGCGCACGCCAATCTGCTCTGCCAGCTGCGCGCGAATGTCCAGATTGTCGTGCTGCTCGAAACGCTGGCGCACATACACCGAGTTGCTGGTGTTGATCAGCTCGATGTTGCGCTGGTACTCCTCGATCACCGTGCGCGACATACGCCCGAAGTAACCGTTTTCCAGATTTACGGGGCCGGGTTGAACATCGTAACGGTCGGCGAACGTCTGCCAGAAGGCTTCGTCACGGGCGCGGCGGGTGTTATCGGGCATGGCGGCTGGCTCTATAAGAGGAGGGCGCTTCAGTGGCGCGGGGCAGGTTTGCCATGTTTGGCGCGCAGCGGTTCGAGCAAGTCCGACAAGCCGTTGTGGTCGATCTCCTGCATCAGCGCGAGCAGGCCGCCGAGTTCGCCGTGGGGGAAACCTTCCCGGGCAAACCAGTTCAGGTACGGCCCCGGCAGGTCCGCAATGATCCGGCCCTTGTATTTGCCGAAAGGCATTTCGCGGGTAATCAGCAGTTCGAGTTTTTCGGGATTCATCAGTGAGATCGTCTGGCTTCAAATCAGATTGGAAAATACAGGCATTCTGCATGCAGGCCAAATGACAGATCATGCAAATAACCGCGATACAGATAGTTCATTTAACTTTAAGTTGTTGATTTATAAGGCTTTGATTGTTCAGAAAAAGCTGGCACGCACACTGCAATATCCCTTGCATCTTCCACCGATCGCAAGGAATTGAAAAATGACTGACATGAATAAAGAAGCCATCTCTGTACTCAATGACCTGATTGAAACCAGCAAGGACGGTCAGGAAGGGTTCAAGACTTGCGCCGAAGACATCAAGCATCCAGAACTGAAAACCCTGTTTGTCACTCGCTCTGCCGATTGCGCCACCGCCGCTGCTGAACTGCAAGCCGCCGTGCGATCGATGGGTGGCGATCCGGAAACTTCTACCAGCGTCAGCGGTGATCTGCACCGTCGCTGGGTCGACGTCAAAGCGATGTTCACCGGCAAGGATGAAGAGGCTGTGCTGAACGAAGCCGAGCGCGGTGAAGATCACGCGCTGAAGGCTTATCGTGAAGCCATCGAGAAAATCAACAAGCACAACCTGGTAGGTATTCGTGATCTGGTTGAACGCCAGTACCACGGCGTGCAACGCAACCACGATCAGGTGAAAGCCCTGCGTAACCAGGCTCGCGCCCGTTCGTAAGCGTTCGACGGTTACAAAAAACGCCAGCTAGTCTGGCGTTTTTTTTGTGTCCGGGAAAAGCAGAAGCCCCCCTCACCCTAGCCCTCTCCCGGAGGGAGAGGGGACTTACCGAGGTGGCTGTTGGAGATACACCGACTTGAGCGATCCGAGGTGAACTCAGGATTTGAAACCCAAGGAGGTCGACTTGAGCGATCTGAGGTGAACTCAGGATTTGAAACCCAAGGAGATCGGCTCCCTTCCCCCTCGCCCCCCTGGGGGAGAGGGCTGGTGTGAGGGGGGAAAGCTGTACCTGACACACCACCAATCAATCAGCCAATGCTAATCGCCGGCAGCGTTGGCAACGTCACCGTCTGCTGCTTGCGCGGTGCGAGGATTTCGGCTTCGCCATCTACCACCAACTCATCACGCTGGTTGAACACGCGCGTCGCAATGCGCACACGAAACTTCGGCAGCTTCTCGAGAATTTCCAGGCGTACGGTCAGCGTGTCGCCAATCTTCACCGGCTTCTGAAAACTCATCTGCTGGCCGATATAAATAGTGCCCGGCCCAGGCAACTCGCAAGCTACGGCGGCACTGATCAACGCGCCGCTGAACATGCCGTGAGCGATACGCTCCTTGAACATGCTGGCCGCCGCGAACTCGGCATCCAGATGCACCGGGTTATGGTCGCCGGACATCGCGGCGAAGAGCTGAATGTCACGCTCTTCGACAGTCTTGCTGTAGCTGGCGGTCTGGCCGACTTCGAGGGCTTCGTAAGGGATGTTGGTAACCTGGGTCATCGGTCTCGGTTCCTGTGACGGATTAAATGAATCCACAAAAAAATTACTCGCTGCGCTGAGGACGCGGATGGCTCAGGGCCTGGTCGATCCAGGCCAGCACATCGTCGATCACTTCATCGCGATTGGTTTCGTTGAACAATTCGTGCCGGGCCTGCGGGTAGATCTTCAGTTGCAGGTTGTGGCTGCCGGCCGTGCGCAAGGCATTGGCCAGATCTGTCAGACGCTTGCCGTCACTCACCGGATCACATTCGCCGCCGATTACCAGTAATGGCAGGCCGGGGTCGATCTGAGCGAGATTGGACGCTTTGCTGATTTGCTGCAAGCCGCCGAGCAGATCGATCCATAGCTGATTGGTGCAGCGAAAGCCGCACAGCGGGTCGGCAGCGTACTTGTCGACTTCGGCCGGATCGCGGCTCAACCAGTCGAACGGTGTGCGCACCGGTTTGAATTTGTTGTTGAACGAGCCGAACGACAGCCACTCGATCAGCGCACTGCGACCCTTGCCACCCTGGCGCAGTTTTTCCAGGCGAGCGATCTGCCGCGCGGCCCGATAAAGCGCCACCGGCTGGAAATTTGAACCACTGAGAATCGCTCCGTGCAGGCTGGCGCTGTGGTGCAGCAGGTACGCCTGGGCGAGGTAGCTGCCCATGCTGTGACCGAGCAGGATGATCGGCACGCCGGGATGTTGCTGGCCGATGTGCTGATTGATACTGGCCAGGTCGCCGAGCACTTTGCACCAGCCGTCATCGTCGGCGAAATGTCCGAGGGTGCCGTGATCGGCAGTTTTGCCATGGCCGCGTAAATCGGCGGCGTAAACGCCATAACCTTTGTCGCAAAACGTGTCGGCCAAACGTGCATAACGAGCGCTGTGTTCGGCCATGCCATGGGCCAGCAGAATCACCGCTTTCAACGGTGCCAGCGGCAACCAGCGATTGATGAACAGGCGGCTGCGGTCACTCGCGTCCAGCCATAGGGTGTCGTGAGTCATGGCGATTCCTTTGCTCAGAGTCGGAACATTGTATAGCGCGTCTGATCAGCCCACGCCACGGCAGGAAGATTCACACGATCAATGACGGCTTTGCCCTTATTTGCCTGAATGGCCATAACTGCTAGTGTCCGTGAAGCTCCGCTTTTTCAGAAATGACAGAAAGCGGCCCGGATCGGCTCAGGTAAAGAGGACAAGAACAATGCAACCTGATTTCTGGAACGACAAACGCCCGGCCGGCGTACCGCTGGACATCGACATGGGCGAGTTCAAGTCGGTGATCGAGGTGTTCGAGCGTTCCTGCAAGAAGTTCGCTGACCGCCCGGCCTTCAGCAACATGGGCATCACGTTGACCTACGCCGAACTGGAGCGCTACAGCGCGGCCTTCGCCGGTTACCTGCAAGCGCACACCGATCTGGTGCCGGGCGACCGCATCGCCGTGCAGATGCCCAACGTCCTGCATTACCCGATTGCCGTGTTCGGCGCCTTGCGTGCCGGACTCATCGTGGTCAACACCAACCCGTTGTACACCGCACGGGAGATGCGCCACCAGTTCAAGGATTCCGGCGCCCGCGCGTTGGTGTACCTGAACATGTTCGGTCAGAAAGTCCAGGAAGTGCTGCCCGACACCGACATCCAGTACCTGATCGAAGCGAAGATGGGCGATCTGATGCCCGCCGCCAAGGGCTGGCTGGTCAACACCGTGGTCAGCAAAGTGAAGAAAATGGTCCCGGCGTATTCGCTGCCGCAGGCGATTTCCTTCAAGAGCGCGCTGCGCATGGGCCGGGGCCTGGGCATCAAGCCGTTGAAGGTCAGCCTCGACGACATCGCCGTGCTGCAATACACCGGCGGCACCACCGGCTTGGCGAAGGGCGCGATGCTCACCCACGGCAATCTGGTGGCGAACATGCAGCAAGTGCGCGCCTCTCTCGCGCAGCTCGGCCCCGACGGTCAGCCACTGCTGCGCGAAGGCCAGGAAGTGATGATCGCGCCGCTGCCGCTCTACCATATCTATGCCTTCACCGCGAATTGCATGTGCATGATGGTCTCCGGCAACCACAACGTGCTGATCACCAACCCGCGCGACATTGCCGGCTTCATTAAAGAACTGAAGAACTGGCGTTTCTCGGCATTGCTTGGGTTGAACACGTTGTTCGTCGCACTGATGGATCACCCGGATTTCAAGACCCTGGATTTCTCCAGCCTGAAACTCACCAACTCCGGCGGCACCGCGCTGGTCAAGGCCACCGCCGAGCGCTGGGAGCAAATGACCGGTTGCCGCATCACCGAAGGTTACGGCCTGACCGAAACCTCGCCGGTGGCCTGCACCAACCCGTACGGCGACCAGTCGCGCCTCGGCACGGTCGGTCTGCCGGTACCGGGCACGTTGCTCAAGGTCATCAACGATGATGGCGTCGAGCAGCCGATGGGTGAGAGGGGCGAGCTGTGCATCAAAGGCCCGCAGATCATGAAGGGCTACTGGCATAAACCCGAGGCCACCGCCGAAGTGCTGGATGCCGAGGGCTGGTTCAAGTCCGGCGATATTGCGGTGATCGATCCGGACGGTTTCGTGCGCATCGTCGACCGCAAGAAGGACATGATCATCGTCTCCGGTTTCAACGTGTACCCGAACGAGATCGAAGACGTGGTCATGGCCCACCCGAAAGTCGCCAACTGTGCGGTGATCGGCGTGCCGGATGAACGTTCGGGCGAGGCGGTGAAGTTGTTTGTGGTGGCGCGGGACACCGGCGTCAGCCTTGAAGAGCTGAAGGCCTACTGCAAGGAGAATTTCACTGCGTACAAAGTGCCGAAACACATTGTGTTGCGCGAGTCGTTGCCGATGACGCCGGTCGGCAAGATCCTGCGCCGTGAGTTGCGCGATATCGCTTAACGTCTGAAAACGAAAAGATCGCAGCCTGCGGCAGCTCCTACAGGAAACCCATCCCATGTAGGAGCTGCCGAAGGCTGCGATCTTTTGCTTCTAAGCCCCAAATTCCGGGGTTCTCAGGGTGTTATAGGATTTTTGCTCTAAAATGACCGCTGGCAAGTCTTGAGTCACAAATATGACTGTATGGGCCGCTTTTGGCTCTAGTCGACCCTCGGCAAAGCTGCTACTCTCGGCGCGCTTTGTGACTTCTCGGCCTATCTGAAAGCCAGATTCACCAATACAAAACACACACCAATAATAATCGCATCAAATGCGGTGAAGAATTCGCGTTGCTGAGGAGTGGGCTTCCATGATCGAAGACTTTTGGAAGGATAAATACCCGGCTGGAATTGCTGCCGACATCAATCCAGACGAGTATCCGAACATTCAGGCAGTGTTGAAGCAATCCTGCCAACGCTTCGCCAACAAACCGGCTTTCAGCAACCTGGGCAAGACAATCACCTACGGTGAGTTGTACGAATTGTCCGGTGCGTTTGCCGCGTATCTGCAACAGCATACCGACTTGCAGCCCGGTGATCGAATCGCCGTGCAATTGCCCAACGTTCTGCAGTACCCGGTGGCCGTCTTCGGTGCGATCCGCGCCGGGCTGATCGTGGTCAATACCAACCCGCTGTATACCGCGCGGGAAATGGAACACCAATTCAACGACTCCGGTGCCAAAGCCCTCGTTTGCCTGGCAAACATGGCGCACCTGGCCGAAGCCGTGGTGCCGAAAACCGGCGTCAAACACGTCATCGTCACCGAAGTCGCCGACCTGTTGCCGCCGATCAAGCGCCTGCTGATCAACAGCGTCATCAAGTACGTGAAGAAGATGGTGCCGGCTTATCACTTGCCTAAAGCCGTCAAGTTCAACGACGTGCTGAGCAAGGGCCAGGGCCAGCCTGTGGCTGAAGCCAACCCGGACAGCGGCGACGTCGCGGTGCTGCAATACACCGGCGGCACCACCGGCGTGGCCAAGGGCGCGATGCTGACCCACCGCAACCTCGTCGCCAACATGCTGCAGTGCAAGGCGCTGATGGGCTCCAACCTCAATGAAGGTAGCGAGATCCTGATCACGCCGCTGCCGCTGTATCACATCTATGCGTTCACCTTTCATTGCATGGCGATGATGCTGATCGGCAACCACAACATCCTGATCAGCAACCCGCGCGACCTGTCGGCGATGGTCAAGGAACTGTCGAAGTGGAAGTTCAGCGGTTTTGTCGGCCTGAACACGTTGTTCGTGGCGCTGTGCAATAACGAAGGTTTCCGCAAGCTGGATTTCTCGGCACTGAAAGTCACTCTGTCCGGCGGCATGGCCCTGCAACTGGCCGCTGCCGAGCGCTGGAAAGCAGTGACCGGCTGCTCGATCTGCGAAGGTTACGGCATGACCGAAACCAGCCCGGTGGCCACAGTCAATCCGATCCAGCACATCCAGATCGGCACCATCGGCATTCCGGTGCCGTCGACTCTGTGCAAAGTCATCGACGATGCTGGTGTCGAGCAGCCGCTGGGCGCGATCGGCGAGTTGTGCATCAAAGGCCCGCAAGTGATGAAAGGTTACTGGCAGCGTCAGGAAGCCACCGATGAAATGCTCGACAGCGAAGGCTGGTTGAAGACCGGTGACATCGCGCTGATCCAGCCGGACGGCTACATGCGCATTGTCGATCGCAAGAAAGACATGATTCTGGTCTCCGGTTTCAACGTTTATCCGAACGAACTGGAAGACGTGCTGGCGACCCTGCCAGGCGTATTGCAATGCGCGGCCATCGGCGTGCCGGACGAGAAGTCGGGCGAGGCGATCAAGATTTTCATCGTCGCCAAACCGGGCGTTACGCTGACCAAGGAAACGGTGATGGAACACATGCGCGCCAACGTCACCGGCTACAAGGTGCCGCGTTCGGTGGAGTTCCGCGATGCGCTGCCGACGACCAACGTCGGCAAGATCCTGCGCCGTGAATTGCGCGATGAAGAGCTGAAGAAGATCAAGGCGAAGAACGCCGCCTAAACCAAAAAGCCCCGCAGATGCGGGGCTTTTTGTTGGGGCGAGCAAGGCTTGAGTTATGCGGTGAACCTGCCCCTCACCCCAGCCCTCTCCCGAAGGAGAGGGAGCTGATCGGGGGCTTTTCAGAATCTGAGTTCGACTCGATATTTCAGGTCGGTGTACCTTGCCCAGACACCTCGGTCAGTTCCCTCTCCCTTGGGAGAGGGCTAGGGTGAGGGGACGGGGGGCGGTACAAATCCTACTGACGGAACGGCGCGAAATTCACGTTGGTGCCCGCCGGACGCATGTCCTGCAAATACGAATCCTTGTCCGCACTCAATTCCAGGCTCAATGCCGCCTTGCGCTTGCCCTCGTTGCGAATCACCAGCCCCTCGAGCTTCTCACGCAGAAACACCGTCGGCACCTTCAGGTGCAGCAGTTCGTCGGTGGCCGGTGTGTGCATCAACAGGTGAATCCACTCGTACTGACCAATCGCCAGACGCGACACCGGCAGATCGAACCACCAGATGTTGCGGTTGCGGTTCAGTTCGGCGAAGTGGCAGTTGTTGGTGCCGAGCACGGCGCCGCCCAGTTCCTTGTTTCGACGGGCGATGGCGAGCGTTTTATCGAGTTTCATAACATTCCTGCGGGATCGGTTCATTGGCGCACGGCGCCCATATGTTGCGCATTCTCGGGGCAATGCACACAAACATAAAGCCCAACCTGCACGCCGCGACGAAATGAACCTGCGAAAAATAAATGAAACTTGGCGCAAACCCGGCCAGTCAATCATTACGTACTGACTTTTCCCCCTTAATGCACCAAGGAGAAACACCATGAGTAGCACAGGCGATAAAGTAAAAGGCATGGCCAACGAAGCCGTCGGCAACGTCAAGCAAGGCGTCGGTAAAGCCACCGACAACACCAAACTGCAAGCCGAAGGCAAGGTTCAAGAGAAAAAAGGCGAAGCCCAACAAGCGGTCGGCAAAGCCAAAGACGCTATCAAGAAAGGCGTCGACAAGGCGTAATTCAGCCTTGAACGAACTACACGAGCGGCCATCCAAGGATGGCCGTTTTTGTGTCGAAATTCTGCTGACGCCCATCAAGGTTCGCCAAGTAAGCTACCTTGATGTAAAAAACGGCCCCTGAGTCGCCACGACTTCAAACCTGTATAGCGGCGAAAGGAGACGCGAATGATATTCCCGGACATGAAAGGTCTGCCTCTGCACCGCGTGATGGTGCGCACGGTCACTGAGTTCGTCGACGACGAGATGTCGACCTACGCCTCGGCGCTGGCCTACCAGATGCTGTTCTCGCTGTTCCCGTTCATCCTGTTCCTGATCGCGCTGATCGGCTTCCTGCACCTGCCGGACTTCTTTTCCTGGCTGCGCCTGCAATCGGAACTGGTTCTGCCGCCGCAGGCGCTGGAATCGGTCAACCCGGTAATCGACCAGTTGCAGCAGTCCAAGGGCGGCTTGCTTTCAGTCGGTATCGTCATCGCCCTTTACACTGCGTCTGCCGGCGTGCGCTTGATGATGAGCGCGATGAACGCAGCGTACGATGTGGTCGAAGGGCGGCCGGTCTGGAAGCGCTTTCCGTTGTCGGTTTTCTACACGGTCGGCATTGCCGGCATGTTGCTGATGGCCGCCGCGCTGATGGTGCTCGGGCCGCAGGTGATGGGCTGGATCGCCGCGCAGGTCGGGCTGGAGGAAGTCATCGTCACCGTCTGGACCATCGCGCGCTGGCCGGTGATCGTCATCCTGATGATGGTCGCGGTGGCGCTGATCTATTACGTGATGCCTGACGTCAAACAGGAATTCCGCTTCATCACCCCCGGCTCGGTACTCGCGGTGGTGGTGTGGATCATCGCCTCGTTGGGCTTCGCGTTTTATGTGAAAACCTTCGCCAACTACAACGCGATGTATGGCAGCATCGGCGCAATCATCGTGCTGTTGCTGTACTTCTACATTTCCGCTGCGGTGCTGTTGCTCGGTGCGGAAATGAACGCGGTGATCGAGCATATGTCCAGCGAGGGCAAGGACCCGGGCGAGAAAGTCCCCGGCGAACTCGATGAACAACCCAAACAACACGTCTCGGGCCTGGGCCGCGATCATTCGCTCAAGCCGGACACTGACGAAGCCTGATCATGATCCGTGAAATTCTGAAAATGGGTGACGAGCGCCTGCTGCGCATTGCGCCGCCGGTGCCGGCCGAAATGTTCGACAGTCCCGAGCTGTGGCAACTGATCGACGACATGTTCCAGACCATGGAAAGCGTCGGTGGCGTTGGGCTTGCCGCGCCGCAGATCGGCGTTGACCTGCAACTGGTGATCTTCGGTTTCGAGCACAGCGAGCGTTATCCGGACGCCGAAGCCGTGCCGCAGACGATCCTGATCAATCCGCTGATCACACCGCTGAGTCCGTTGACGGAAGAGGGCTTTGAAGGGTGTCTGTCGGTGCCAGGTCTGCGCGGCGCGGTGGATCGCTATCAGCAGATTCGCTACGAGGGTTTTGATCCGAAGGGCGAGCCGGTGGTGCGCGTTGCTGCGGGCTTCCATGCGCGCGTTGTGCAGCACGAGTGCGATCACCTGATCGGCCGGTTGTACCCGTCGCGCATCACCGACTTCAGCAAGTTCGGTTACACCGAAGTGATGTTCCCGGACCTCGATCCCTCTGCCGACGATTAATTCCGGGATACCACAACCCCCCTGTAGGAGTGAGCCTGCTCGCGATAGCGGTCTGTCAGTAAAATTTTCGGTGACTGACAGACCGCTATCGCGAGCAGGCTCACTCCTACAAGGATCTGCGTCAGGTTGAAGGTTTGAGTTCCATCGCAATCATCGGCTTGCTCCGCGCATACCGGCTCAACCGCTCCGCCATCGCCTGGGGCAGGGCCGGGTTGAAACTGAACCCGCGCCGCTCATAAAACCCGCGCAAATCCGGATGACAGAACAGCCACACCGGTTCGCGCACTTCCTGCACCGCCGCCGCGATCAACTGCGCGGCCAGCCCTTGTTCGCGACACCCCGGATCAACGAACAATCCGGTCAACCAATGCCCGCCCGCCACCGGCCGCAAACACAGTGCCGCGACAATTTCGCCACGGCGCGCCACCCACAATTGCGCGTCACGCACGGCTTTCATCGACGATTGGTGGCTGCGGTAAAACTTGTTCATCAACGGCCATAAAGACTCGTCGAGCAGGCTGTATCGGGTGTCGTGCATAGGTTCGGACTGTCGGTGGGAAAAGCGCCGATTATAAAAGAACGCGCGCCGGCGGATAGGTGTATACCTGACCTCACATCCCCTGTGAGTGGAGTACGCATCATGTCCAAAGGTATGGATTCAAAGAAAGCCGCGAAGAAGAAACCGGCCAAGACCGCGATTGAAAAACGCGCGGAGAAGAAAGCCAAGAAAGTCGACATCTTCGGCCACTGATCACGCCTTTCCGGAGCCCGGTTCTCGGGCTCCTGCCTGAACCTGAAAATAATCTGCAAGATTCAGCGACGTCGTTGCACAGCAGGAGAAGATCCCTGCTGTGAGTACAGCCATGTCCCATTATTTCGACGCCGCCCACCGCCAGCACATCGAAGCCCTGCGCCAACGCCTGACTGCCCGCACCGAATGGCCGACCTGGCTGTTGTTGATCGGTGTGTATGGCGGCTGGTTTGCCATCGTACTCAACAGTGCATGGCTCGGCCGCGGCTGGAGCACATTGCTGCTGATTCCTTTGTTGGTGCTGTGGTTGTCGGTGCAACACGAATTGCTCCATGGGCATCCGACGCGCTGGATTGCTTTCAACAAAGTGCTGGGCTATGCGCCATTTGCCGTGTGGTATCCGTACACGCTGTATCGCGACAGCCATTTGCTGCATCACCGCGATGAGGATCTGACTGTGCCCGGCGTCGATCCGGAAAGCCGTTACCTGACCCGCGCGAGGTGGCAGGGCAGTTCGTTGTTCGAACGCAGTCTGCATCGGCTGAATAAAACCGTGCTCGGCCGGTTCCTGATTGGCGCACCACTGGCGCTGTTGGCGCTGGCTGCGCAAGAGCTGCAACGCTTGAAAAACCGTGAGCGCCAGGCCTGGCTGATGTGGTTGACCCACGGTTTTTTTACCTTGCTGATGCTCGGCTTCATCGCGCAATACAGTGCGTTACCGGTGTGGCATTACCTGCTGCTGATCAGCGTGCCGGCGCTGTCGATCGCGATGATTCGCTCCTACTATGAACATCGTCCGCACGCGCAACCGGAGCAGCGCACCGTTTTGAATGAAGCCGGTTGGCCGTGGCGCTGGTTGTTTCTCAATCTGAATTTTCATCTGGTGCATCACGACTTGCCCAAGCTTGCATGGTACGACTTGCCCAGGGTTTATCGAACGCATCGCGCGCAATGGGTGGCACGCAGCGGCGGGTTTGTGGTGCAAGGGTACGGGCAGTTGTGGCGCCAGAATGGTTTCAAACCCATCGACAGCCCCGAGCATCCGTTCCACTGACTCAAGAACACCATCGACCCCTGTAGGAGTGAGCCTGCTCGCGATAGCGGTGTGTCAGGCACCGAAGATGTCACTGACACACCGCATTCGCGAGCAGGCTCACTCCCACATTGGAAATCAGTTGTCAGGGAATATGTGTATGACCCAACACCACGCCGAACTGTTGATGTACGTCGCCCCCGAACCGATCCGCGTGGCCAATGAACGCTGGCTCGCGCGCATCCTCGAACACCTCGGCCACACCCGCCTGAATGCCGAACAACTGTCACTGCCACAACTGTGGTTATCCCCTGATCTGCTGCTCACGCAAACCTGCGGCTACCCGCTGATGACCGCGCTGCGCGGCAAAGTACGCATCGTCGGCCGGCCGCGCTACGAACTCCCCGATGCCAGCGCCGGCAACCACTGCAGCCTGATCCTCAGTCGTGCCGATGATCCACGCAAAACCCTGGCAGCATTTCGCAACAGCCGCGCGGTGATCAACAGTGAAGACTCCAACAGCGGCATGAATCTGTTGCGCCAGCGTCTGGCGCCGTTGCATCGCGACGGGCAGTTTTTCGCCACCCTTGGCATCAGCGGCGGTCACCGCGAAAGCCTGCGTTGGTTACGTAGCAAATGCGCCGACCTGGCCGCCATCGACAGCGTGACCTACGCCTGCCTCGCGCAATATGCGCCGGAAGAAGTTCGCGGTTTGCGAGTGATGGCGCGCAGTGCGTTCAGCCCGACCTTGCCCTTTATCACCGTTGCCAGCGCCACGGATCAACAGATTGAAAGGCTGCGTCAGGTGATGAACCAGAGCCTGCATGAGCTTCCCGATGTTGCGCAGGTGTTGGGTTTGCCAGAAGTGTTGCCGGCCAACGAAAGCGATTACCAGGTCGTGCTCGACTATGAACATGAAGCTGAAGATTTGGGTTACGGCCGTTTACGTTAAAAGATCGCACTCCTGTAGGAGCTGCCGAAGGCTGCGATCTTTTGACCTTATATCTCCAAATCGAATAACTGAATGAAATTTAAATATTATTAATGCATAAGGCGCCTTGCTACGATCGCGCCACCGGAACACCGGACATTCAGCGACCCTTCATCAAGGAGCCCCTATGTCCGGCGCCGACTTTTCCCATCATCACTCGGTTGACGGCCTGTTCCGCGCCCATTACCGCTGGCTCTGCAATTATCTGCGGCGTCATCTGCACGACACCGCGAGCGTCGAAGACATCGCCGCCGAAACCTTCGCGCAACTGCTCGAAGCGCCCAGCCTCACGGCGATTCGCGAACCTCGTGCCTTGCTCACCACCATCGCCCAGCGCCTGCTTTATCAACGCTGGCGGCGTGCCGATCTGGAGCGCCGTCATGCGCAGCAGATCGACACAGACGTGGCCAATTCGCCCGAAGAACTCGCCCAACTGGCGCAAGCCCTGAAGCGCCTCGACCACAGCCTGCAACGACTGCCCGGCAAGGTTCGCTCGACCTTTCTGCTGGCGCGCATCGATGGCCTGACCTACCCGCAAATCGCCGCCGAACTGGGGATCTCCCAGCGTTCGGTCAGCGTGTACATGAACCGTTCCCAAGCGTTGTGCGATCGCCACAGCGCCAATCAATTTTTGACTGACAAGAGGTCCGCATGAGATCGATCACAACCCTGCTTGGCCGTTCGCTGCTGGCGCTGAGCCTGAGTGTCGGCGCCGTTTCAGCGGCGCAGAAAAGCGCACCGATCCACTTTGGCGACATCACCTGGGAGAGCGGCAGCTTCATCACCGAAGTGCTGCGCCTGATCGTTGAAAAAGGTTACGGCTACCCGACCGACACGCTGCCGGGCAGTACCGTCAGCCTCGAAGCGGCGTTGGCGAAAAACGACATCCAGGTGATCGGCGAAGAATGGGCCGGGCGCAGTCCGGCGTGGGTCAAGGCCGCCGCCGAGGGTAAAGTGTTTGGCTTGGGCGACACCGTCAAAGGCGCCACCGAAGGTTGGTGGGTACCGGAATACGTGATCAAGGGCGACCCGGAACGCGGGATCAAGGCGCTCGCACCGGAGCTGAAATCGGTGGCCGATCTACCGCGCTACAAGGACGTTTTCCGTGACCCGGAAGACCCGACTCGCGGGCGTTTCCTCAACAGTCCGACCGGCTGGACTTCGGAGATCGTCAACAGTCAGAAGCTCAAGGCCTATGCGCTGAATGACAGCTTCGTCAACTTCCGCACCGGTTCCGGCGCGGCACTGGATGCCGAGGTGGCGTCGTCGATCAAGCGGGGCAAACCAGTGCTGTTCTACTACTGGTCGCCGACGCCGCTGCTGGGCCGTTTCAAACTGGTAAAACTGGATGAACCGCCGTTCGACGCCGCGGCCTGGAAGACTCTGGCCGATGCCAATAATCCCAATCCCAAAGGCACACGCTCGATGCCGGCGAGCCTGGCGATTGGCGTGTCAGCGCCGTTCAAGGCGCAATACCCGCAGTTGGTGACATTCTTTGAAAAGGTCGATCTGCCGATCGATCTGTTGAACCAGACCTTGGCCGGTATGAGCGAAAAACGCCTGCAGCCAAGAGTGGTGGCCGAAGCCTTCCTGCGTGATCAGCCACAAATCTGGAAAGCCTGGGTGCCCGCAGAAGTCGCCAGCCAAGTCAGCAACAGCCTCTAACCACAACTCCCCCCTGTAGGAGCTGCCGCAGGCTGCGATCTTTTGATCTTGTCTTTAAAATCAAAAGATCGTCCGATCGCGGCCCGAGCCTGCGGCAGCTCCTACACGGAGCGAATTCATTTCTAGCTGAACCGTTTCTTGTGCAAAAAGTGCCAGATACTGGCCGACTAATGGCCTTGCGCAAGGCCTTGCGCTGTCTATGCTCACCTGTAACTAACTATGTCGACCGTGCACGGTTAGTGAGTGAATTCATGCTGCCAGAGTGCGCAAGCCAAGGCACCGACACTGAAACGACAAGGAGCATTTTGTACATGGAAGTTCTTCAACGCGTTAGGGCTGGCCCCGGTGCGGGCTATCAAGAGAAGGATGTCTTGATTAGAGCGTCGCTATATGGACTCTCCGATTGACCATCATTTATCACCTGACAACTTCCTCCCGTGGAGGAATGCGTGCGCCTGTTCTGTGGAACGTAGTGGTAGATCTTGAAAGAACTGAACTTTCATCAAATCAAAAGACCGCGCAGAAGGTGATTCAACCATGTTCAACCTACATCACAAGGCTGACCTGCAGGAAATCGAGCGATTCAGCTGTGCCCTGACCGAGGCCAATGCCAAGTTGGCAGCGATCAGCCGTTCAATGGCAATGATCGAGTTCACCCCCGAGGGTATCGTTCTCGATGCCAATGAAAACTTCTGCAAAACCATGGGCTACAGCGCCGAAGAAGTCCGTGGCAAACATCACCGGATCTTTTGTGAAGAAGCGTTCTATCGCAGCGAGGATTACGCCCGGTTGTGGCGGGACCTGGCCCGGGGCGAGCCGATCAGCGGGACGTTTCTGCGCTTGAACAAGAGCGGCAAGGAAATCTGGCTCGAAGCCAGCTACATGCCGGTGTATGGCGCCGACAAGCAGGTCAAAAGTGTGATCAAGGTAGCGGCGGACATCACCGCACGGGTCAATAAAGAACACGAAGAAGAAAGCATGCTGGCGGCGATCAGCCGTTCCATGGCGGTGATCGAGTTCACTCCCGAAGGCAATGTCATCAGTGCCAACGACAACTTTCTGCAAACCATGCAGTACTCGCTGAACGAAATCGTCGGGCATCATCACAGCCTGTTCTGCCATCGCGCCGAATCCGAATCGGCGCAGTACAAGGCATTCTGGGCCTCGCTCAATCGCGGCGAATATCACTCCCATCGCTTCGAGCGCAAGAACAAGTCCGGGCAGATGGTTTATCTCGAAGCCTCTTACAATCCGCTGTTCGACGCCAAGGGCCGCTTGTACAAAGTGGTCAAGTTCGCCAGCGACATCACCCATCAGATGACCACTTTGCAGAACGCTGCCGAATCCGCCCACAGCACTTCGGTGCAAAACGACGCCTGCGCGCAAAAGGGCTCGCAAGTCGTGCAACAAACCGTGCAGATCATTCAGGACATCTCCCGCGACCTCAACGAAGCGGCGGTGAGTATCGATGCCGTGAGCAAGCAGTCGGACATCATCGGCACCATCGTCCAGACCATTCGCGGAATTGCCGATCAAACCAACTTGCTGGCACTGAACGCGGCGATTGAAGCGGCGCGGGCCGGTGAACATGGACGTGGTTTTGCGGTGGTCGCGGATGAGGTGCGCAGCCTGGCGGCACGGACCAGTCAGGCAACCCTGGAGATCGTCGACGTGGTGCGCAAGAACCATGATTTGTCGTTGAGTGCGGTGTCGAGCATGCAATCGAGTTTGAGCCGCACCGGGCTTGGCGTGGAACTGGCGAACGAGGCGGGGGCGGTGATTCAGGAAATTCAGCAGGGATCGCGGCATGTGGTGGATGCGATCAGTCAGTTCAACGAGACGTTGCAGTTGAATTGATGCTCTGAAATCGCGAGGGCCATGTTCTAAAAGCCAAGGGCAGTAGCGACTGCCCTTGTTTTATTACTTGCACACCTGTTACTTCATTCGTACTTACCACTGAACGTACCCTTGAAGGCAATCAACCGCCCCAATTCATCAAAGTAGGTAGCGTCAATCGTTCCTTCTTGGGTATCCAGATTCTCCCCGATGGTGACTTTCCCGGTTCCAGTTAATTTGAGCATTCTTATTCCATTCTGATATTCCAGCTGAGGAACTCCATCATGAACAAAAGTCAGAAGGTGTTCACCGGGTTCTAGGTTATCGGGTGCATAGACCATCTGGACTAAATTTGTGTTCATGGTCGCTTGAAAAGTTCTTTGATCAAAAACAACCCGCTCTGTATTAAAGTCCGTTCCGACCGGGTTTCCGTTGTAGGTGGATTTGCAATCGCAATGACCGGTGAATGCTTTGGCTTCCATGATTCTCTCCTGATCCTGTCTTGTGATCACGAGTGTGATCACTCGTTCTATTGAACACGCGCAGTTCAAACGAGCACCACTGTCAGTTCTTACAGGTGATACGATTTTCTGATGAAAGGTAGCAATCCGGAGGGAAGGGAGTGGGACAGGACAGAGGCCTCCGTGACCTCCATCCACTTGTCACATAATCACAGCGCTGCGAGAAACTTGTCCGCCAACTTGTCGCTGTCCTTCACATCATTGACGTTGTCTTTGTCCGCCTGCGCCAACTTCATTTTGTCCTGCAAACGCTCGGCGATCTCTTTACCGATGGCCAGTTGTTTCTCCGGAGGCATGGCTTTGATGTCGTCTTCGGTGATGCCCATGCTCTGGAGGATACTGTCGCGCAGGCGCTGTTCCGGCGACTTGCTCATGTAGTCCTTGAACTGATCGGTGGCCGAAGTGCCGGTGGTCTTGGTGGCATCGGAGGTATCGGTAGATTGCAGGCTGACGCGCGTCTTGGCGAAAGCCTCGTCGACGTTGTCGCTGATGCGCGTCGCTTCGCTGACTTGCTGCGTGGCGATCTGGGTGGCCGACGCCTGCACGGTGGAGGCGGTCTGCGTGGATTGCAGTTGGGTCTGATTCTGCAGGGTTTGCAGCATGGCGCCGTGCAGGCCGCTCTGCAGACCGGCGGCCGCAGTGGCCGTTGCGTCGTCATTGACCTGCTTGGGCAGGTGGATGATTAGCGGTTGTTTGGCGTTGACCAACATGATGACTGGACCTGTGGATAATTGCTGACGGCGGTTACGCAGCAATTACCGTGCCTTGCGGATAAGTCCTTGTATTTCAATTGTTTGTTGTCTTTGCTCAGAAGTGAAGCGGTCATCCGTTGCCGTTGCGCGGCAGACGATGACCGCTGCCTGCTCAGCGATGGGCAATGTTCTCCAGCGCCAGATTACGAGTGCGCGGACCGAAGTAACCGATGGTCAGCATCACGATCAGCATGCTGCTGGCGATGAATGCCAAGACGCCGGGCGTGCCGAAGCTGTCGAGGAAAAAGCCAATCAACAGGCTGCTGAATACCGTCGACAAGCGACTGAACGAATAACAGAACCCCACCGCCCGTGCGCGGATGTTGGTCGGGAACAGTTCGCTCTGGTACGAGTGATAACTGAAGCTCAGCCAGGCGTTGCAGAAGGTGATCATCACCCCGCAGAAGATCAGCCCGAACGCGCTGGTCTGCAGGGCGAACAAGGTGCCGAAGGTCATGGCGCCGAGGGCCGAACCGACGATCTGCCATTTGTTCTCGAAGCGGTTGGCGAACTTGACGAACAGCAGCGGCCCGAGCGGGTAGGCGAGGGTGATGATGAAGGCATACATCAGGCTGTGGGTGACGCTGACGCCCTGTCCGGAGAGCAACGCCGGCAACCAGTTGCCGAAACCGAAGAAGCCGATGGCCTGGAAGATGTGAAAGACGATCAGCATCAACGCGCGACGGCGATACGGTGGCTGCCAGATATCGGCGAAGCGGCCCTTGCCTTCGACGTCGACGGCAACGGCTTCGGGAGTGTCCAGCGGCTTGCCGTGATCCTTCGCGCAATGTGCCTCGATGTGGTCGAGAATCCGGTTCGCCTCATCGAAGCGGCCATGCTGCGCCAACCAGCGCGGCGATTCCGGCAGACGCTTGCGCAGCCACCAGATAAACAATGCAAACACCGCGCTGGCCAACACCACCCAGCGCCAGCCGGACACCCCGAACGGCGCTTGCGGTACCAGCCACCAGGACATCAACGCCACCGCCGGCACCGACAGAAACTGCACGAAAAACGCGAAGGCAAACGCCGAACTGCGCATGCGTTTGGGCACAAGCTCCGAGAGGTAGGCGTCGATGGTCACCAACTCGATGCCCAAACCGATGCCGACCAGAAAGCGCATGCAGATAATCCCCAGCGCCGAACTCTGAACGCCCATCAACACCGTCGCGACCGTGTACCAGATCAGCGCGAAAGTGAAGATCGCTCGACGGCCGAAACGATCCGCCAACGGGCTGAGCAGACTGGCGCCGAGGAACAGGCCAAGAAATGTTGCCGAGGCAAACGCCGCCTGATCGGAGAAACCGAACACACCCTGATTTCCGGTGGCGAAGATGCCGTCGCGGATCAGGCCGGGGCTGATGTAGGCGGTCTGGAACAGGTCATAGAGCTCGAAGAAACCACCGATCGACAACAGCGCCACCAGCCGCCAGATCGTCGCGACCGCAGGGAGGCGGTCAATGCGGGCGGACACCTGAGCGGCGCGGATCGGGTCGATGCCGTCGCTTTGCGCGGCGGCGGAGGCGTGTGCAGTCATGGGCAGATCCATTTTTTATTGATGGAAAAGCTTAGCCTGCTATCGGAGTTCACGGATTGTGAAGATCAGCGATTTGCGCCGGGAAAGTGCTGATTTCTTGCAATATCTCCTTACTAATTAACGATTTATGCCGCAGCCGCCGAATCTGGCAGCGCCGAGGCCGGCAAACCGAAAACCCGGTCGAACAGCCAGTTGAAGGCGAACGTGTAGCACGGGATGAAAATGATCAGCGCCAGATCCAGCAAAAATGCCTGCACCAGACTGATGTTCATCCACCAGGCAATCAACGGGATCAGGAACACGATCAGCGTCAGTTGAAAACCGATAGCGTGAGCGATGCGGCGTTTGACCGTGCGGGTGCGCGAGACCTGGCGGCTTTCCCAGTGTTCGAACATCGAGGTGTAGATGAAATTCCAGGTCACGGCGATGGTGGTGATGATTACCGCCAATGGCCCGGTACTGCCCGGCGAAGTGCCGGACAACAGTGCCAGGCCGAGGGCGGAGAAGGTCATGCCGATCACTTCGTAAAGCGACACGTAGACCAGTTTGCGTTTGACGCCTTGCATGGGAATTGCCTCTTTGTTGCCGTTTGTTGGCCAGCGGGACTGGCGAAGGCGACGAAAGATAGCTTCAATAGGGCTGACAGAAAAAGTCGGTAGCTTTCAGATTTATTGATAGGTGCGCGAAGTGAATTTCAACAGTGACAGTATCGAGCTGTTCCTTGCAGTCATTGAACGCGGTTCATTTTCTGCGGCAGCGCGAGCATTAGGAAAAGTCCCCTCGGCGGTAAGCATGGGCATTGGCAACCTTGAGGCTGAACTCGGTTATTTGTTGTTCGACCGCAGCCATCGCGAACCGCAACCCACGGCGATGGCGCTGGCACTGGTGCCGCATGCGCGACTGATTGCCGAGCAGCTCAAGCAACTGCAAGTGCATGCGGTGGAGTTGTCGCTGGGACTGGAGAGCAAGTTGTCGATCGGTGTGGTGGCCGACATCGACCGGCGGCGCTTGCTGGCGGCGATCAAGGTGATCGCCGAGCGTCATCCGCTGCTCGACATCGAAGTGCTGACCGCGCCACAGGATGACGTGCTGGCGCTGTTGCACAGTGGTCGCGTCAGTGTTTGCCTGGCGTTCGCCGGGTTGAGCGTCAACGTGCTGGAGCGCTTTCAGTTCGTCGGCAGCGAACGGATGATCGCCACGCTGGCAGCGGACAGTCCGTTGTTGCAGGGGCAGGATCTGTTTCTCGAGGACCTGGTGCATGTGCGGCAGATCATCGTCGCCAGTCGTGATTTGCCGATCAGTGAAACGCGGCCGTTGGTGGCGCAGTCATATTGGCGCACGGACAGTCTTGAGACCGCGATGGAAATGGTCGAGGCGGGTTTGGGCTGGGGCAATTTTCCGTTGTCGGTGGTGCAGCCGCGACTGGACAACGGAAGTCTGAAACGCCTGAATTTTCGCAACATCGAAAATGGCCTGGTGATGCCGGTGCATGCGGTATGGCTGAAGAGCCAGCCACTACAGAAAGGCGCACTGGCCCTCGTCGACCTGTTGAGTGGTTGATCGTTCCCACGCTCCGCGTGGGAACGCAGCCCGGGACGCTCTGCGTCCCTTCACTGCCGAACGCGGAGCGTCCGTTGAGGCATTCCCACGCAGAGCGTGGGAACGATCGGATTGCGAAGCGTCACGTACTTTCGCGGATCTTCAGTTCAAAGCCCATGTCTTCAACCGGCCGCGCCACGCTGTTACCGGCCATCAGCGTCAGCATCTGCTCCGCCGCCCGCCGGCCAATCGCCTCGCGCGGGGTGTTGATGCTGCTCAGGCGCGGCACCATGTGCTCGGACATCGGCAAGTCGTTGAAACCGAGAATCGCCACCTGCTCGGGAATTTTGATGCCGTGGCGCAACGCTTCGAGCAGCGCACCCTGCGCCAGGTCGTCGTTACCGAAGAAGATCGCATCGACATCCGGATGCGCCGCCAGCAGTTGCAAAAACAACTCGCCACCCAAGCCAACGGACGACGAACGCGGCGTCAGCACTTCCAGATCCGGGTCATAACGCTCGGCCTTCTGCAGCGCTTTGCGGAAACCTTCACCGCGCAGCAAAGTACGTTGATCGAGTTGCGCGCCGATATACGCCAGGCGCTTGCGTCCACGCGAGAGCAAATGCTCGGCCGCCGTTTCACCGGCACTGAGCTGCGAGAAGCCAACGCAATTCACCCCGGCGGCGCTGTCCAGTTCCATCATGTACACGCAGGGAATGTTGCTGGCCTCGATCATCCGCCGCGAACTTTCGGTGCGGTCAAACCCGGTCAGCAACAAGCCGCGCGGCTGATAAGCCATGTAGTTGCGCAGCAGGTTTTCTTCTTCGTCACGCGAATAGTGGAAGTTGCCGATCAGCACTTCAAAACCCTTGGGCGTCAGCACGCGATGAATGGCTTCCAGCGTATCGATGAACAACAGGTTCGACAGCGAAGGCACTAACACCACAACCGAATGGCTCTGCGCCGAGGCTAAAGCGCGAGCGGCAGGGTTGACCACGTAGTTGAGTTCACTGGCGGCTTTCTGCACTTTTTCCACCAGTTCGGTGGCCACGGTGCTGACGCCACGCAAGGCGCGGGAGGCGGTAATCGGACTGACACCGGCCAGGCGGGCAACTTCATTGAGGGTGGGACGGCCGGTGGTGCGGGTATTTTTATCGTTTTTAGGGGTGGTCATCGACGGCTTGCCAAACAAAAATCAAGGCACTAAGGTAGCGCTGTCCTGATGCAGCTGTAAATGCGTAAGCGAGGTCCTGCCTGATCTTCGCTTTTTGGCGTTGGGCGCAAACCTGCTGCAACCCAAAAAAACGACAAGAAGGCGTCGGCAACTTCTGCCTGTGCACTAGAGTCATAGCTAGCAAAGGTAGCGCTGTCTGCGCGCTGAGGTGTTATATGAGTCATCCCATCACCGCCCTGGTCATCATGGGCGTTGCCGGTTGCGGCAAGACGTGCGTCAGCGAGGCCCTGTGCCAATTGAGCGGCGCCACTGCCATTGAAGGCGATACTTTCCATCCGGCCGCGAACATCGAAAAGATGAGCGCGGGGATCCCCCTGAACGACGACGACCGTGCCGGCTGGCTCGACAGCCTGTGCGTTGAACTGCGTCGTGTCGATGCACTGGGCGAACGCCCGGTGCTGACCTGCTCGGCGCTTAAACACAGTTATCGCGAAGTGTTGCGCAGTGCCTTGCCGGGCCTGGGTTTCGTGTTTCTTGAATTGACCCCTGAAGTCGCCGCTGAACGTGTCTCCCATCGTCCGGGCCACTTCATGCCGGCCACGTTGATCGAAAGCCAGTTCGCCACCCTCGAATCGCCCAAGGGCGAGCCGCTGACGTTGGCGTTGAATGCCTCGATTCACAGTGTTGAAGAACTGGCGTCCCAGGCTCACGTCTGGTGGCAGGCCCACGGTCTGAAACAGGCGGTATGAGTGTGTTGAAAGAGCTAGCGCGGTCCTCACGACTTCTGTTTAACCCGCTTTAATAACAACAACAATCCAGGAGACACCCCCAATGTTTGGCATGTCCCACGACGCCTTCCTGCTGCTCGATGCAGTGGTCACGGTAATCGGCCTGATTATCCTGATTACCAAATTCAAGATTCACCCGTTCATCTCCCTGACCATCGCCGCCGCGTTCCTCGGTCTGACCTCGGGCATGCCGATCGGCACCATCATCAAGGCGTTCCAGGACGGCTTCGGTGGTGTGCTTGGCTTTGTCGGCATCATCCTCGCGCTGGGCACCATGCTCGGCAAGATGATGGCCGAATCGGGCGGGGCCGATCAGATCGCCCAGACCCTGATCCGTGCGTTCGGTAAGGAAAGAGTGCAGTGGGCGATGATGTTCGCTGCGTTCCTGGTGGGCATTCCGCTGTTCTTCGAAATCGGCTTTGTATTGCTGATTCCGCTGGTGTTCATCGTTGCGCGCCGCACCGGCGTGTCTATCATCAAGATCGGTATCCCGCTGCTCGCCGGTCTCTCCGCCGTGCACGGCCTGGTGCCGCCGCACCCTGGCCCGCTGCTGGCCATCGGCGTGTTTGGCGCGGACATCGGCAAGACCATTCTCTACGGTCTGATCGTTGCGCTACCGACCGCCATCATTGCCGGGCCGATCTTCGGTACGTTCATCGCCAAGCACATTCCGGGTCATCCCAATCAGGAACTGGTCGATCAACTGGCCCGTGAAACCGATTCGAGCAAACTGCCGAGCTTCAGCATCACCCTGATCACCGTGCTGTTGCCGGTGTTCCTGATGCTGCTGAAAACCTTCGCTGACGTCGCGCTGCCGGACGGGCACTTCTTCCGCACGTGGATGGACATGATCGGTCACCCGATCTCGGCGCTGCTGCTGGCATTGCTGCTGTCGCTGTACACCTTCGGGCACAAGCAGGGCATCGGTTCGCAGCAGATCCTCAAGTGGCTCGACGCGAGTCTGGCGCCAACCGCCGCGATCATCCTGATCATCGGTGCCGGCGGTGGCTTCAAGCAGATGCTGGTCACCAGCGGTGTGGGCGACGTGATCGGCCACATGGCCGTGAGTGCGCAGATCTCGCCGATCCTGCTGGCGTGGCTGGTGGCGGCGGTGATTCGTATCGCGACCGGTTCGGCAACGGTCGCGACCATCACTGGCGCGGGCATTGTGGTGCCGGTGGTTGGGATGATCCCGGGTGTTAACCGTGAGCTGCTGGTGCTGGCTACCGGCGCCGGTTCGTTGATTCTGTCGCACGTCAATGACGCTGGTTTCTGGCTGGTGAAGCAATACTTCAACATGACCGTGGCCGAGACGTTCAAGACCTGGACGGCGATGGAAACCATCCTGTCGGTGGTTGCGCTGGGCTTTATCCTGCTGCTGTCGCTGTTCGTTTAAACAGCGTCTTGCAGGCACAAAAAAACCGCAGCGATGCGGTTTTTTTGTGGGTGGATCGTTCCCACGCTCTGCGTGGGAATGCATCCCGGGACGCTCTGCGTCCCAAAGCGGACGCAGAGCGTCCATTGCGGCATTCCCACGCAGAGCGTGGGAACGATCAGGCAGTGGGGATAGGCGTCAGGCAGAGGTTTTCGGGGCCAGGCCATCGGCCCGGAACATGCCGCGAATGCCGCGCACCGCCTGACGAATGCGATCCTGGTTTTCGATCAGCGCAAAGCGCACGTGATCGTCGCCATACTCACCAAAACCGACGCCCGGCGAGACGCAGACCTTGGCCTCGGCCAGCAGTTTCTTGGCGAACTCCAGCGACCCCAGATGCGCATACGCCTCGGGAATCTTCGCCCAGACATACATCGAAGCCTTCGGGTTCTCGACCATCCAGCCCAGTTCATGCAGGCCTTTGACCAACACATTACGACGCTGGCGATACTGCTCGGCAATGTCGCGCACGCACTGTTGATCGCCTTCCAGCGCGGCAATTGCCGCCACTTGCAGCGGAGTGAAAGTGCCGTAGTCGTGGTAGCTCTTGATCCGCGCGAGGGCGTTGACCAGTTCCGGATTACCGACCATGAAACCGATGCGCCAGCCGGCCATGTTGTAGCTCTTGGACAGGGTGAAAAACTCCACCGCGATGTCCTTGGCGCCCGGCACTTGCATGATCGACGGGGCTTTCCAGCCGTCGTAGACGATGTCGGCGTAAGCCAGATCGTGAATCACCAGCACGTCGTATTGCTTGGCGAGGGCGATCACTCGTTCGAAGAAATCCAGTTCCACGCACTGCGCAGTCGGGTTCGACGGGAAGCCGAGGATCATCATTTTCGGTTTCGGAATCGAGCCGCGAATCGCCCGTTCCAGCTCATCGAAGAAGTCCACGCCCGGCACCAACGGCACCGAACGCACCTGCGCGCCGGCAATCACCGCACCGTAGATGTGAATCGGATAGCTCGGGTTCGGCACCAGCACGGTATCGCCCTGATCGAGGGTCGCCAGCATCAAATGCGCCAGGCCTTCCTTGGAACCGATGGTGACAATGGCTTCGCTTTCCGGGTCGATATCGACCGCGTAGCGATCCTTGTACCAGTTGGAAATCGCCCGGCGCAGGCGCGGAATGCCCTTGGACGTCGAGTAACCGTGGGTGTCTTCGCGTTGCGCAACCTGTACGAGTTTTTCGACAATGTGCGGCGGCGTGGCCCCGTCGGGGTTGCCCATGCTCAAGTCGATGATGTCTTCACCACGACGACGCGCGGCCATCTTCAGCTCGGCGGTGATGTTGAAAACGTAAGGGGGGAGTCGATCTATGCGCGCAAAGCGGCGCGGCGAACCTTGTTCAGCCATTGTTGCCTCGGATAACGTAAGCGCCCGGAACCGTCCGAGCGACGCTGGTCACTGCGGTGACCTGTGGCGGAAGATAAGGGCAGTGATGGCATACTGTCCAGCGCGTTTTTCAAACATATTTTCCCAAGGAAATCGGTAGATGGAATTCACCAGCGGCTTCTTGCTGAGCCTTTCGCTGTGCCTGGATATCGGCGTCGCCAACATCGCAATGATCACATTGGCGATGCAGCGCGGTTACTTTCAGGGCTTCGCGCTGGGCCTCGGCACCTGTGTCGGCGACCTGATTTATGCGGTGCTGGCGCTGGCCGGAATGACCGTGTTGCTGCAATACGAAAGCGTGCGCTGGGTGCTGTGGATCGGTGGTTCGGCGCTGCTGATCTACTTCGCGGCGAAGATGATTTACTCGGCGATTCACCACGAGGCGCAGTTGGCGGCCACGGCGGAAGTAGGGCAGAACTCCCATCGCAAGGAGTTCTTCCGGGGGATTTTCCTCGCCATGTCGTCGCCGAGCGCGATTCTTTGGTTCGCTGCGGTAGGCGGTACGTTGATCGCCCGTTCCGGCGGTGGTGGGCCGCTCAGTTCGGCACTGTTCCTCGGCGGTTTCCTGTGCGCCGGACTGCTGTGGTCGGCCGGTTTGTGCTTCGCCGCCAGCCACGGTGGCAAGCTGCTGGGCGACAAACTGTTGCGCTATTCCTACATGGCATCTGCGGCGATCTTCTGCTATTTCGCGGTGTACGTGATCGTATCTGGTTATAACGAGTTCGTCGGTTCAGGTGCCGTCGAGCAGTTGCACGCGCTGTAAACGTGCGAATTGGATTGGGCTTTCTATACTCCCAGCCGAACCCCTTTTTTGTGCCAGGAGTCGAGTCATGGATGAGCAAACACGCGTCGAAGTGGCTGAACCTCGCTTCGAACATGGACACTTCCTGCTGATTGCAGGTTTTCGTGGTCGATTTACCCAAGACACCGCAAAGGACATCCCGGCGCTGTGGGAAAAATTCTTGCCGCACCTGGGGAAGATACAGGGGCAAAAGAACGAAGTGACTTACGGCGTCTGCAGTAATTTCGACGGCAAGGGTGGCTTCGATTACATCGCCGGGGTGGAAATCAGCAAGCTCGATGACCTCGATCAGAAGGTCTACCAGTGGGTCGAAGTGCTGCCTCGCCAGTACGCGGTGTTTGAACATAAAGGGCCGCTCGATCAATTGCCGCAAACCCTGCAATACATCTACAAGACCTGGTTGCCGACCTCCCACTACGTGGAACTCAACGCCCCGGAGCTGGAGCGTTACAGCGCCGATTTCAATCCGCGGCTGCACACCGGCAAACTGGAAATCTGCGTGCCGGTCGATACCAGACAAGCCTGAGCAGACAACAATGAGGCGGATCAATGATCCGCCTCATGCTTTCAGCGCTGTTTGCGCCGCGTGCGCAGCAAATCCACAGCCAGCGTGATAAAGCCGAAAGTACTGATGCCCAACACCATCAACAGACCAATCTGAACGCTGCTCATTAGTTGTTTCCCCCACGGGTGATCAGAGACAGCTCACAGCAATAGCCGCCCGCGAACCCGAAGAAAAGCGCTTATACACAGGCTTTACGCAGCCCGTGCGCATCGATATGCCGCGCTTATTCCTTTATCCTTTCGGCACTTTCTTCTGCTGATTTGCGAGCTGCCATGAACACCATCATCCGCAACGTCACTGCCGCCGATCTGGATCGTTGCTACGCCATCGAAACCGTTGCCTACGAAGGCGACGAAGCGGCCACCCACGAGAAAATCGCCAAGCGTATTGCCACATGGCCGGAAGGTTTTATCGTTGCTGAGGTGGACGGCGTGGTCGCCGGTTTCGTCAATTCCGGTGCGGCGTTTGACGTGCAGATGTCGGACGAGGCGTTCAAGGAGCTGATCGGCCACGATCCGAAAGGGCCGAACGTGGTGATCATGTCGGTGGTGGTGCATCCGGATTATCAGGGGCAGGGTTTGGCGAAGCGCTTGATGGCCGAGTTCATCGAGCGTATGCGCGGGATGGATAAAGCGACGATTCATTTGATGTGCAAAGAAATACACATCCCGCTGTACGCCGGGTTTGGCTTCGCCTACATCAAACCGTCGGAGTCCGATCACGGCGGCATGGCGTGGCACGAGATGATCCTGACTCTCTGATTCAACCCCGATGCTGATCGTTCCCACGCTCTGCGTGGGAACGCCTCCTGTGACGCTCTGCGTCGCGACTTTGGGACGCAGAGCGTCCCCGGCTGCATTCCCACGCAGAGCGTGGGAACGATCATTTACGGGGGTATCAGTAGAGGGTGTCGCTAACTCGTTTGGGGGCTTCACGGTCGTAAGTGTCGGCATCGAACTCGCCGTCGTTCAGACGTTTGTGGAAGGCGCCGGCACTTGGCAATGCCGAGCGTGGCAGGTGCGTTTCAGGATTCCACGCATCGGAGCGGACGAAGGCTTTCGAGCAATGAAAGAACGCCGCTTCCACCGTCACCAGCAACACCGTTTTCGCTGGTTTGCCATTCACCGCAAAACTCTCCAGCAACACCGGCTCATCGCTGATCGTCGCCGTACCGTTGACCCGCAACGTCTCGCCAATCCCCGGAATGATGAACAACAACGACACCCGCGAATCCTGCAGCACATTGCGCAAGGTATCGATGCGGTTGTTGCCCGGGCGATCCGGCAGGGCCAAGGTGTTTTGATCAATGATCCGCACAAAACCCGGCGCATCCCCGCGCGGCGAATTGTCCAGGCCATCGGCGCCCACCGAGCTGACGATCACCAGCGGCGAAACCCGCACCATCGCCTGATAGTCCTCGTTGAGAAAACCGATCTGCTTGCGCACCGCGCGGTCATGGGGCAGTCCGTAAATCGCTTCCAGCGCTTCGATTGAGTCGATCATCCTTGCTCTCCCGCTGATTTAGAAAAACAGGCCCATGCGTCGTTCGTAACCGATCCGGCCCTTGTACGCTTCGCCGCTGTCGACGTAGCCATGTTTGGCGTACAGCGCGATGGCCGCGTCGTTATCGGCATCCACCGACAATTCCAGCCCCTTGATCTCCGGCCACGCCTGCCGCGCAACCTCGGGCAGCGCTTGCAGACATGCCTTGCCATATCCCTTGCCTTGCGCGCGTCGATCGACCTGCAATGCATGCAAAGTGGCGCTGTGTTCATCGGCCCAGGCTGGCAACACTGGCGGGCGCTTGAGCAGCAGAAACGCCACCGGCACTTCATCCGCCAGCAGCGCAAAACCCTTTACACCGGGGCCGGGTTTCGACAGCAGCGTGTGCAAGGCGCCGTGGATATCGCCGGAAAACTTGATCTGTTCGGCATGGATTTCAATCGCCTCGACTTGCTCACGCTGCAAGGTGTTAAGGCTGTCGTACGGCACGAGTTGCGCTGACACGGGAATTTCCTTTTTCCTACAAGGTAAGTCGCCGATTCTAGCGATTTTGTTCTTCGTGGAATTTTTTTGTTTCGTCTGTCGATCTGCCCGTTTGGCGAACGACTAAGGGTGTCTTCACAACAAAAACCACGGAGAACATCATGAGCGCACACACTGAAATCCAGACCCTGATCAACACCTACCGCGAAGCCGTGATGAAAAAGGACGTGGAGAAAGTCATGGCGCTTTACGCCGACGACATCGTCTCCTTCGACGCGATCAAGGCCCTGCAATTCAAGGGCAAAACCGCCTACCGCGAACACTGGGTGGCGTGCATGGAAATGTGCCCCGGCCCGCACATTTTCGAGTTCCACGAAATCGCCATCGAAAGCGCCGACAACATCGCCTTCGCCCACTGGGTGGCCAACTGCGGCGGCACCAATGACAAGGGCGAAACCCAGAGCTGCTGGATGCGCGTCACCGCCTGCTATCGGCAGGTCGGCGGGGCGTGGAAAATCGCTCATGAACACTGGTCGGCGCCGTTCGATCCGATGAGCGGCGCGACCCTGTTCGATGTAACTCCCTGATCTTCAGCCATAGTTGATCCGTCCGATTCAGGAGAACGCCATGAAGTATTTATGCTTGGTCTACAGCGATGAGCGCCTGCTGCATTCGTCGCCCGACAGTCCGGAAGACGCCGAATGCTGGGCCTACGCCGAGTCGATTCAGGGCAGCGGGCGGATGGTTGCCGCCGAAGCATTGGAGTCGGTGCAGACCGCTACCACGGTGCGGATGCGCAACGGCAAACTGTCGATCACCGATGGCCCATTCGCCGAAACCAAGGAGCAACTGGCCGGTTTCTACCTGATCGACGCCAAGGACCTCAACGAAGCGATTCAGGTCGCCGGCAACATTCCGGCGGCGCGGGTCGGCAGCGTCGAAGTACGCCCGGTGCGACAGCTGAATGTCTGAGGTCAGGGCGCGGGTCGAACAGGTCTATCGCGAAGACTCGCGGCGGATTCTGGCGACACTGATTCGCCTGCTGGGGGATTTCGACCTCGCCGAAGAAGCCTTGCACGAGGCGTTCTTCATCGCGGTCGAGCGCTGGCAGCGCGACGGCGTGCCGGACAATCCGCGCACCTGGCTGGTCTCGACCGGGCGCTTCAAGGCGATTGATGTGTTGCGCCGCCGCGCCCGGTTCAAGGCTTCGCAGCCGTTGCTGTTGGCGCAACTGGAAGAACTGGAACAGGCCGACTGGAGTGGCGAGGATGTGGAAGACGATCGCCTGCGACTGATCTTCACCTGTTGTCACCCAGCGTTGGCGGCGGATGCGCAAGTGCCGCTGACGTTGCGTGAGGTCTGCGACCTGACCACCGAGGAAATCGCTCGCGCCTTTCTCTCTGCTCCGGCGGCGATAGCCCAGCGCATCGTCCGGGCGAAGGCCAAGATTCGTGACGCGAAGATTCCTTATCAAGTACCGAGCCTGAGCGAATTGCCCGAGCGCCTCGACAGCGTGTTGCGGGTCATTTATCTGGTGTTCAACGAAGGCTATTCGGCGTCGGTTGGCGCGGAGTTGACTCGTGAGGATCTGACGCGTGAGGCGATCAGGTTGGGGCGCTTGTTGATGGAGTTGCTGCCGGAGCCGGAGGTCATGGGGCTGCTGGCGATGATGCTGTTGCATGAGTCGCGACGCTCGGCGCGCACCTCGCCGGACGGCGAATTGGTTCTGTTGGATGATCAGGATCGCTCATTGTGGGATAGCGAGTTGATCGCCGAAGGTTGCGCGCTGGTCGAGCGCGCGCTGACCACGCGGCGGTTTGGGCCTTATTGTTTGCAGGCGGCGATTGCGGCGGTGCATGCCGAGGCGCCGTCGGCGGCAGAAACCGATTGGGAGCAGATCGTTGGCTTGTATGACGTGCTGTTGCGCGCGGTGCCTTCGCCGGTGATCGAGTTGAACAGGGCGGTGGCGGTGGCCAAGCGGGATGGCGCGGTGGCGGGGTTGGCGTTGATTGAAGGGATTCTGGAGCGCGGTGAGTTGCAGGATTACCACCTGGCGCATTCGGCGCGGGCGGAGTTTTGTCGGCAGTTGGGGCGGGTGGAAGAGGCGCGGGAGGCGTATTTGCGGGCGCTTGAATTGACGCGGCAGGAGCCGGAGCGGCGGTTTATTGAAGGGCGGCTTTTGGCGTTGAAATTGCCCTCACCCTAGCCCTCTCCCGGAGGGAGAGGGGACTGAATGGGGGATGCTGTAGAAGTACACCGACTTGAAAAATCAACGGTGAATCCATAATCAACTCGATATTTCAGGTCGATGTAAACCGCAAGACACTGCGGTCGGCCCCCTCTCCCTCCGGGAGAGGGCTGGGGTGAGGGTAGGCTTTTGACTTCAGGCCTGCTGGCGGGTCGCGGCCATCACAATCTCGCGAATGCACACCCCCTGCGGCTGCCCATACGCATACTCAATCGCCGTCGCCACATCTTCGGCACTCAACACCGTGCCGCCCATGTCCTGCTTCCACGCCTGATACCCGGTCTTGATCGCCTCGTCTGTGGTGTGGCTCAACAATTCAGTCTCCACCGCACCCGGCGCAATCGTCGTCACGCGTACGTTATGCGGCGCCAGTTCCTCGCGCAGATTCTCCGACAAACCATGCACGGCAAACTTGGTGCCGACATACGCGACATGGTTGGGGAAGGTCTTGCGCCCGGCCACCGAACTGACGTTGATGATCGTCCCGCGTTTGCGCTCGATCATCCCGGCCACCACCGCGTGCACGCCGTTGAGCAAACCCTTCACATTGACGTCGAGCATCCGGTCCCACTGCGCCGGATCCTGCTCGCTTATCGCGCCGAGCAGCATTAGGCCAGCGTTGTTGATCAACGCATCGGCCGGGCCGAATTGCGCTTCGGCTTCTGCCACGGCGGCGAGCAAAGTGGCGCGATCAGTAATGTCGACTTCACGGCTTAGAGTATTCGGCAACTCCAGCGCTTCCAGGCGTTCAATGCGCCGCGCCAGCAACAACAATGGGTGACCGGCCGCGCTCAAACGACGGGCGGTGGCTGCGCCGATGCCCGAACTGGCACCGGTGATGATGATCAATGGCTTGCTCATGGAGGAACTCCTGAAATAAGAATTTCAAATGACTGAACGATGAACGCAGTATATTTAGCTCGATCAAGGCTGAAAAATGCCTTATTCCTCTGTCAGCTATCGGAATCTCCTATGGATATCCGCCATCTCAAAGCCTTCCTCGCCGTATTCGAGGAGCGCAACATCACCGCGGCGGCGCAGCGACTGTTCATCAGCCAGCCGACGTTGTCGGTGACGATCAAACAGCTTGAAGAAGAGTTGGGCGCGACGTTGTTCGTACGTCTGCCGCGCGGTGTCGAGGTCAGCGATGAAGCGCGGTTGCTGTATCCGCAAGCGCGGCGGATGGTTGCCGAGTCGGAGGCGTTGAGCCGGATGTTTCGCGGACGCGAAAACCGTCTGCCGCTGACGCTGGGCATCGAGGGTGATATTGCCGCCAGTCACATCGAGGCCTTTGTGCGCATGGCGCATCTGGCGCTGCCGAATCTGTTGCTGATGCTGGAGGAGGGCTGTCACGGCGAGGGTCGCTTGGCGGTTGAGGAGCTGTGCTGCGAGGACGAATTGTTCCTGCCGCTGTGGGAAGAATCCTATGTGATGGCGCTGCCGGCGAATCATCCGATGGCGGCGGTGCAAGCGAATTGGGCGCCGATCGAGGATTGGATTACCTGTCCGCAGCATCCGTCGCATCAGCGCTTGATGGCGTTGTACGGGCGCTCGCCGGAAGCGGTGGCGGGGCATGCCGGCTCGTTGCAACAGGCGTTGCACATGGTCGCGGCGGGTGTTGGTGTGGCGATGTTGCCGCAGTCATTGGTGAGCGGGCATGCGCGGGTAGTGGTGCGTGCGTTGCACTTGCCTGCGCCGACCCGGCGGGTGGGCTTGTGTTATGCGGCGCAGGCGCTGGAGATGCCGGCGATGCGTGGGTTGCATGAGTATTTTTTGCAAAAATCGACCGGTGGTGATCGAAGCGGCTTGATGGGGTGTCTGGGCTGACGCCTTCGCGAGCAAGCCCACTCCCACAGTGTCCGAATCGCACACAAAATCAATAAACACCTCGGTATTTGTGGGAGCTGGCTTGCCAGCGATTGGCAGCGCCGCTATTCCAGCATCTTGCTCAACAGCCAGCTCCCCGCCGGCCCCGGCGGATACAGCCGCGACCACAAGGCATCGACAAACACCGGTTTCGGCCAGCCTCGCACCTTCAATTCCACCAGCAAATCATTGCCAAACCGCTGGGCCAGCCAGCGCGGCAGCGGCGCCCAGCCAAAACCTTTCTCGGCCATTTCCAGCAGCATCAGATAACTCGGCGCCGACCACACCCGGCCTTTGCCGCGACTGTCATACGGATTGACGATGGTCGCCAGGCGCAACTCGCGATGCTGTTCCAGGATGTGCTGATCAACGTGCTCAAGCTTGGCCAGCGCATGGTCGCGATTGACGAACAAGGCGATTTCCGTGCGCTCGGCCACCGTCGACGTCACCAGATCCGGCGGGTAGTTCTCTTGCATTTCGGCGAAGGCCAGATGCGCGCGGCCGCGCTGGACCAGTTCGATCAGGTCTTCACATTCGGCAATCAAACACTCCAGTTCCAGATCCGGGTAACGCTGCTCGAAACCCGCCAATGCCGCTTCGAATCGGTACGACTGATAGGTATCGGAAATCGCCACCGTCAGCTTCGGCTCGACGCCTTGCGACAGTTGCCGCGCCGTCATTTCCAATCGACTGCTGGCCGCCAGAATCGCTTCGGCGCGTTGCAGCATCACATGACCCGCCGGCGTCAGCGTCGGTTTGCGGCTGCTGCGATCGAACAGCACCAGGTCCAGATCAATCTCCATGCTTGCCACCGCCGCGCTGATGGTCGACTGACTGCGCCCGAGTTTACGCGCCGCCGCCGAAAAAGAACCTTGCGTGGCCGCCTGGACAAATGCCAACAGCACTTCTTGCGAGATCATCAACTATCGCCTTGATCGATGGTTATTGATTATGAAGTATCGGTTTGAGGATAGATCATGGCAACCATCTTCACTAAGGAGTCAGACCATGACTACCAATAAGTCCATCACTGAACGTATTTTCCAGGCCGTTGGTTTCGAACTGCTGGCCATTCTGATCTGCACGCCGTTGCTGGCGTGGTTAATGAAAAAACCGATGCTTGAAATGGGCGCTGTGACAGTGTTGATCGCGCTGCTGGCGCTGGGCTGGAACGTGGTGTTCAACCGTTACTTCGACCGCATGCTTGCCCGCATGAATATCGCCCATAGCGCTTGGGTGCGCGTGCTGCACGCCTTGCTGTTCGAAGGTGGTTTGATCGTGATGGGCGTGCCGCTGATTGCTTGGTGGTTGTCGGTCAGCCTGTGGCAGGCGTTTTTGCTCGACATCGGCGTGCTGCTGTTCTTCCTGCCGTACACCTATGTTTATCACTGGGGCTACGACGTGCTGCGCGAACGCTTCATGACCCGCAACGTCTGCCAGAACTGACCCCCTGTAGGAGCTGCCGCAGGCTGCGGTCTTTTGATTTTGTTTTTAAAGACAAGATCAAAAGATCGCAGCCTTCGGCAGCTCCTACAGGGGTAGGTTTTCATTGACGTTAGAGGAACATGCCGCCGGAGGCTTCGATGCGTTGGCCGTTGATCCATTGCGCACCCGGTGACAGCAACAGTGCCAATGCCCCGCCAATGTCATCCGGCTGACCGGCGCGGCCCAGCGCGGTGTTGTCGGCGACCATCGCATTCACCGCCGCATTGTCGCGCACGGTACCGCCACCGAAGTCGGTTTCAATCGCGCCGGGCGCCAGGGTATTCACGGCAATCTGCCGTGCGCCGAGCTCTTTCGCCTGATAGCGGGTCAGGACTTCAATCGCGCCTTTCATCGCCGCGTAAGCACTGGCGCCCGGGATGGTGAAGCGGGCGAGGCCGCTGGAGATGTTGATGATCCGCCCGCCATCGTTGATCAGCGGCAGCAACTGCTGAGTCAGGAAGAACGGCCCTTTGAAATGCACGTTCATCAGCATGTCGAATTGCTCAACGCTGGTTTCCGCGAAGCTCACATGCAGTCCGACCCCGGCGTTGTTGATCAGGAAATCAAAACGCTGACGTTCGAAGATTTGCTGTAACGCCTGTTCAACCCGAGTACCGAAATCGGCAAAGCTTTCGCTGCGGCCAACGTCCAGTTGCAGCATCACTGCTTTGGCGCCGAGTTTTTCCAGCTCCAGGACCAGCGCCTGCGCTTCATCGGCGCGGCTGTGGTAAGTACCGATGATGTCGACGCCTTGGGCGGCGAGGTGCAGGGCGGCTTTTTTGCCGAGGCCACGACTGGCGCCGGTGATCAATGCGATTTTGCGGTTCATGGGACTTCCTCGATTGCGGTAAGTGGTGGTGATGGAACTCAGTTTATTTATCCGCCGGGAGGTGATAAACAGGCTGAAATCGGAATCACTGATCGGCTCAGTCGAACAATCAAAGGCCTGCCATGAACAAACTGGAACTGCTGCGCACCTTCGTCCGTGTCAGCGAACTGTCGAGTTTCACTCTCGCCGGGGAAAATCTCGGCTTGCCGCGCTCGACCGTGTCCGAGCATGTGCAGGCGCTGGAAGCATTGCTCGGCACGCGTCTGCTGCAACGCACCACGCGTAAGGTGCAGGCGACGCAGGATGGTCTGGTGTTGTACGAGCGCAGCAAGGACCTGCTCTCGCACATGGACGAGATCGAAGGTTTGTTCCGCCAGGACGAGGCGTCGCTGACCGGGCGCATTCGGGTCGACCTGCCGAACATTCTCGCGCGGCGCCTGGTGATGCCGAGCCTGCCGCAGTTCATGGATCGCCACCCGAACCTGGAACTGGAAATCAGCAGCACTGACCGCCGCGTCGATCTGCTCAGCGAAGGTTTCGATTGTGTGGTGCGCATTGGCGCGCAGCCGGATCAATCGGTGGTCGCGCGGCACCTCGGCGATTTCCCGATGGTCAATTGCGCGAGCCCTGCGTACCTCGCGCGCTATGGCGTGCCGCAGACGCTGGAGGATTTGGCGCAGCATCGGCTGGTGCATTACGTCGGCGTATTGGGTTCGCGTTCGGAAGGGTTTGTGTACGAGGAGGGTGGTCAGGTGAAACGCTTGCCGATGGCTGGCAGCGTGACGGTCAACAGCACTGACGCTTATGAGTCGGCGTGTCTGGGTGGATTTGGTCTGACGCAGGTGCCACGCACCGGCATGCAGCCGCATCTGGACAACGGCGAACTGGTGACGGTGTTGCCACAGTTCACGGCGCCGGCGATGGGCATTTCATTGCTCTATGCCAGGCAGCGACATTTACCTCTACGAGTACGGGTATTCATGGACTGGCTCGGCGATCTGATTCGCTGCGCGCTCTAACCAATACCCCACATCCAACTGTAGGAGCTGCCGCAGGCTGCGATCTTTTGATCTTTAAAAACAGGATCAAAAGATCGCAGCCTGCGGCAGCTCCTACATAGGAATCATCAGAAGATTTGGGTGAACAGCCAGTAGAGGCTGCCTGACAACAGGATCGCCGCCGGCAGCGTCAGCACCCACGCCATCAGCAGATTGCGGATGGTCTTCATCTGCAAACCACCGCCGTTGGCGACCATGGTCCCGGCCACGCCGGACGACAACACATGCGTGGTCGACACCGGCAAACCGAACATGTCCGCCGCACCAATGGTCAGCATCGCCACGGTTTCCGCCGAGGCTCCTTGCGCATACGTCAGATGAGTCTTGCCGATCTTCTCGCCGACCGTCACCACAATCCGCTTCCAGCCAACCATGGTGCCCAGCCCCAGCGCGATGGCCACGGCGATCTTCACCCACAGCGGAATGAACCGCGTGGCGTTGTCGATCTGTTGCTTGAACAGTTGCAGCTTACCGCTGGTGTCGGCGTCGAAATTGCCGACCTTGTTCTTGTCCATCAGGCGAATGCTTTCGCTGGCCAGGTACATGTCGTTACGCACGTTGCCCATGGCCTCCGCCGGAACTTTCGCCAGCGAGCCGTAGCCTTTGACCTCTTCACCAATGTGCCCGGTGAGGGCGGCGAGGGCCGGGATCAGTTGCGGCGTGGCTTCCTTGCTGCGCACGTAATCGGAGAGCACTGCACGCGGATCGGCTGGCGTCGGCAGCGGCGCACTTTTCACCAGCGCTTGCTGGGTGACTTGCGCCACGGCGGCGAATTGCAGCGATTGTTCTTCCGGCATGGTGCGGTTCAGCGCGTAGGCCATCGGCAGTGTGCCGACCAGAATCAGCATGATCAGGCCCATGCCGTTCTGCCCGTCATTGGAGCCGTGAGCGAAGGACACGCCGGTGCACGTGGCGATCAGCAAACCGCGAATCCACCATGGCGGCGGCGCGTTGCCTTCCGGTGCTTTATACAACGAGCGGTTCTTCACGAACGCACGCAGCGCCAGCAGCAACAGCGCCGCACAACCGAAACCCACCAGCGGCGACAGCAGCAACGCGTAACCGATCTTGGTCGCCTGCGCCCAGTCGACACCGCTGGTGCCGTCGCGGCCGTGCATCAAGGCATTGGCCACACCGACGCCGATGATCGAGCCGATCAGCGTGTGTGACGACGAGGCTGGCAAACCCAGCCACCAGGTGCCGAGGTTCCACAGGATCGCCGCGATCAACAGGGCGAAGATCATCGCGAAACCGGCAGACGAACCGACTTGCAGAATCAGCTCCACCGGCAGCAAAGCGATGATGCCGAACGCTACTGCGCCGCTCGACAGCAGCACGCCGAGAAAGTTGAAAAAGCCCGACCAGACCACCGCGACATTCGGTGGCAGCGAGTGGGTGTAGATCACCGTGGCGACGGCATTGGCGGTGTCGTGGAAACCGTTGACGAACTCAAAGCCCAGCGCAATCAACAGCGCCACGCCGAGCAGCAGAAACGGCGTCCAGGTGGTCACCACCGTGCCGAGTTCGTGCATGTCGTGCATCAGGCTGTAGGCGGTGAAGAGCATCCCCATCGCCAGCACGGCGAAAAAGATCACGTAGGTGAACGGGCCGGTTTTCTTGTCGAGGGCCGGCCTGCCGCTGGCGGCGGACGCGGGGCTGGCGGTCAGGGAGGGAGTAGCCATGAGCGGACAATCCTGAGCGAGGGAAGGAGTGTCGCCCATGATCATTGCAGAATGTTACAGAGAGACTGCGCCATGTCAGTGTTTGGCTGAATAGCCTGACCGTTGATCTGGAGGCAAAATCAAAAGATCGCAGCCTTCGGCAGCTCCTACAGGGGGAACTCATTCCAAGGTAGGAGCTGCCGAAGGCTGCGATCTTTGCTCTTAGTAATCCCCGCGCTTGCGAAACGCCCAACGCCCGGCAATCACGGTAAACGTCGCCACCAGCGCGACCAGTATCCAGAACCCTTCCGGGTCCTGCGACAACGGCACGCCGCCCACATTCATCCCGAAAAAACCGGCAATGATGTTGATCGGCAACGCCAGCACCGTCACCACGGTCAGGGTGAACAGCGTGCGGTTGCTCTGTTCGTTAAGGTTGGCGGCGATCTCCTCCTGCAACAACTTGATCCGCTCGCCGAGGGCGGTGAGGTCGTTGATGATCAGCGCAAACTCCTCGGTGGATTTGCGCAGCTCCTTGACGTCCTCCTTCTGTAACCACGGCGGCGGGCGATTGAGCAGGCGCAGTAACGAACCCGGCTCCAGCGCCAGCAGCCGTTGCAAGCGCACCAGCACCCGGCGGTTGGCACCGAGTTCGGCGCGGTTGGTCGACAGCCGCGAGGACAGCAATTGATCCTCGACCTGATCAACGCTGAGGCTGGTCTTGCGCACGATCTGCGTGAGCACTTCACCTTGATCACGCAGCAGGTGCACGAGCAGTTCCGAGGGTGAACGAAAGCGCTCGCCGGCCTTCACCGACGAGCGCAATTTGTCCACCGAGTGCAGCGGTTGCAGGCGCGCGCTGACGATCAGTTTACTGCGCACACAGACCCACAGCGTCGACACGTCTGAGGAGACCATGCTGCTGAGGTTGAACACCACGTCGTTGACCACCGCCAGCAACGCCGAGTCGACATGTTCGATGCGCGTCGAACGCGAGCCTTCGTGCAGCGCTTCGAAAAATTCTTCGGGCAATTGCAGATGACTTTTCATCCAGCGCTCGCACGCAGCGTGAGCGAGGTTGAGGTGCAGCCAGAGGAATTCGCCGCTGCCGTTGTCGTCCTGCAAACAGCGCAACGCCGTCGCCGAATCGACTTCGCGGCCGCGCTCGCCGGGCAGAAAACGAAAGCCGTAGAGCAAGCCAAACAGGTCAGGATCGCGATGACTGATATCAAGGCTGTGGTTCATGGAGGCTCGCTGCGAAGAGGGTGCGCCGGGCGCGCAAATGGCAGGTTCACTGAGCCGCATCTTCGCAATGTCACATGACGTTTGTGTGACAGCAAAATGACGTCAAAACAAAGCGTTACCGGCGGTCGGAGAGACTCTCAAGAAGCGCTCTGGCGCGCCGATCACAGGTGAGTTAGGTTGCGCGCCATTGGCCTTGAGCCTAGGTTCGCTGACAGGGAAGTCCGGCCACTTTTCACGCTCGTTTCGGGCGTGCCTCATCCCTGTCCTGAGTACCTGCGATGCTGCAAAAATCCCTGAGAGCGCAAATTCTCGCCCTGCTGAGCGGCAGTCTGTTGGCGATGCTGTTGATCGCGCTGGCCTGTTTTCATTTCCTCTCCAACGGCGTGCAAAGCTACAGCCAGTTGATCGCCGGCCCGTTGCACACTTCGCAATTGATCGATGAGGCCAACCTGCAATTCAAGGTGCAGGTGCAGGAATGGAAAAACGTTCTGCTGCGCGGCAAGCAACCGGCGGACCTGGCCAAGTACTGGAGCCAGTTCGAAGACCGTCAGCGTGATGTGCAGAATATCCTCGGTGAACTGGCCAGCCAGAAAGGCATCGAGCCGAGCCTTAAATCGCGCATCGAACGCCTGCGTGATGAGCATCGTCAACTGGGTAGCGCTTATCAGAAGGGCCGCGATGCCTATGTGGCTGCCGGGGGCGATCCGAGTGCAGGTGATAACGCGGTCAAAGGTGTTGATCGTGCCACCAGCGATCAGATGAGTGAACTGGTCAGTGAATTGCGCAAACAGGGTAACGATCAGTCTTTGCTGATCAGTGCCGAGGCCGACCGCACGGTGCTGTTCGGTTTGCTGGTGATGCTCGCCTCGGGCTTGCTGATCGGTCTGCTGAGCCTGTGGCTGGTCAATCGCAATCTGGTCGATCCTATCCGCAAACTTATCGATTACGTGACCCAGTTGAGTCGCGGCAAACTCGCTGAACGTGTGGTCAGCGACCGTCAGGATGAGCTGGGCAACCTCGCCGCAGCCGCCAACACCCTGCGCGATTTCCTCGCCGACACCTTCACCCGTCTGCAGCGCAGCGCCAGTGATCTGGACAGTGCCAGCGGCGAGTTGAATGCGATTGCCACGACCATGGCCGGCGGCACCAACGAGCAGTTCAACCGCACCGATCAGGTGGCCACGGCAATGAACGAAATGTCCGCCACGGCCCAGGAAGTGGCGCGTCACGCCGCCGATGCCGCGCGTGCTGCGGACGATGCCGACCAGTCTGCCCAGCAGGGTGAAAAGGTCATGCAGAGCACCATCCACTCAATCACGCAGATGCGTGGCGAGATTGCCAACACTGCCACGGTCATCCGTCGTCTGGAAGCCGACAGCGGGCGTATCGGTAAGGTGCTGGAAGTGATTCGCGGGATTGCCGAGCAGACCAACCTGTTGGCGCTCAACGCGGCGATCGAAGCGGCGCGTGCCGGTGAAGCCGGGCGTGGTTTTGCAGTGGTCGCTGATGAAGTGCGCAACCTCGCCCAGCGCACTGCCGAGTCGATCATCGAGATCAATCAGATCATTCAGAGCGTGCAGACCGGTGCGGTGGATGCCGCGCAAGCCATCGACAGCGGCCAGACGCGTAGCGATGAAAGTGTCGAGCAGGTGACTCAGGCCGGCGCGATGCTGGAGCGCATTACTCACGCGGTGGAGGCGATTCGCGACATGAACCGTCAGATCGCGACCGCAGCCGAAGAGCAGACGTCGGTGGCCGAGGATATCTCGCGCAACCTCACCGAGATCACGTCGATCGCCAGCACCAACCTCGACAACGTGCAGCGCACCGAAAGTGCCAGCCAGAATCTGCATGGTTTGTCTGGGCAACTGAATGAGGTCACCGCGCGCCTGAGCGCCTGACGCAAGTCGACGTGTACCGGTTCGGATACCGAGTCGGTACACAGTCGATCTCAAATTGACGCGGCCATGGTCGATGACCGGTTATTCATAACCGGCATTGGAGCACTCCCATGGTCAGCATCACCTCTGTTTCGATCAACCAGACTGTCACCGCACCTACCAGCAAAACCTCGATCACCGACGTCGGCGACGACACCTCGACCGGTGCAGCCAGCAGCACTGGCGCGACCGCTGACACCGGCAAAGTCGCGGCGGGTGGCGGTGCGGCCCCGGCGGGTGACAGCAGTTCCAGCAGCAGTGAAGAATCGGATTCGGTGAAAGAACTGCGCAAGCAGATTGCCGAACTGCAAAAGCAATTGCAGGAGGAGCAGCAAGCGTTGCAAGCGGCGCAGGCGAAGCAGGAAAGTTCTGATGCCAAAACTGCTGAAGTCGCCGCAGCGCAAGCGCAGATCACCGCCACCTCGGCCTCCCTGTCCACCGCCACAGCTTCATTGTTGCAGGCGTTGCAGGACTCCGACTCGAGCACTTCGGGTTCGTTGGTCAGCACCTCGGTGTGATGCCTTTTCTCCTCACCGTAGCCCTCTCCCAAGGGAGAGGGAACTGACCGCGGTGACTATTCGAGCTACGCTGACCTGAAATATCGAGGGGCACTCAGGTCCTTGGTGTTTCCTTGTCGGCTGCAAGATTGCGAGTCGAACTCAGGTTTTGAATAGCCCCGATCTGCACCCTTTCCCCCTCGCCCCATTGGGGGAGAGGGCTGGGGTGAGGGGGAGAAAATCTCACTGACAACACATCAAAAAAGCCGAACACAAAAAAGCCGCACGATTTCTCAATCGTGCGGCTGTCCATATTCGCGGTATCAGGTGTCTTGCTTGTTGCTCAGCACTTTGCCGGTGGTCGCATCAAAGTCCACATCGAACTCTTTGCCATCAGCGGTTTTCAGTTCAACTTCATACTCGTAACCGTTGAAGTGGTTATCCAGGTCGGTGTCGGTGATGGTCGCGCCCGGGTGCAGTTTCAGCGCTTCGGCGTTCATCGATTCCAGCGACTTGATCTTGCCTTCCTTGACCAGTTGCGGAATCTGGTCGACGCGGACATCGGCTTGAGCCAGGCCAGCGGTGAGGGTCAGGGCAGCGGCGGTAAACAGGGCAGTCAAGGTTTTCATCGGTTCAATCCTTTAGGTGATTCGTTTAAGTGGCCTCAGGTTAACCGGCGCAACTTAACTCATCCTTAAAACCCCTTACTCAAACAAAACGGGCATGCCATGCACCTGCACAAAACGTGTGGGAGCGTGGCTTGCCCGCGATGAAGGCGCCTCGATTTCAGATCAGAAACCGTTGTTCTTCAACACCTGATCGACACTGGCAGCCGCTGGGCGTTTGTAGAATTTCAACAGTTCGCTGGCACGGTTGGTGAAGATGCCATCGACGCCTGCGGCCATGACTTTCTCGAAGTCCACCAGCTCGTCAACGGTGTAGACGTGCACCAGCATGCCCTGATCGTGGGTGTATTTATTCATCCACGATTGCACCAGATCCGAATAGCTCTGATCGCCGCCGTGCGTCAGCTTCGCCGAAGGGCCGGTGCCGATTGCACCCTGGGCCTTGGCGTAGTCGATCCATTGCTTGAACTCAGCTTCGGACTTCGGCTCCTGCTTACCGTAGAAAACGTTTTTGTCCTTCTCGCCGGATTCGGCAAAGGTCACTTTCGACTTCGGCTCGATGCTGCCTTCACCGACCCACAGCAGGAGGATTTTCGGCACTTGCGGCATTTCCTTTTGCAGCAGTTCGAGGCTGTTCTTCTCGAACGTCTGCAGGATCACTTTGCCTTTGCCCTGGCCAACGCCCAGTGCGCTTTTCGCCAGTTTCGAGCCGGCCGGGCTCAGCCAGCCGCGATCCTGCAATTTCTCCTTGAGGTCTTTCTCGATCCCCGGGAACAGTTGCGGCTCTTTGGTCTCGATGTACAGGCCCGGCTTGTGTTGCGGGTTGGCCTGGGCGATGTCGATGATTTCATCGAGGGTGAGGATTTTCAGCCCGGCGTAGGTCGGGCGGGCACGATCCGGGTAAGCCGTGTTGTACCAACTGCCGGCATCGAGGGTTTTCAGCTCGGCCATGGTGAAGGCATTGGCCGGGCTGTCCTTGCGATCCGGGAACTTGGTCGCGACGTCGGTGGTGCGTTGCAGGTTGTTGTCGTGGAGGGCGAACAGCACGCCGTCCTTGCTGCGCTGCAAGTCCATTTCCAGGTAATCGGCACCGAGATCACGGGCCAGTTTGTACGACGCAGCGGTAGATTCCGGTGCATCGAAGGAAGCGCCACGGTGGGCGATCACCGCCGGGTGCGGGATGCCATGCGCTGCGGCCACAGCGTCGGGATCGCTGTGAGTGGCAGCGTGCGCCTGACCGAGGCCGAGCAACAGGCTCAGCATGAGGGCGCTTTTGGTGAAAGTGGCGGACATGTTCGAGATCCTTTCGCAGGGTTTTTCAAAGACGTACCTTTTAACAACTGAATCGATTGCGTGCTATCGCAGGACCGACATAAACGTATTAAAAGGGTTTTTTCCTGCACTTTTGTGGCGCGGTTTGCAGTACGCTTGCTCTCGGCAGACGTCCCGGCAGAGGGCGCGCCGTACAGTTGCCCTGCGTGTAAACCATCGATCATTTTTCGTGAGGTTTACCATGCGCATCACCTCCCAACTCATCTGCCAGGCGGCCGACGACCTCAAAGGCTTTGTCGGCCTCAACCGCAAGACCGGTCAGTACATCGTGCGATTCAGTGAAGATTCGTTTGGTATGGACGTGGCCGATGACGGCATTATTCCCACCAGTGAATTCGTCTGGGCGCCGACGACCGAGCAAACCATGACGCTTAAACGCGAGTTGATTCAGCTGCTGCTGGATCAGCACATCGATGAGCGGATCAACATCAGCGAGCCGTTGCGGGTGTACATGAGCAAGGTTGAAGTGCCGGAGATTGTTGCGGTGCGCAGTCTGGTGCGCGGCTGAAGTTTTGCTGTGAGGGTGAGGGCCTCTTCGCGAGCAGGCTCGCTCCCACATGGGAACAGTGGTGTTCACAAATCCCCTGTGGGAGCGAGCCTGCTCGCGAAAGCGGCCGTCAATGCGCCGCCATTTTATTGCCCGAACCGATACTCGCGTTCGACTTTGCACACCCGCGTATGAAACGCCGAATACCACTGCGCCCGCCCACGCTGCTGAATCAAGCGATGCTCGGGATGTTGCCGCCACGCCAGAATCGCCGCTTCGCTTTGCCAATATGACACGGTAATTCCGACGCCATCCGCCCCGCGAACCGACTCCACGCCCAGGAACCCCGGTTGCTCACTCACCAACGCGGCCATGCGCTCAGCCGTCTCGGCGTAACCGTTGTCGCCTTCGGTTCGGGTCGAAGTGAAAATCACTGCAAAGCAAGAAGTCATCAGCTTCGCACCGCGCAAGCTTCGACAAACGCCCGAACAAGTGGCGGGATCTGTCCCTTCAGCGCGGCACGTTCCGGTTGAAACAACGTGGCGACAAAAAATGGATGATCCTTGAGTTCGATCGCGCGTAAATCCCCCGCTGAATCATGACCCACCGCCTGTAGCCGATCCCTCAACAGTTCCTGTGCGAACAGCGGATTCACCCCGAAGCGGCAGCGATAGCCTTCACTGATTTGCGAAGTTTCGTACGCCTTGGCGATGATCGAACCGGGCAACAGATGAATGCTGTCTACGGCCTCGACCAGCGAACAGCTCAAGGGCGTCAGCACCGCGCGCTCGGACTCGGGCGAAGTCTCGCCATGCTCGGCATCGCTCCAGCCCAGCACGTTGCGGGAATACTCCAGTACCGCATGCTGAAAACCGCCGCAGGTGCCGAGGAAAGGGCGCTGTTGTTCGCGGGCAAAACGAATCGCGCGCAGAGCACCGTCTTCACTGTTGTAGGGGCTGGCCGGTACGCACCAGAAACCATCGAAGTGCTCGAGTGACGTATCGGCGTGGATCTGCTCGGTGGGCAGCCATTCGAACTGCACGGTCTGGCCGAGGTGTTCGGCGATCAGGCCAAGAGCCAGCGGAATGGCTTGATGAGCAGTGACCTGCGGGTCGTAATCGCCGATCAGGGCGATGGAAATGGCGTCCATGGAATTTCCTTTTCTACATCGGTGAGTTGAAACGTACCTGTGGCGAGGGAGCAAGCTACCTCGTCACAGGTTGTCGGTTGCAGGCACTCACTATAGATTGGCGCTCACGCACTCAATATGGGCGTTTCCCCAAGTGATCAATGCAGTGACGCACTATCAACTCGACCATGCGGATCTGGCGCTGATCCTCGCCCTCGTGCGCGGCGGCTCTCTGGCACGGGCGGCGCAGCTTTTGAAAGTAGACGTCTCCACGGTATTTCGCGCCGTGCGCCGGCTCGAAACCGCCCTCGGCCAGCAACTATTTGAAAAAAGCCGCGCCGGTTACTTGCCGACGACGCTCGCGCAGACGCTGGCCGAGCAAGCCGAACGCGCCGAACAGGCATTGGAAGCGGCGCGGATTGGCGTGGAGCAGGGCGGTGCTGTGGTCAGCGGCACGGTGCGCCTGACCTGCACCGATTCGGTGTTGCAAGGTTTGCTGCTGCCAGCGCTGGCGCAATTCATGCCCAATTACCCGGCGCTGACGATCGAGCTGAGCACCTCCAACGATTTTGCCAACCTCAGCCGCCGCGATGCCGACATCGCTTTGCGCCTGACGCGCACACCGCCGGAGCATCTGGTCGGACGGCAACTGGCGAAGATTTCCTACCGGGTCTGCGCCAGTACGCGTTATCTGCAGAACGTTGATCCCGCCGACCTGACCGCGCTGACCTGGATCGCCCCCGACGACTTTTTGCCCGATCACCCGACCATCGCCTGGCGTCGCCAGCACTTGCCCGGCGTGACTCCGGGCTATCGCTGCAACAGCATGCTGTCGGTGACCGAACTGGTACGCGCCGGACTGGGTGTGGCGGCATTGCCGGACTTTCTGATCAGCGATGGTTTACAGGCTTTGGGCGAGCCGTTGCACGGTTATGACACGGCGCTGTGGCTACTGACTCGCCCGGATTGCCGGGCATTACGTTCGGTGGTGACGCTGTTCGATGAACTCGGCCGGGCGTTACGCTTGCCGTGATCAGCGCTGCGGGTTTTGCCGCATGTGATCGTGCAACTCGCTGGTCAGGCTTTCGATGCGCTCGGTCAGGCTTTTGGTCATCTCGGTCAGGCGAGTGTTCTGCTCCAGCAGTTCGAGCAATTGCGCGGTGTTCTTCGCCGCTTGGGCCTGGCGCTCAGTGTTGGCCTGGGCCAAGGCCTCGCGGTGTAGCGCATCGGCATCTGCCTGCGCCTTGTCGCGCGCCGCCTGGCGGGTTTGCGCCAGCAGGATCAACGGCGCGGCGTAGGCTGATTGCAGGCTGAACGCGAGGTTCAACAGAATGAACGGATACACGTCGAAGGTGGTCACGCCGAACACGTTCAGACACACCCACAACACCACGATCAGGGTTTGCGCACCGAGGAAAGTCGGCGTGCCGAAGAATCGTGCAAACGCCTCGGCGCGCAGGGCGAAGGTGTCGTTGCCGAAGGTTGTGGCCAGATGGGCGTGAGGGCGGTGGAAGCGCAGATGATCGACGGGGGCTGTTTCAGGTGTGGCGGGTTTTTCTGTGGTCATGGTGCACTCGGCAGGACGTAGGACGTGTAGTCACTATAGCTCTGCGTAGTGGCGGCCGGCCTCTGCGCGGGCAAACCCGCCCCCACAGGTTCAGCGGTCGTACACAAAAAGTGTGGTTGACCCGGTTCCTGTGGGAACCGGGCTTGCCCGCGATGGCGGCGACGCGGTCTATCTGCCTTTAACCCGGCGCCCGCTCATTGGCAAACATGCTCACGGCATCCACCGCTTCACTGGCGCCGTCGCGAATCTGCAGAATCACCGTGCCTGCCTGGTCCGCCAATTCAACACCCTGCGCAGCGCGGCCACGAGTGCCCTCCATGCTCTTGATCGCTTGGCGGGTCTCGCTCTGGATCAAGCCGATCATGCTGGAAATCTCCGCCGTCGAACCGCTGGTGCGCGCCGCCAATTGCCGGACCTCATCCGCCACCACGGCAAACCCGCGACCTTGCTCACCGGCGCGCGCGGCTTCGATGGCGGCGTTGAGCGCGAGCAGATTGGTCTGATCGGCAATCGCGCGGATGGTGTTGACGATCGCGGTGATCTGTTCGGACCGTTCGCCAAGCTGGGCGATCAAGGTTGAAGACTGCGCGATGTCTTCGGCGATGTCGCGCATTTCACTGGCGGCTTGCTGAATCACCTGCGTGCCTTGTTCGGCGACTTTTCGGGTCGCCACCGAGATGTGATAAGCGGCGCTGGCACTGCGCGCGTCTTGCTCATGCTGCTCGACCCGCGCGGTGACGTCCGAGGCAAACTTGACCACTTTGCACAACCGCCCGGCAGCATCGTAAACCGGGTTGTAATTGGCCTCCAGCCACACCGTTTGCCCACGTTTATCGACACGTTCGAATTGCCCATGGAAGAACTCGCCCTGATTCAAGCGCCGCCAGAAATCCTCATAGGCACCGCTGTTCGTCAGTTCAGCGGTACAGAACAATCGGTGATGTTTGCCCTTGAGCTCGGCGAGGGTGTAACCCATGCGTGTGAGAAAATTCTGATTGGCCGTAAGAATACTGCCGTCGAGGTTGAATTCGATGACCGCCATCGCCCGGTCGATGGCCTGCAGCTTGGCGTTGGATTCGCTTTCCTGCTGCATCTTTGCGCTCACGTCCATGGCGTACTTGACCACTTTGACTACGCGTCCCGAAGCATCCTTGATCGGGTTGTAGCTGGCCTCAAGCCAGATCGGTTGTCCCTTGCTGTTGACCCGTTCAAACGTGCCGGACAGGAACTGGCCGTTTTTCAAGCGTGACCACATCTCGGTGTATTGCGCGCTGCGCCCGAACGCCGGCGCACAGAAATGCCGATGCGCCTGACCAATCGCCTGTTCCGCCGTGTAGCCCATGGTCTTGAGAAAGTTGTCATTGGCGCGCAACACCACGCCGTCGAGGTCGAATTCAATCACCGCCATCGAGCGATTGATCGCATCAAGCAGACCGTTCTGCTCGGTAACGGTGTGTTGGAGATCGTCGAGGGCGGACTTCTGGCGATTGAAGAACATGCGTGCAGTACTCTGGAAGTAGGGAAGATGGAGGATTCAGTCCCTATTTCCGCGCTGGCAGACCGAATGCACAGCTGGCATTCGGCGGTGACTGCTCAATGCCAGTGTTCCTTGCTGGCAGTTAGCTACTTATACAAAACTTCAGAAACTTGTACAAGAAAGTCATTTTCTGCGTTTTTGTACAAGTTTTCAGACGCTAGCATGATTGGACGCAGTGCGCGTCAAGGCGACGCTGACAGTATTGCGACCCGTGTGTTTGGCGGTGTAGAGCGCTTTATCGGCATCGTCGAGCCATTCGAGTGCATCGGTGTAGACGTTTTGATAACCCGCCAGACCGATACTCAGGCTCACTCGCAACTCGGGAACATCGGGGTGACGATACTGTTGCAGGGCATTGCGCAACTGCTCCATCAGCGTTTCGGCCTTGTTCAGCGCCAGGTTCGGCAGAATCACGCAGAACTCGTCACCGCCATAGCGCCCCGCCAATTCATGCTCATCGAGCAGGTTTCTGAGCTCCTTGCTCATCTGCCGCAACGCGGCATCGCCGACGATATGTCCATAGCTGTCGTTGATCATCTTGAAGTGATCGATGTCGATCAGCGCGAGCATCGCTTGAGTGTTGTGCTGGCGACACTGTTGAAACTTCAGGTGCAGCAGGTCTTTCCAGGCGCCGTGATTGAGCAGGCCGGTCAGGCTGTCGGTTCGGCTCAGGGCACTGAGAGCGCGTTTGTGTTGAGAGAGTTTGATCGCCAGGCGATAGCAGACCATGCCCAACGCCAATGGATACAGGGTGAGCATCGGCAGACAGGCCCAGACTTGTGTCTGCGTCATGGTCAGGTTGAATTTGACGCCGAAGATCGACCAGCCCAGTAGCACACCGGCGAGCTGGGCGAGGGCGCCGAACAAGAACAGTCGATAGCCGCCGGCGGCGACGTTGTTCATGGTCATCATCGACAGGATGGTCACGGTAGTCAGCGGGCTGAACTGAAAACTCGCCGCCCAGAATCCCCCGCACAGCGAGTCATACAACAGGTTGCGGCGTTCGGCCTGATAGGGGAATGCCGAGCGCGTCGACACTTGATAGGCCAGATGCGGCCAGAAAAAGCCGTTGAACACCAGTAATGCCCAGAGCCAGCCCGGCAGGTTCAGTGGATACAACGCGGCCCCGACGCTGAAAAAACCGATACCCAGCCCAATGGCCCGTGGCAGGTAAATGCGTCTGGCGAATGACAAGCCTTTGCCGCGTTGGTTTTCCATGGTGCCCTGCGCGAAATTCATCCTGAAATACTTTGCAGTATATTTCTTCAGGTCGACCGTCCGTCGGTCGATTGTCGGACATTGTCATTTATTCCAACGGGAATAATCAGTGTCCTTCCGAGCCATTTACGCGAAGGCAGGTGCAGGGGAGAGGGTTTTACAGTTGGTAGTGCGCGAGGAACATCTCCAGCGCCGACTCCGCCACTGTGTTCTGCATCTCGACATCAAGCGCCGCGCGGCCCATCGACATCTGCGGCCAGAAACCAAAGGTCTTGAGCAAGCCCTGTACCTGGTTCGCAGCGAATTGCGGGTCGACCGGTTTCAAGCGGCCATCGGCTTGCGCGGCACGAATCCACACGGTCAGGCCTTCCTCGCGCTCACCCATGCGCTCGACCATATTTTGCGCGCGTTCCGGCGAATGAATGGTCGCGGCAATCGCCACTCGCGCCAGGGTCAGGAAGTTTTCGTCAGCCATCATCTGCACTTTGGCCTGGAGCATCTGCCGCAATTGCTCGCGCAGTGGCTGTTCAGGGTTGTACGTCACCGCCTGCTCGGCGCTGATCCGCGTCCATAACTGGTTGAGAATTTCGGCGAACAGCTCTTCCTTGCTGGGAAAATGGTTGTACACCGTGCGCTTCGACACACCGGCGGTGGCGGCGATCCTGTCCATGCTGGTGATCTCGAAACCGTTGTCACGGAATTCGGCAATCGCCGCCTGAATAATGGCTTCGCGTTTACGGTCGGTGAGTCGCTGTGGAGCTGTCATAAGTACGCTTCGGCAGAGAAAAGTTGAAATTACACTTGGTAGTTTACTTGTCATCCACTTTGATGCAACCTAGAAACTACACCGATCAGTGTAATGTTGCGTTAATCCTCGCAACCTAAAAAACAGAAAGTTCGGCCTGTGCGTGCAGCCTTGGCCATTTATCGTCCCACCGCGAAACACCGTGAATTACACGGTGTTTCTGGAGTCATTCAGTCATGGCCAATCCAGTTTCTCTCCCGGATCACACATCCACGCCTGAAGCCTCTCGCCAGGATCAAGGGCTGTTCCGCAACCACGCGCCAGTGCAGCGCGAAGGCCTGCGCAAAATGCTGCGGATCATGTGGAAGATGATTTTCCACAAGCCACGCAACACCCGCCCGGCTGCAGCGATTCCAGTACAACCACTAAGCCGCGAAGAGCTGCTGGCGGCGCCAAACCACAGCGTCTTTCGCCTTGGTCATTCGACCCTGCTGCTGAAGTTGCGCGACAAATTCTTTATCACCGACCCGGTCTTCGCCGAGCGCGCATCGCCGGTGCAGTGGGCCGGACCGAAACGTTTCCATCAACCTCCAATCAGCATTGACCAGTTGCCGCCGATCGAAGCGGTGATCCTCTCGCACAATCACTACGACCACCTCGACTACGAAGCGGTGCTCAAACTTGCCGCCAAGACCAATTACTTCCTGACCCCGTTGGGCGTCGGCGACACCTTGATCAAATGGGGCATCGACGCCAGCAAAGTCCGCCAGTACGACTGGTGGCAGGGCACTGAAATTGCCGGCATTCGCTTCGTTGCCACGCCATCACAACATTTTTCCGGCCGCGGTCTGTTCGACGGCAACAGCACGTTGTGGGCGTCGTGGGTGATGATCGACGGCGACACCCGAATCTTCTTCAGCGGCGACAGCGGTTACTTCGACGGCTTCAAACGCATCGGCGAACAATACGGCCCGTTCGACCTGACCCTGATGGAAACCGGTGCCTACAACGTCGAATGGCCGCACGTGCACATGCAACCGGAAGAAACCTTGCAGGCGCACATCGACCTCAAGGGGCGCTGGCTGTTTCCGATCCACAACGGCACGTTCGATCTGGCGATGCACGCCTGGCATGAACCGTTCGACCGGATTCTGGCGCTGGCCTGGGAACGTAGCGTTTCCATTACCACGCCACGGATGGGTGAGGCGTTTAACCTGGCGCAGCCGCAACGTGGAGAGGCGTGGTGGTTAGCGGTTGAAGGGGAGAGCGAGGCGGTGGTACAGAGCGCCTGACGACCTTTCGCGTCAAGCAAACACCACTTCAATTCGGCCCTCTTTTCGGGAACGGGGAGCCGCCTTAACGACGATTTGCACATCTCGTCCGAGATGAGAAAGGCACTCCATCATTTTGGCCTCGCTGATACCGCGAAATTTCCCGCGCAGCATTTCGGATAGTTTGGGTTGTGAAAGTCCCAAAATCTCCGAGGCTTGAATTTGAGTGAGATGGCGTGCCTTGATGATCTCGCCGATCTTTGCCGCCAACTGGGCTTTGACCTGCATTTCGCTGGAATCAGGCAAGCCGAGATCCTGGTAGACGTTCCCGCTACCTTCTTCAATTTCTATCATTTTCTGATCCTTTCGCATGGTCCTGAGCGGCTCTAAGTCTGCTTCGGATTAGATCGACGTCAGCCTGAGCAGTCTTAATCCCACTCTTCGACTTCTTCTGAAAACAGTGCAACACATAAATGGCACTGCCGAAACGAACCGTGTAAATGGCGCGGTAGGTGTTGGTATCGAAGTCTTCGATCAGCTCCAGTACACCTGAGCCTCCAAACCCTTTCAGGGGTTTTGCATCCGGATGCTTCAAACCACTCTGGGCCAAATCCAGTGCATAACCAAAAACATCCTGTACGTCTGTGGGCATCTGCTTGAGATCTTTCTTGCTACTGCAGATCCACAAGAGCGGCTTCCTTGCACTTATGCGAAAATATACCTATTTAGGAATAAAGATCAACTCGTTCTCTCAATCAGCCATCGCATAATCCCCACGCCGCACCGATTCCGATGAAGCGCACTGACCACTCGCACTACGGCCCGGTGCAAACCCCGGAAAGAACACCAACCCCTGCGCCTCAAACCGGTAAGCCAACGCCAGCCGCGCCGCATCCGCGACCTCCTGCTGCGCTTCGAACCGTTGAATGTCTTCCACCGCAACCTCAGTCTCGCGCGACAGTTGTTCCGCGCTCCAGCCCAGCATCGCTCGGGCCTGGACGCAATGCGTCGGGGTGAACTGGAAAAGGGCAATGCGTTCGAGGATGTGGTTCATCGCAAGAGAGGCCATGGTGTGCTCCGGGCTCAAGAGTGCTGATTGAAAATGTACTGTGTTTTTGTACAGTTGTTTTCGGCCGGGATCAAACGCATTTTTTGATTTGCCCTAGTTCGCCGCCTGCAACCAGACGGACGGTGCCTGACCGAGGATCCGCCGGAACATCGTCGAGAACGCCGCCGGGCTTTCATAACCGAAGTCCAATGCAATCCGCGTTACCGCTTCGCCCGCCGCCAGCCTGGCCAGCGCGAGCACCACGCAGGCACGCTGACGCCACTGGCTGAAACTCAGCCCGGTCTGTTGGCGGAAGAGTCGATTGAAGGTGCGCAAGCTTACGTGCAACTGCTCCGCCCACTGTTGCGGTGTTTGATGCGCATTGGGTTGATGCAGAAAACTCTGACACAGCGCGAGCAGCTTTCCGTCAGCCGGCAGCGGAATGTGCAAGGGCAGCGGCGCACTGCGCGCCAGTTCATGCAGGAGCAAATCGATCAACACACCATCGCGGCCCGCCTCGTCGTATTCCAACGGCAACTCCACCGCCTCCATCAGCAAATGCCGCAGCAGTGGCGACACACTGATCACCTGGCAACGCTCACCCAGATCCACCGCTTCCGGTTCGATGTACACACTGCGAGTGCTGACCCCAAGCATCAACACCTCATGCGCCACCCCCGGCGGAATCCACACCGCCCGCTGCGGCGGCACCACCCAGTTGCCGTCATGGGTGCTGACCTGCATCACCCCGGTCGCGCCGTAGAGCAATTGCGCCCGTCGGTGCGTATGACGCGGTAACAGATGACCGTAGGAATAATCCGTGCCGATCGCCACTACCGCGCGCGGCGTGTCATCCAGCAGATTGATCGAAACATTGCGCATCGAACGATTCTCAAGGCTTGGCGTAAACGCAAACATTATTGGCTGAGTTGCTGAAGCAGGCCAAGTTGTGCCGCTCTATCTTCGTGAGCTTTCCCTAAAAGGACGCCGCGAAATGTTCTACCTCTTGCTCACACTCTTCGGCTGCCTGACCGGCATCACCGCCGTGCTGTTCGGCTTCGGCGGCGGCTTCGTCGTTGTGCCGCTGCTCTATCGCCTGCTCACCGCCAGCCACGGCGCCGACGACCCGATCGGCCAATCGGCAATGCACATCTCCGTCGCCACCTCGACCTGCGTGATGATCGTCAACGCCCTGATCGCCACCGACAAACATCGCCGCGCCGGCAACCTCATCCGCCATTACCTGTGGCCATTGGGCGGGTTTATTGCAGTGGGCTCAGTGGTCGGCGCGATAGCGGCGGTGTGGGTCAGTGGCGAGGTAATTCGCTTCGCGTTCATCGCCTACCTCGGCGTGACCATTGTCGACTGCCTGCTCAGGCGCGGGTTTCTCACTCAGAACGCAAACGTCATCCCACGCCGACTTGGCAGCACAGAAACTTCCGCAGGGGGTGTAGGCATCGGCGCCATCGCTACGTTTCTTGGTGTAGGAGGCAGCGTCATGACCGTGCCGTTGTTGCGCCGTTGCGGGCTGAGCATGTCGCAAGCGACGTCCATGGCCAATCCGCTGAGCGTACCGGTGGCATTGGCTGGGACGCTGACGTACATGGCGCTGGCCGGGTTCAGTCAGGCTGACCTGGGCACGTGGTTTGTCGGGTATGTGGATCTGCTCGCGTTTGCGGTGCTGACGGTTGGTTCGCTCATCGGGATTCGATTGGCCGCGCCATGGATTGGGCGGATCCCGGATCGGGTGCATGCCTGGGTCTATATTGGTTTGCTGGTCTTGGTGATGCTGAGTATGTGGACGAAATGAACTGCTGCTTTGTATCTTTGGAAGTCCAGACGAAAAATTCGAACGCCTCAAGAAAAAAGCGCGGAGAGAAACCATGTCGATCATTGAAAGTGACTGGAAGAAGTTCAAGGAGCTGCGCAAAATCGCACTCGACCGGTTTTGCCAAGGCGTTATCACCGACACCAGAACCATCACTCAGCACGGAGCCCTTTCGGCGCATGCGCGCTACGGCATGATCTACGGACTGATCAATGATCGGAACCACGACATGGCCCGCATGTTCGATGACCTCGCACGATCCTCCGCACTATGGAAGTTGACCTTGATGGTCTCGCATGACCTTTTGACTGACGCGGAGTTATCAATCTTGAGCGATGATGCGCGCAAGTTACTTTCTGATATTGAGCGTCGGCATTATGAAATTGAGTGGGTCGATGAAATTGCTCATGATGACTGACCATTCTCCCCAGCACTTTCCAGAGAATCAGAATGTTGATCTTCAATTGCACCGAAGCCGCCAGCAAGTTTTTCAGTCGTGTCCACAAGGGCAAAAAGATCACGCCGGTGGACACTAATCCGCCGTCCTCAATCATTGAAGATGATGAGCTGAGTGGCGCTGACGAGCAGTGGCTGGTGCACGCGATAACGGTACAACGCAAGCATGTGTTGCTGGTCATTCACGTCCAGACTCGTTATTGCCTGATTTTCGCTGATGCGAGAAAGGCTGACACAGAAGACTTTGTTGATCGATTTGTGGATCGTTGGGTCAAGGGGATAGTGATCAACGCACATCATCATGACCTCGGGCAGTGGCTTAACCCTGAGTTGATGTTGGCGCGGCTGAAACAGACTTGTGAGCATCAACGGTTCTATCGACGCAGCCATCGCAGCGCGCAAAAACACATTGATGAGATTGCATGGATTTTCCAGGACAAGGTCGCCCATACGGGGTCTTTGCCACCGGATGAAATCACCGCGATGGTATTTGACGAGCAAATGAATGACACGCCCAGGAACAGCAAGGGCGCCAAGTCTTACTACTTTCCGAATGAGGAAATGGCGCTTCACTGGCTGCGTCATTACTGCTTTCTTGATGACGTCCAGCTTCATGCTGCCAAGGAACGTCGCCAACAAATGGTTCGGGAAATTGCTGCCCTCGAGCGCGAAGCCTGGCTTGAAAAGTACGAGCAAGAAAACTCGAATAGTTAAGCCGCCCCCGCCATAATCCGTAGCGTATTTTTCAGCGTCGGCGCCTGTGTGCCGACGCGACCTCCACTCCTTCAAGGATTGATTCATGCTCAAGGGACTGATGCGCCTGGCACCATATGCCGCAGCGCTGTTCACACTGATTTCCACTGCCCATGCCGAAGATGGCCGGCGCGTGTTTACCGGCACATTGGGCAAGACGGCGATTGTTGTTGAACTCAACACCACACAGCAGGACGAAGTCACTGGACGCTATTTCTACGAGAAATATCACCGCGACCTGGCACTCAGCGGTTCGCTGCAGGACAGCACGCTGAGCCTCGTCGAAGGCAATAACCGCTACGGTGACGACAAGCCGCTGCCGACCTTGAAGCTGGAAGAAACCGGCAACGGCTGGCAGGGCGAATGGCAAAGTCCGCAGGGCAAAAAGCTGCCGGTGAAACTCACCGAGGCCAGACTTCCCGCGCCCACCTCAGCAACTTTACCTTTCATTGCCGCACTGCCATACGGCGAGCCTTACGAGTATTTGCGCCTGCAGGGACTCAAGCTAAAACCGGCGAAGAAAGAAAACTTCATGGGCTACGACCTGCAGTGGTGGACGGAGCCTGAGACAAAGATTTCGCTGTTCAGCGTGGAGTCCGGATTATCGAAAGATGATCAGCAACGGGTTAACCAGCAGTTGCTCGGGCGCCTCTGGAATGAAGTCATCAGTTACCACAGCTGCCAGTTACAGGGCGGGGAGAACGTGGAGTTCATGCAACAGGCAGAACCGAAAATGATCTCGCCAGCCGTGGTCAGCCTGAACATCTCGACCAGCTATTACTGCGGCGGCGCGCATCCCGACTTCGGCGATTCACCCCTCAACATTGATGTAAAAACCGGCCACCCATTGTCACTCGAAGATGTGCTGTGGGTCGGAGACGGCAAACCGCTGCTACATGCCGAGCGCGATAGCCAAGGCGACAAACCGCTGAGCAAGGCCGAAAGTGACGCGCGTTATCAGTATGAAAGCAAAGAGTTCGTACCTTGGGTGATCAAGCAATTCACCGCCCTGTACCCCACAGAAATGAAGAAACCGTCGGGAGATGACGACTGCAACTTCCAGGATGAGAGCATCTGGGGCACTTCACCTTGGTACTTCACCGAGAAGGGCTTGTACCTCGGCGCCTACTTCGCTCGCGTGCAACGCTCTTGCGACAGTCCTGACTGGTCGATCCTGCCGTACTCCGTCGTCAAACAACACCCCGGCGCCGTCAAACTGCAACTGCCCCAGGGCTGACCGTCACTCCAGCCCCGGCGCTTCACGAATAATGAAGTGATCCAGGTTCTCGATATTGGCATTGAAGACCTCGAAAGGCTTTTCGGGGTTCTTCTTGCCAGGCACCTGCTTCAACTCCGGCGTCACGCCATAGAAGAAACAGAACAACGCCTTGTCGCTATCCGCCGCGTGCTTGATCTCCTCCAGAAACGCCTTGCGCTTGCGGTAGTTGTCGATCAGCTTCTTGTTCAGATAAACGCTGACCGGATACGGCTTCTTCTTACTGTCCTCGGGCTTCTTGAACCAGACCTTGTCCTCGAAATCGATGCGAAAACTGGCACCGCTGTGGAAGTCCTCGATCTTCTTGATCCGCCCCCAGTAAATCAGCCCCTTGTTGTCCGTCAGATACTCAATCTTCTTGAAGAACGAACTGTACGGCGCCGAATGCTCGCCGACCTTCAACGGCATCCGCTTGAGCAACTCCTTGTCGGCGAAGTTGGAAACAAAACACTCCACCGGATGCGCAAACACACTGGTCTTGTCCGGCGCCGACTCACGCCCCGCCGACTCTTTACCACCGTCCGCCGCCACCCGTACCGGATCATCGCGCAACACATCCGCCACCCCCGCTGGCGCGACAGGCTTGCGCACATACTCACGGCGGGTCAGCAACAACTCCGATGGGAAGTGCTCCTCACGACCGTCATCCACCTCGCCATCCGCCGTCTCAACGCCAGACGCCGACGCCTTCAAACTCACGTACGGACAACCCGCCACATGCTGCGTGGTGGGCAGATTCTTGAAGTGCGGCGTGCGCACGTAATTCACGTTCTTGGCGTTGAACGTACCCAACTCGTTGGACGCCTCGAATGCCGAGCGACAGGCATCGTTGGGGCACTGGAAGTGTTCCTTCGCAGAGTCAAACGCCACCGTCTCATCGAAATTGAGATCGCGAACATCATAGATCGACAACTTGTCGTCGAGGCTGAGGCAGTAGGCGAGATCGAATTTCATGGTGGGGCTCGGATCCTTGAGTGGGGGAGGGGTATTAATAGCGGGAGGCGGCGCGGGTTGCACTGATTGTTTTCAGGATGATGCAAAACCTGTAGGAGCCAGCCTGCTGGCGATTATCGGCACCAACCAAATTTCAATCCTCACACCGCCATTGCAGGCTTCGCGTCACCCTGTGGCGAGGGAGCTTGCTCCCGCTGGCTGCAGAGCAGCCCCAAGCATTTGGAGACACAAAAAATCCGCTGCTTGAACCTCAAACAGCGGATCTTGAAACCGTCAGCAACCACGCAACAATCGCGAAGCCTTGCGCCACCAGGACTCATGACGATTAAACGGATCATTCGCCAACAAACAAGGCATATCTCGCAACCGAATCCACGGCTCATCCTGCCAGTGCAACGTACTCAGCGACATCTGCGGCCAACTCAAAACACTCAACGTCGGACGCTCGACAGATTGCGACGGTCGAGCATCACGCAGCGTTGGCACAACCTGAAGCGTCACCCACTCACGAAGCTGTCGGTATATTTAGGTTTCAAGTACTTAAGCCGAACGTTTTCTGGATTTCTTTACGTAGGAAATCTCTGTTTTTTGTGTCGCATTCCCAAATGACCAGCACTCGCCAACCCAGAGAAAGCAGTGTTTTCTGCGCATGCAGATCCCTCTCAACGTTTTTATCTAATTTTGGTAACCAGAATTCAATCCTACTCTTGGGCGTATACGCATATTTACAGTCGGGATGTCGGTGCCAAAAACAGCCGTGGACAAATATGCACAATCGATGCTTAGGGAAGACCAAGTCAGGTTTTCCGGGTAAGTCTTTCCTGTGCAGGCGAAAGCGAAGTCCCAATTCATGACAAACCGATCGCACGATGATTTCTGGTTTCGTGTTTTTGCCTTTAATCATCGACATGATCTTAGACCGATGTTCTGAGGAGACTATGTCTGCACTCATTGATTCACTCCCAGCTTATCCAGAATTTTGATTTTTTTTCATCACGCGATTTTAGCTTTTTTGCCAAGATTTGCTCTCGATGAAGCTATGCGCATAGAGAGGCGCGGTACCAATTTAGACAAGCATGTGCGTCAGATTGAGCAGCCTGATAATCACAATTGGGATCGGTTCCCTAAGTAAAAGCGGGTTCACGTCAGCTTAGGCGATGGGGGGATTTTCGTCGTGATCACAAAGAGTATCGATGATCCAAAATGGTTGGATCTTGGGGATTTTGACCAATCGAGCCAAGGCGCCAACGCTCGAAGTAGCCGATTAAACAGAATGGGCTCATTCTGGTAGCTGTATAATGGCCATTTGGTTAGACTTTGATACTGATTGTCGCTGCATTGGATCGCCGCATTGTCCGAGGGAGAGAAAGGAATTGACGGAAAACCTAGTTCCGCGCATAAACAGCCACGTTGGTCGTCTTAATCGGTACTTGCCATTTAGTGCCGCACACGAGCAGATCTATGAGGAATACCAGACGGGCGAGGATAGTCTCGAACTCCAGACGGTAGCGCTTGAATATGCGACGCGCGCAGTGTCAAAGGGGGCTCGATGTATCGTTCTTACTGGAGATGCGGGGCACGGGAAAACCCATTTATGCCGCCGTCTCATCGAGTGTGTTCTTGGATATAGCGTTCCTACATCGCGCGAACTCTTGAAGAGTCACTGCAACGCTACTCAATTAATTGAGCATATATCGGATCAGCAACATCCTGGTTTGCGAATCCATAAAGATTTCTCCGAACTAGATCCGCTGGCGGCCGCTTCGCTGCTCGAGAGAAGCGCCGAACGCGGCAACGAAGTATTAGTTGTTTGCGCAAATGAAGGCCGGCTCAGGGCGATCGTTCAGTCGAGCGCTGCAGGCGATGTGTGTCGTCAGATCATTTCATTGTTTGAGCGATCTTTTAGCAGCGGCCTCAGTTCCGAAGATGGCTCCGTCCACATCGTCAATCTCAACTACCAATCAGTTTCATCCGCACGTGCCGGTGGAATAGCAGGCTTGTTGCGTAGGACGCTCCAAAGCTGGGCCGAAGATGGACGCCGCTGGCAAGGTTGTGCAACGTGCTCACTGGTCGACACATGCCCCATCCGACACAATCGAGCGCTCCTCGCGGAGGAGGCGCTCGCAGCACAGCGAATTTCCCGGCTTGAGGAAATGTTTGAGGCGGTCGAGCGTCTTGGTCAAGTAGTTACAATCCGCGAAATGTTGATGCTCGTCTCATACCTCCTGACTGGAGGATTACAGTGCGAAGACGTCCATAAGAAATCCACGACAAAACATAGCAGCGTCGGTTGGCAGCACTCTTGGGCATTTTACAATTTGCTGTTTTCACCCCCTCCCGCTATGTCGGAAGACAGGCTGTACAAAGGAATTCCTGTTCTCACCGTGTTTCGACGGCTTGATCCTGGGAGCATTGCTTCACGAGCGGTTGACGACAGAGTCCTCAATGTGGGAGGGGTGTTTCCTGAAGGGCAGCTGGATCTGCAGTTCCGGTTGGATAGCAAGCTTGTAGATGCAGCTCAAGGACTTGATGATTTCATTGGTAATCCCCAAACCAAGGCGGAACGAGCAAGAGAAACCGAAGTGGGGGCACGTGCGGTGAGGGCTTTACGCCGCAGATCAATTTTTGACGACGCAGCTGCTGAAAAATCCCTAATGGCTCGAATCGGATTCCGTTTTGGTGACGAGTTTCTGAGCGTCATTGCTGAAAGGTTAACCTCTCCCGAGCAAGTTCGATTGAAAAATGTTGTTGTCGCGGGACTTCATTCAATTCAGGGGCTTCGTATGCCAAGGAGTGAAGCAACCCTTCATCTGGTCGATCCCGCTTTTGGGCGTGCAAGCAACGATGCCGCAATAATTGCGCGTCGTATTTCTTCCGCCCAGCTTCAATTGCTTCCAGCGAGGAAAGCTTGGCCAAAGGGTGATGAAGTCTGGAGCATATGTGAATCCGTTGATTGGATCGACAGAACAGTCGTAGTACGGGTTCAAGAACGTGACGGCCGAAACATCGACATAGGATTGGACTTACTGTCCTTTGAGTGCGTTACGAGGTCGGCATCTGGGTACGTTTCTGAGGAATTCTATGCCCAAGAAATTAGACGTATCCGGGCGTTCTTAGGACGCCTTGCTGCTCAGACTAATGTCGTTGATAGTGAGATACAGCTATTCATGGATGGGAAAGTTCAAAGCGTTTCGATAGACATGGGCGTGATTCAAGTAGGAGGGATCTGATATGGCCGCCGCACTTACGGGACCGGAAGTCACAAAGGCTCTATTCGGAGGTGTACTTGATATTGACGGCGCGGGTCACTACCCAGGCCTAGAATTATTAAACTTCGTTCTTTGCTGCCCAGACGGCATTTTACCAGGGGCCGAGGTTGCACAAGTCCGCATTTCTCGACGTTCACACGCATTTGCTCGCCGGTTGGTTGCGGCTGATAATGAACTTACCGAGACGGAGTGCTCTGCTGTGTTGTTAGACGTAGAGTCCCGAAAAGCTATAGTTCATTTGCTGCGCTGTGTTGAACTTGCTGTACCAAACGCCGTCAAGTCAAAACGTTGGGAAAGAACTCATTTTTTTCCATACACGCGGTCTTTGGTTCATTGGGATGCGCGTATTCGAAATAAGTCTTTTAAATATGAGCGGCGATATCTTCGCGGTGGTGGCGCGTTTGCATTTTCCGTGCTTCGCCACGATCCAGACTTTGAACGCCTTGCCAAAATTAGAGCAGGTTTCGAATCGCTGTACCCCGCCGATGCGCAAGGACCGTTGGAGCTCTTAGCTGCCACACTTATCAAGCACGGTCCGAGCGATTTAGAGCCTGTGTATGACACCTTGGAAAAGGACTCCAAGGTGCTGAATGATGATCTTGACAACCTTTTTCGGGATGGGATTTCGAGCATCCTTTCTCACCAACGTGTTCCGGAGGTTCAACGCATAAGGGCGATAATGAATTGGACTGGAATCTGGCTTGTTCTTCTAGAGGCAGCACGTTCCGCGCAGCACGTCGGAAAAGAACGAGCTAAAATAATTGTCGACTGTGCAGGTGCTCACCCGCAACTCCGCCGAGCTTCTCAGAAGCGTCTAAAAGATATTTTGTCAAATATTGAAGAGGCTTCAATTCAGCAGGCAGAAAGTTTAGAAGGGAAGATATCCTCCACTCAACGTAACAAAATAAGGGGTTTTTTTAGTGGTACTGCAGCACTTTGTGGTCTGCTGAATGCTAATAAGGGGCGTCGCCACTTTACGTTAAAACTTGAGGCGATTGAAACGCTGGTGCTTGCGTGTGGCCCCCAGTCCGAGCGATCGTTTGAGAATTTTACTACTGACTGGCTTGGCGATCGTTGTGGCTTGATTGTTGGACGTGAGGCTGCGGGTAAATCAGGTCTTTTAAAAGACTTCGACGCAACAATTTTTGAAGAGAACGAACGTCAGCTTGCGGAGCAGATGCGCGCCACAGGAATGCTTCGTGTTTATTCTGATGCGACTCGAATGGTTTCTGCGGAGGTTACATTATGAGCGCCTTTGTAATTGCCAATACAGCGTTCCAAGTCATCAACTCTGCTTTTTTACGCAATCCAGATGCTGAGCACCAATGCTTCCGTATCAAGAATCTGCAGCGCGAAGAACTCTCTGAGCTTGTTAAGTTGTGGGATCGAAATATCCCGGGCTCCCCCATGGCTGCCGTTAGGCTAGTTGTTGCGCGAGATGAGGGTATCGAAAATATCGTTCCCTCCGGTTATATTGCAGAACCAGGTCTTTCGATTACTTATTATCGTAATCATAATGAGGGCGGGCTAGTTTATCTCGAGACGAAAGTTCAATCTGACGAGCAAGGTCTCCAGAATCTATTTACTCTTCGGGATAGTAATTTTCTTGACGGTAGCTTTGATGATTATGCTGGGGTTGAAGGTGGAATACCGGAGCTTATGCTCAAAACTGCTTGGGATGAAATATCCGGCAGCGATAGTAGGGTTCCAACCTTGCTTAAAGAGCGAGTACTCCAAGTCATCAGTCTGATTCATCCCGACATTGAGCCAGTTCCAGTTCGGCGATTTGCCGCCTTTGCTTTTGAGGCCTGTCAGGTTTGGATTAGTTCGGATGCGGCTAAGGATGAGTTGGTTACAGATCGCATTATCGGTGAGTGCTTCCATCAACTTGAAATGTTTCCGGATCCTCTTTGGCGAAAAGGTGGCGTCGATACACGAATCAAGCGCCGCTTGGAACTCAATGCACGACATGCAGAGCTCATCGCAGGTGGAAGCGAACTTGATCCTGACGATGTCATAAAGCTGGCTGATGTTGCTCAGTTTGTCGATGAGGCGGGCGATAAATTAGCGCCTCTACGACGTGAGCAATTTGCTGAGCTATGCAGAAAGTATGCCTCCGCACCAAGTGACGCACTCAGACGTGAAATTCCTTACACAATTTTCGAACAGCTTTTTCAGAAAGACTCTGCGGGACTAAAGCTGGGCGACCGTGTGCGTACCGAAATCGAGAACGCCGCCCCTTCAAGATTAGTGGAGCTAGATGCCTCAGACGTGGTGCAAGGTCTGAACTCTAAGCTTCAGGCTGATGCAGAGCGGTTGCTGTCAATGCCTATGATTGAGGGATTGAAACCTCTTATAGATTTGCTTACGACTCGGACAAGGAAGGCGGTTGAAAGAGTTGCGGCGCCACCAGCTGCTCGCTTTTCCAACCCTATTATCCAGTTGGTCAGAATTATTCGTCAGTTACAAATACTGAATGAAGGCATCCGACCAGCAAAAATTCATGTTGAGTGCGCCGATAATGAAGCCAAGCTAAGCGCGACTCGGGGATTGTTTGCTTTTATCTATGGCCCGACCTTGAAGTCACTAATTGACGAAACGCGTGACATTCCAGGCGCCTGTGAGTTGTCGGTAGACCCTTGCCTCACTGAGCAGTGCGAAGTTCCAGGCTTGGTGGAAGAGAGGGAGAGCGATAATGAAACGGAGCAAGTGCAGGCACCGATTTCTTGGACAACCCTTGCGTTGTCGATTTCTGTCACGGATGAATATGGAAAGCTCATTGAGTGCCTTGATAGGGTTGAGTGGGCTCCGGAACACCTTTCGTTCCTAGCATTTTTTTGGCTGCTTGTTGCTGCCGATGATTCGCCAGCGTGGAGCACCATCGGGGAGTTGCGATTACCTGAAGGTGGAGGGTCGGAAGACTGGCTGAACGCCTTCCTCCAGCGAGACAAGTCACTGCGCGTTATAGAACCCAGCGACTCGTCAGTCTTCGATGGACTAGATACCACTACCGATGAGTTGTTACTCCAGCGTCAACGATTGCGAAAGTCGCTTCGCAAATCAGGCTTGTCGATCGAGGCATTTAATGATTTTACTGATGCTTGGCAAGCCGTAATTGCATCGGTGCGTGTCGATCATGTTCCTGACGGAACTAGACCTCGAGTCCTTGAGGCTGTACTTGGTTTGGACATGCTAGCCTTTTGCGGAGAAGATCGCCGATTGATGTTGCCAACGCATGCGTTGCGGATGCGATGGGTGGCTTCGTATTTACAGAGATGTCTAAAGCTTGCAAGCAGTTGCATGACTGGTATTGCGTCCTTTTCTGTTTCGGACGGTGACCAGTATCTAGATTGGCTGGAAACTCTATCGCCACATGAATCCCCACCGACTGCAATGGGTAAGTCAGGAGAAATTCTTCATGCGCGCTCCGAAATTGCGTGGTTTGAAGAATTTGCACCGCTAACGAGAGTATCTGCCGATGTTTCGGTCGATCAGCATGCCCTGAGATCAATCGCTGCTCGAATCGTGGATTACCTAGATGCTCATCCATTCAAGCGAGATGGGCTCTCCATACTCCTGTTGCTACCATCCTCTGACGTAGTGCCGGCACAACTAATCGAGCTGGTGACAAAGGGATATTCTGACCTGCGGATTTCTCTAACCGTAGCAGCTCCAAAAAATCGCTGGGAAAAAATTGCTCGCTTGGTTGAAGCACTCCCAAGTGAGGAGCGTAAGTCTGGGAGCGGTAGATTATTCCCTGCTAGAGATCTTGCTTTCATCGAGTTCGATTTAGGCGCGGATCTTGCTGGTGCACTAGATGGGCAATCCTTCGATATTTCGGTGGTGACTCATGTGCTCCAAGAAAGTGTTATCAGCCAGCAGAATACTGAGCCTCCTTCGGAAGGACGAGCAGGGGCTTTCGATGCCGTTCTGGATCGACCGATCTGCTTGGAGTCAGCTGGTAGTGGCGGTGCAATATCCATCGTAATGCGTCCTCGTGCTCCCGATGTTTCTCTTGAAGCGTGGGGAACTCTCGTGGTTCGTGCAAACCGAAGTTGTCCTGTCTCTCCAAGTCAGCCTGAGAATATTGATTTCGTTGAGCTGCGTATCAATTTTCAAGATTCCGCGCGCGTCTTTAGGGCCCTCCATCAGAATAGCCACTGGGTTATAACGTTGGAGCGACATATTTCGCGTGAACAGATCGAGTCAGTGGAAGCCGGTGCTCCTGATGTTCTAAGTGTAGAGACAGACATTGGTAGTAATGGTCTTAGCACTCTAATCGTTTCATCGCATTCTGGGCGTGCGCTCATCGAGGCTCGCTTAGCGAGGAAACTACGTAAGTTAGTGCCAGACTCAAGTGACTTAGACGGCGATAATAGAATCCTTGGAGAATTGGCTAAACGAGTTTATGAGGAGACTCGTAAATTGTCCCCTCATCTTGCATTGCAAGCTATGGGGGTCGCGCGCGTTACAGAAGAAATCTTGGGTCTATGCATCGCGCGAAGATTTGCTGACGAAGAATTTCCTGCCAATGTCAGCGACGGCTTGTTGGCTTGGATTAGCCTTGACGAGCATACGGCTTGGTTTGGTGGTGCTGCAAATATCCGAGCAGACATGTGCAGGGTAATAATAGAGCGCGATGCGAGTGGCCGACTCGAAGTGGATCTTCTCGTGCTCGAAGGCAAGTTTCGACAAAGCTTCGATTCCCACGGAGTCGTTCAGGTGGTACGAACACGTACTTTCCTCGAGCAAATTCTGTCTAGTTCGGCTCACGGCGGTAGTGAGAATGTTGACGCAGAAATGTGGCGCGAGAGATTCCTTTCAGCAATTGAAAGTGTTGGTGCTGATGCAATACGTGTAGTACGGGATGACATACTGGTTGAAGATGAGGATGCTCGAACAATTCCAGAAGAGATTCGGCAGCTATTCCGTGAAGGAAAGTATCGAATTCGATCTCTAGATTCGTTGTATTCAATTTGTCTCTGGGAAAGCTCCCAAGCTGAAGTGGAGCGCGATTTTAAAGACTCCATTACAGTTATACGTTCTTCGCGTGCGCACATCCTTGAGCTTATTGGTCGTCCTAATCGTAGTGTTAAAGTTCGAATGGATGAAAGGCTTATATCTGGCCAAGTTGGTTCTATATCAATAAAAGATGAGCCTTCCGCTAGCCAAAAAATAGCTGTAAGTGGCTCGGAGGGGGCGATGCCTGAGGAACATATAGCGTTCAGTGGATCGGGAAGCGACTGGAGTGAGGAGCAGAGCTCTACGGTGGGGGGAAGGGATAGCGCAGTAAGTCCGATAGCCAAAGCCGAAATTGTCGCGCTCGCTCCTAGGGGTATGTCACAGACTGAACTTGGTAAGATGTATGACGAAATCCTTGGATGTTTTGCGTCGCATAATGTCGCGGTTTCCTCTGCTCTCAAGGGTGATCACCCTATCGTTGAGGGCCCTGCATCTATTCTATTCAAAGTGAAAGCCGGTACAGGCGTCGATCCGCGCAAGCTATTTGAAAGATCCCAGGCCCTTAAACTAAAACTAGAGCTCGAGCAGGATCAGAACATAAGCTTTGACATCGATAAGGGGTACGTCACCATCGATGTTCCGAAGAGAACTGAGCAACGCTACTACGTGAATGCAGCAGACCTTTGGGATAAGTGGGAACGACCAATTACAGAGCTAGCAGTACCCCTTGGTGAAGATCGATATGGCGAACCGGTGATCGTTAACTTTTCTTCGTCGAACTCGCCACACCTCCTGGTCGCGGGTACTACGGGTAGTGGGAAGTCGGAAGCTTTGAATACAATGCTCTTCGGTTTAGTAAGATTCTATAGTCCGTCAGAGCTGAGGCTTATGCTTATCGACCCGAAGGGCACTGAGCTTGTCCCCTTTGAAACATCACCACATCTCATTGGTACAATTGGCTGGGAAGACACCGACGCAGTCGTTCTATTGAAGAGCGCTGTGGAAGAGATGCAAAGACGTTACGAGAAATTCCGGCAGAAGCGATGCAGGAGCTTGGTAGAGTTCAATTCTGCTTCGAGCGCGGATGAAAAGCTCCCATGGTGGCTTGTTGTTCTTGACGAGTACGCGGATCTAACGCATGACCCTCAATCGAAGAAAGAGATTGAGCAGGAACTCAAACGCTTGGCTCAGAAGGCTCGCGCGGCAGGAATACACGTTATCATTGCCACACAAAAACCTAGTGCTGAGGTTATTAGTACGAACCTGCGTTCCAACCTTCCGTCACAGCTCGCTTTGCGAGTAAAAAGCGGAACAGAAAGTCGTGTTGTATTGGATGAGGCTGGTGCCGAAAACCTCAATGGCAAAGGCGATGCTCTGCTCAAGGCTGATGGAAAACTATGCCGCGTTCAGTGCGCTAAGGTTGCGGAGGAGGATCTGAAACTTTCCCAGCTGGACTGGTAGAATGGAAATATCTGTGGTGGGCAGACGCTCCACCACGGATGGTCCCAACTACTCAGCAAAAACGCCGCTTTACAATATTCGAATTATTCCGGCATTTTCGGGAGAGCCTCATAACGTGGCTCACGAGAGTGCTTTATCGAATATTGAGCTGGCGATCACTGTAGCGTTTTCTATTGTTATTTTTGATTTGAGTTGATCAGCAGAAGAGAAGGGGCAGATACTCCTCAACTCGATGTTTCATCATTAAATAAAACAACGAAACTTGACGATATAGTTGTAAAGGTTTTAAATTTCGTGAGATATGCTTTAGCGTTAAATTTTTTAACCTTATAATTTCTGAATGGCATCGTCGTTCTGTAAGAGATGATCAGGAAGTGTATATCAAGAATCAGAGCTCCTCATTGTTTTTCGTCCCCTAAATCCACTTTTAAGGTGGTTGACAGGGTGGGAGTAAAGTTCCTGTCAGTCTATTGGAGATTGAAAACTAGGTATTGATTAGTTCGGTTCACCCGTACGGAATTCTCGAGGATCCCGATCGGAAAAAACCGGGCCAAGATACGTGTTTTTGATTACAATCTGAGTGCGTTTACGGAATCCGGGTGATCTCAGCTTCTGCTTATGATTTTCGCGCCACTTAGGCTTGACCACTATCCTGTCTTGCTTGAAAGCTAGGTTCATGGCTTCGCACTTCACATATCGGTTCAGTTTCGCTTGCCAGCTGTCCTCGCATTCTTTTTACTCGGACGCCTGTGTCATCAACCAACGAAGGTGCATGCTCTGTGAGGAGACCGGATCAGCTTGGTAGATTTTCGCTCGTACTGGCGAAACCTGAAGCAGTGCCGATGCAACCGCTCCGGATTTTCATTTCGGGAGATGTATTTTCGCCGCGAATCCCGGCCATCAACCGAGACCTGACTTTCTCTACTGACTATGTCCATGAATGAGCCCCAGATGAATTTGCCGTTAGGCCGAGACACCGCCATCGAATGTGATACTGAGCTTTCGAAGCCAATTCAAATTGTCGATCTCTTCGCTGGCCCTGGAGGTCTCGGCGAGGGGTTTGCCTCGTCGGGAGGTGGCTCCCGATTTGAGATTCTAGTCTCGGCCGAAATGAACCCTATTGCTCGCGAAACGCTCAAGTTGAGAGCCTTTTATAGACTGCTCAAGCAAAAAAATCCTGACCGACTGAGCGACTATTACAACTTTTGTAATGGCAATAGTCAGAAGCCGTATAGCGATTTGAGTGAGTCTCAGTGGCTAGAGGCTGAAGAGGAAGCTAGATGCATCACTTTGGGTTCCGAGGAAGGTGATGCAGAGCTTGATAGCATTCTAGACAGACGGCTCGAAGATCGGCCTTGGGTTTTGATAGGTGGGCCACCTTGCCAAGCCTATTCAATTGTTGGGCGGTCGCGCAACCAAGGTAAGGCTGATTACAGTGCTGAAAATGACCATCGCCATTTTTTGTATAAAGAATATTTGCGAATCATCAAGGAAAGAAAACCAGCTGTTTTCGTGATGGAAAACGTTAAAGGAATTCTATCTTCCAAGATCGCCGGCGAGAGCATTTTCAGTCAGATTCTGCAGGATCTGACTGATCCTAATAAGGCTTTGGGGGATTCAAGTCCGGGCATAAAGTATCGTATTTGCTCTCTTGTAACGGGTCAGACCTTTGGTCCTGGCGAGGACGTGAGCAAGGTAGATCCTAGAGGGTTTATTATTAAATCGGAGGAATATGGAATTCCTCAGGCAAGGCATCGTGTAATCCTTCTGGGTATCGCCTTGGATGACAAAGGATGTATTGAAGAATATGAAAGTATTCCGAAGGCCATTGATCGTGTAAGTACAAAACAGGTTCTCGATAACCTGCCTCCGTTGCGAAGTCGCCTGACCAAGCAAGTAGATAATGGCGAGGCTTGGTATCAAGAAGTAGCTAACCATCTCGATGGTCTTATTTCTGAGGTCGATAGTAGATTGGAGCCAAAGCTTAGCTCCGAAATGAAGATTGCGCGCGAGGCTCTTCTTTCTGCATCTCTAGAGGTCGGGGCTCTTCGCGTTCCCCGTCGCAAGGGAGATGGAAAAACGAAGGATGAGAGCTTGGATCGATGGTATCGCGATGAAAAACTGGATTATTGGCTGAATCATGACGCGAGGGGGCATATGCCTTCTGATCTACGTCGCTACATGTTCGCCAGTGTGTATGCTCGTGCTTACAAGACGTCTCCAAAAGGGCATCAACAATTCACTCTTTCGGGTCTTGCACCTGCTCATAAAAACTGGGAAAGCGGTAAGTTTAGTGATCGCTTTAGGGTTCAACTTGAACAGCTTCCAGCGACCACAATTACCAGTCATATTTCCAAGGATGGTCACTATTTTATTCACTATGATCCAAAACAGTGCCGTAGTCTGACAGTGAGAGAAGCGGCTCGACTTCAGACATTCCCTGATAATTACTTCTTTCAGGGTAATCGAACTCATCAGTTTCATCAGGTTGGGAATGCTGTGCCACCATTACTGGCTAGTAAGATAGCCTCTGTGGTATATGGGATTGTGTGTAAAAAATACCAATGACCCATTAAAAAGTAATTGTTCATGCATAAAAAAGCCCCGATCAGATCGGGGCTTTTTACTTTCTCGACTTGTTGACTCAGGCAGTAATCGTCAAATCGTGCCGAGCGGGACTATTAGTCCCAGCTCAACGCACCACCAGTCTGATACTCAATAACCCGAGTCTCAAAGAAATTCTTCTCTTTCTTCAAGTCCATAATCTCGCTCATCCAAGGGAACGGGTTGGTCGTCCCTGGATACTCTTCTTTCAAACCAATCTGCGACAAACGACGGTTAGCGATGAACTTCAGGTAGTCCTCCATCATCGCCGCGTTCATGCCGAGTACGCCGCGAGGCATGGTGTCACGCGCGTATTCGATCTCCAGCTGCGTACCCTGCAGAATCATCTGGGTCGCTTCTTCCTTCATTTCGGCATCCCACAGATGTGGGTTTTCGATTTTGATCTGGTTGATCACGTCGATGCCGAAGTTCAGGTGCATGGATTCGTCGCGCAGGATGTATTGGAACTGCTCGGCGACGCCGGTCATTTTGTTGCGGCGGCCCATGGAGAGGATTTGGGTGAAGCCGCAGTAGAAGAAGATGCCTTCCAGAACGCAGTAGTAGGCGATCAGGTTGCGCAGCAGTTCTTTGTCGGTGTCTGGGGTGCCGGTTTCGAACTTCGGATCGGAGATCGAGCGGGTGTACTTCAGGCCCCAGGCGGCTTTTTTAGCGACCGATGGGATCTCGTGGTACATGTTGAAGATTTCGCCTTCATCCATGGCCAGCGATTCGATGCAGTACTGGTAGGCGTGGGTGTGGATCGCTTCTTCGAAAGCCTGGCGCAGGATGTACTGGCGGCATTCCGGGTTGGTGATCAGGCGGTACACCGCCAGTACCAGGTTGTTGGCAACCAGGGAGTCGGCGGTGGAGAAGAAGCCGAGGTTGCGCATGACGATGCGACGCTCGTCGTCGGTCAGGCCTTCCGGGTCTTTCCAGAGGGCGATGTCGGCGGTCATGTTGACTTCTTGCGGCATCCAGTGGTTTGCGCAACCGTCCAGGTACTTCTGCCAGGCCCAGTCGTACTTGAATGGCACGAGTTGGTTGAGGTCAGCGCGGCAGTTGATCATGCGCTTTTCGTCAACGGCGACACGGGCGGAGGCGCCTTCGAGTTCGGCGAGGCCTTCGGCGACGTCGAGGGAGTTCAGTGCAGCCTTGGCGCGGGCGACAGCGGCCGAGTCGTCGGCGGTCACGGCGCGGGCTTCGATCGCGGCGGCACCGCCAGCGTTGTCGAGGCGGTCCATGTTGGCTTCAGTAGCGTGGCCGGCGTTAGCGCCTTTCACTGTTGCTACTTCACTGTCTTCTTTGTCGAATTCGTCCCAGCTCAGCATGACGTGTCGTCTCCTGCGTGAGGGCCTGTCGCCCGTGTGAAACCTGATTGGTTGGTTTTTCACACGGTCGTACAGACCGCGTTGGATCTAAAGGAATCGTTCTTTGCAGCAGCTAAACGCAGGCATCAAACAGAATTTTGTACGGGTTTCCGAGAGCCTCTGACGGGCGCAGATCACGTTGGACGCGACTGCGGGGCTTCAGAATGGCTTTTGATCCCTGTAAGGGAATATTGCTGACCCGATTAGGGCGGCATTATAGGGAAAAAAATGCACTCGTGGGGGAGGCGAATCAGCACAGGGCGGTCGATCAGGAAGGGGATTTGAGTCGGAGCGAGGGTTTACAGGGCTTTCGCGGATGTTGGCCTGTGAGAATTTTTTTTGATTAATTTTTTCGTCGGGGTTTGGTTGTTCAAGATTTGAGCAAAAACCCGCGTTTTTCACTATATCTTGTGTTTTGCAAGCCTTTTGCACGACTTCAAACACAACTGAGCCCGACCTAAGTCGGGCTGGAATCGACCCTCAATGAGGCGCTGAGAGATCCAATTCGGTGCAGTCTCGAATCATCAATTGGTGCAGCCGTTGCCCATGACGCTGTAGCGCAGGATGTGGCGCTGACCTTTGGAGTCGTCGTACTCCATTTTCGCCGGTACTACTTCGCAGACGTTCGGAATTTCACTCATCGATACAACGTTGGCGATATCCAGGTGGGTGGAGTAAGTGTATTCCTCGATAACCGGTTGTTGCTGTGCGACATCAGTCGGAACCTCATCTGCCATGGCGGTTGCGCACAGACTGCTGAGGGCCAGAACCAATAAAGCTTTCATTTCAAATTTACCTTTTTAAGGTCGAGTGGGGTCACGCAACCTTTTTAGGGTTGCGTGTGGAACTTCATCATTTGCGGTTATTACTTGAGAGCTGGATTAACGGCCTTCGTGGGGGCTGTAACGTTGTTAATCGCGTTTGCCTTGTCGGCGAGGTGGATTTTAGGGAGATGGGGCGGGGGTAAACAGAGCGCGTTTTGATAAACACCTTTGGCAGATTTGGTAACAATACCCGAAATCACCTCAATCCCCGTGTAGGAGCTGCCGGAGGCTGCGATCTTTTGATCTTGCCTCTAAACATCCAGATCAAAAGATCGCAGCCTTCGGCAGCTCCTACACGGGGGGGAGGGGTTGTTACTACCATCGTCGAATGGTTCTATGGGGCCGGCCCGGCTACAACGGGGTCATACAAAAACAACTATTACACCGAGGTAGGAAAGATGAGTGCGGCTTCTCTGTATCCCGTTCGTCCCGAGGTTCTGGCTAACACGCTGACTGACGAGGCGACCTACAAAGCCATGTACCAGCAGTCGGTCGTCAACCCTGACGGCTTCTGGCGCGAGCAAGCCAAGCGTCTCGACTGGATCAAACCTTTCACCACGGTGAAACAGACTTCGTTCGATGATCACCATGTCGACATCAAGTGGTTTGCCGACGGCACCCTGAACGTTTCCTACAACTGCCTCGACCGTCATCTGGCCGAGCGTGGCGATCAAGTCGCGATCATCTGGGAAGGCGACGATCCTGCCGAGAGCCGCAACATCACTTATCGCGAACTGCACGAGCAAGTGTGCAAACTCGCCAACGCCCTGCGTGGTCAAGACGTGCACCGCGGCGACGTGGTGACCATTTATATGCCGATGATTCCCGAAGCCGTGGTCGCCATGCTGGCCTGCACCCGGATCGGCGCGATTCACTCGGTGGTGTTCGGTGGTTTCTCGCCAGAAGCCCTGGCCGGTCGCATCATCGACTGCAAATCGAAAGTGGTGATCACCGCTGACGAAGGCATCCGCGCCGGCAAAAAGATTTCCTTGAAGGCTAACGTCGACGACGCCCTGACCAACCCGGAAACCAGCAGCATTCAGAAAGTCATCGTCTGCAAGCGCACCGGTGGCGACATCAAGTGGAACCAACATCGCGACATCTGGTACGAAGACCTGATGAAAGTGGCGGGCACTGTCTGCGCGCCGAAAGAGATGGGTGCCGAAGAAGCGCTGTTCATCCTTTATACCTCAGGCTCGACCGGCAAGCCGAAGGGCGTGCAGCACACCACTGGCGGTTATCTGCTGTACGCGGCAATGACCCACGAGCGCGTGTTCGATTATCGTCCGGGCGAAGTTTACTGGTGCACCGCCGACGTCGGCTGGGTCACTGGCCACAGCTACATCGTCTACGGCCCGCTGGCCAATGGCGCGACCACGTTGCTGTTCGAAGGCGTGCCGAACTATCCGGACATCACCCGGGTGGCGAAGATCGTCGACAAGCACAAGGTCAACATCCTCTACACCGCACCGACCGCGATTCGCGCAATGATGGCCTCGGGTCAGGCTGCGGTTGAAGGCGCGGATGGCAGCAGTCTGCGTCTGCTCGGTTCGGTCGGCGAGCCGATCAACCCGGAAGCGTGGGATTGGTATTACAAGAATGTCGGCAAGTCGCGTTGCCCGATCGTCGATACCTGGTGGCAGACCGAAACCGGCGGCAACATGATGAGCCCGTTGCCGGGTGCGCACGCGCTGAAGCCGGGTTCGGCGGCGCGTCCGTTCTTCGGTGTGGTGCCGGCGCTGGTCGACAACCTCGGTAACATTATTGAGGGCGAGGCTGAAGGCAATCTGGTGATTCTCGACTCGTGGCCAGGTCAGGCGCGCACGTTGTACGGCGATCACGATCGTTTCGTCGATACCTACTTCAAGACGTTCCGTGGCATGTACTTCACCGGTGACGGCGCTCGTCGTGATGCCGATGGTTACTACTGGATCACCGGGCGTGTCGATGACGTGCTCAACGTGTCCGGACACCGTATGGGGACGGCCGAGATCGAGAGCGCGATGGTTGCGCATCCGAAAGTCGCTGAGGCGGCGGTGGTTGGGGTGCCGCATGACATCAAGGGGCAGGGCATTTATGTCTATGTCACCTTGAAGAATGGTGAGGAACCGACCGAGCAATTGCGTCTGGAGCTGAAGAACTGGGTGCGCAAGGAGATCGGGCCGATTGCTTCGCCGGATGTGATCCAGTGGGCGCCGGGGCTGCCGAAGACGCGTTCGGGCAAGATCATGCGCCGCATTCTGCGCAAGATTGCCACGGCGGAATATGACGGGTTGGGGGATATCTCTACGCTGGCGGATCCGGGTGTGGTGCAGCATTTGATTGATACGCATAAGACGATGAATGTTGCTTAAGTAGCAGGTCTGAAAAGAAGAAGGCCCCGTCCGGTGTATGCCGGGCGGGGCTTTTTTGTGCCTGGAGGTTTTGTGGTGGTTGGGCTGGCTTCATTGATCGTTCCCACGCTCTGCGTGGGAATGCAGCAAGGGACGCTCTGCGTCCCAGAAGCCGACGCAGAGCGTCCAGGGAGGCATTCCCACGCGGAGCGTGGGAACGATCGTCGGTCAATAATTATCGACCTCTCCCGTAAGACATTTCCCGCTGTTACCCCGTGCCTTCCACGTAACCGAATGTGTAACCGCCCGCCCCGCGACGGGGCGAAGGGAAACGCATCGCCCCGTTTTAGAGCCTTAAAACCCCCGGTGAAAAATAAGACATTACGCTGCGCTTGCCGGATTAGAAGGGTTTGCGAATAATAGGCCCGCAATTTGCAGCATAGATCGGTTCACTGTCTTTCGCTCTTGCATGAAATTGCAGGGCTGTCAATGTGCCAAAGTCGCTTTCTCTGTGCATCTGTAATTAGTTGTCGCATTGAAGAAATATCGGCTTCCGGCCTGTCGTTAGAATGCCGATCACTCGCTCATCGTGGCTGATGTTGAAATCTCTCCAGGTTTCAATGGGAAATTTCCTACCGATGCAGCAACCGATTTCCCGATTCACCCATTCGCATATTGGGCTGTCGCTCACTCTGCCGTTTTTGCCCTTTACCGATGGAGTCCCGAGATGAAGAAACTTGTGCTGCTTGGCGCCCTGGCACTGTCCGTGCTGTCGCTGAATGCCTTCGCTGACGAAAAACCTCTGAAGATCGGTATCGAAGCGGCTTACCCTCCGTTCGCCTCGAAAGCGCCGGATGGCAGCATCGTCGGTTTCGACTACGACATCGGCAACGCTCTGTGCGAGCAGATGCAGGTCAAGTGTGTGTGGGTCGAGCAAGAGTTCGACGGTCTGATCCCGGCACTGAAAGTGCGCAAGATCGACGCGATCCTGTCGTCGATGTCGATCACTGAAGACCGCAAGAAGTCGGTCGACTTCACCAGCAAGTACTACAACACCCCGGCACGTCTGGTCATGAAGGCCGGTACTCAGGTCAGCGAAAACCTGAGCGAGCTGAAGGGCAAGAACATCGGCGTACAACGTGGTTCGATCCACGAACGTTTCGCCCGCGAAGTTCTGGCGCCACTGGGTGCCGAGATCAAGCCGTACGGCTCGCAGAACGAAATCTACCTCGACGTGGCCGCCGGTCGTCTCGACGGTACCGTGGCTGACGCTACTCTGCTGCAAGACGGCTTCCTGAACACCGACGCCGGCAAAGGCTTCGCGTTCGCAGGTCCTGCGTTCACCGACGTCAAATACTTCGGCGACGGCGTAGGCATTGCAGTGCGCAAGGGCGACGCCCTGAAAGACAAGATCAACACCGCCATCGCGGCCATCCGCGAAAACGGCAAATACAAAGCAATCCAGGACAAATACTTCGCCTTCGATATCTACGGCAAGTAACCCGTCTCTGCGACAAGTCCGAAATGGCGCAAGCAACAGGATCTCTGCGGTTTGCGCCATTTTTTCATCCCAACTTTCGAGGACCTGAATCATGTTGAAAGGCTACGGGGCTGTCATCCTCGATGGCGCATGGCTGACGCTTCAGCTCGCCTTGTCGTCCATGGCTCTGGCCATCGTTCTCGGGCTGATCGGTGTCGCGTTGCGCCTGTCGCCGGTGCGCTGGCTGGCCTGGCTGGGCGATCTGTATTCCACGGTCATTCGCGGGATTCCCGATCTGGTGCTGATCCTGCTGATTTTCTACGGCGGTCAGGACTTGCTCAACCGCGTTGCACCGTTGCTCGGCTATGACGACTACATCGATCTGAATCCGCTGGCCGCCGGTATCGGCACCCTCGGTTTCATCTTCGGTGCGTACCTGTCGGAAACCTTCCGTGGCGCGTTCATGGCGATCCCCAAAGGTCAGGCCGAAGCGGGCATGGCGTACGGCATGAGCAGTTTTCAGGTGTTCTTCCGGGTGATGGTGCCGCAGATGATTCGTCTGGCGATTCCGGGCTTCACCAACAACTGGCTGGTACTGACCAAGGCTACCGCGCTGATTTCCGTGGTCGGTCTGCAAGACATGATGTTCAAGGCCAAGCAGGCGGCAGATGCCACTCGCGAACCTTTCACCTTCTTCCTCGCAGTGGCGGCGATGTACCTGGTCATCACCAGTGTTTCGTTGCTGATCCTGCGTCAACTTGAGAAGCGCTACTCGGTAGGCGTAAGGGCGGCTGATCTATGATCTTCGACTACAACGTCATTTGGGAGGCGCTGCCGCTGTACCTCGGCGGCTTGGTGACCACCCTCAAATTGCTCGCGCTGTCGCTGTTTTTTGGTCTGCTGGGGGCTTTGCCGCTGGGGCTGATGCGCGTCTCGAAGAACCCGGTCGTCAACGGCGCCGCGTGGCTTTACACCTACGTGATCCGTGGCACGCCGATGCTGGTTCAACTGTTCCTGATCTACTACGGTCTGGCCCAGTTCGAAGCGGTACGCGAAAGTATCTTCTGGCCGTGGCTGTCCAGCGCGACGTTCTGTGCGTGCCTGGCGTTTGCGGTCAACACCAGCGCTTACACCGCTGAGATCATTGCCGGCAGCCTCAGGGCCACGCCGAACGGTGAGATCGAAGCGGCCAAGGCCATGGGCATGTCGCGCTTCAAACTGTACAAGCGCATTCTGCTGCCATCGGCCCTGCGCCGGGCGCTGCCGCAGTACAGCAACGAGGTGATCATGATGCTGCAGACCACCAGTCTGGCGTCCATCGTGACCTTGATCGACATCACCGGTGCGGCGCGTACCGTCAACGCGCAGTTCTATCTGCCGTTCGAGGCGTACATCACCGCCGGCGTGTTCTATCTGTGCCTGACGTTCATTCTGGTCAAGCTGTTCAAACTGGCCGAGCGTCGCTGGTTGAGCTACCTGGCCCCGCGGAAGCACTGATATGGAACGCATCGATCACGTATTGCCGTGGAGCCATCTGGGCAGCGAGCGCAAGATTTCGGTCTTTCGCTTCGGTCGCGGCGAGCGCAAAGCCTACATTCAGGCCAGCCTGCACGCTGACGAATTGCCGGGCATGCGCACCGCCTGGGAGCTGAAAAAGCGCCTCGGCGAACTCGAAGCCCAAGGCTTGCTCAACGGTGTCATCGAACTGGTGCCGGTCGCCAACCCGTTGGGTCTCGGGCAGTTGCTGCAAGGCAATCATCAGGGCCGTTTCGAGGCCGGTAGCGGCAAGAATTTCAACCGTGATTTCGTTGAGTTGAGCGCGCCGGTTGCGGCGGCATTGGCCGACAGTCTCGGTGATGATCCGCACGCCAATGTGCGCCTGATTCGTCAGGCGATGGCCGATCATTTGGCCGCAATGCCGGAAGCGAGCAGCCAGTTGCAAGGCATGCAACGCGTGTTGCTCAGCCATGCCTGCGCCGCCGATGTGGTGCTCGATCTGCATTGCGATGCCGAAGCCGCGCTGCACATGTATGCGTTGCCGCAACACTGGCCGCAGTGGCGTTCGCTGGCTGCGCATCTGAATGTGCGCGTGGGTTTGCTCGCGGAAGATTCCGGCGGCAGCTCGTTCGATGAAGCTTGCTCGCTGCCGTGGTTGCGGCTGTCGCGTCAGTTCCCCGATGCGCAGATTCCGCTGGCGTGTCTGGCGACCACGATTGAGCTGGGCGGTCAGGCCGACACTGGTCGCGCCGAAGCTTGTGCGTATGCTGAAGGCATTCTCGCGTTCCTCGCCGAGCAAGGTTTAATCACCGGCGAGTGGCCGAGCCCAGCGAACGAACCGTGCGAAGGCATGCCGTTCGAGGGCACCGAATTGCTCCTGGCGCCGCACCCTGGCGTGGTGAGTTTTCTGCGCAAGCCCGGCGAATGGGTCGAGGCGGGCGACGAGATTTTTGAAGTGATTGATCCTGTGTCCGATCGGGTCAGCACGGTATGTGCTGGTACCTCCGGGGTGCTGTTTGCCATTGAACGGCTGCGTTATGCCCAACCCGGTTTCTGGCTGGCCAAGGTGGCGGGGCGCGAAGCGCTGCGTCACGGGCGCTTGCTCAACGACTGACTGACTGTTTTTGTGAGAACCGACCGCATGTACAAACTTGAAGTCCAAGACCTGCATAAACGCTATGGCAGTCACGAAGTGCTCAAGGGCGTGTCCCTGAAAGCGGCAGCCGGCGATGTGATCAGCATCATCGGCTCCAGTGGCTCCGGCAAAAGTACTTTCCTGCGCTGCATCAACCTGCTCGAGCAGCCGCACGCGGGCAAGATTCTGCTCAACAACGAAGAGCTGAAGCTGGTAGCGAACAAGGACGGCGCGCTGAAAGCCGCTGATCCGAAACAGCTGCAACGCATGCGTTCGCGCCTGTCGATGGTGTTCCAGCATTTCAACCTGTGGTCGCACATGACCGCGCTGGAAAACATCATGGAAGCGCCGGTGCACGTTCTTGGTGTATCCAAGGCCGAAGCCCGCGAGAAAGCCGAGCACTACCTGAACAAGGTTGGCGTGGCGCATCGCAAAGATGCTTTCCCTGGGCACATGTCCGGTGGCGAGCAGCAGCGTGTGGCGATTGCCCGTGCGCTGGCGATGGAACCAGAGGTGATGCTGTTCGACGAACCGACCTCGGCTCTCGATCCGGAACTGGTTGGCGACGTGCTGAAGGTGATGCAGGCGCTGGCTCAGGAAGGTCGCACCATGGTTGTGGTCACCCACGAAATGGGCTTTGCCCGTGAAGTGTCGAATCAACTGGTGTTCCTGCACAAAGGCGTGGTGGAAGAGAGCGGCAACCCGCGCGAAGTGCTGGTCAATCCGCAATCGGAACGTCTGCAGCAATTCCTCTCGGGCAGCCTCAAGTAATTCAGGGCTGCCGGTATGCACCGGAATAGTGCATGCTTCGCAACCTGAAGGCTGGCGCCAATCCACTGTAGGAGCTGCCGAAGGCTGCGATCTTTTGATCTGTTTTTGAGGATCAAAAGATCGCAGCCTCGTTTCACTCCTCAGCTCCTACATTGGGACAGGTATTGCAGTCCCGATAGGCGATCTGCGCCAGCCTCAAGATTTGTGTTCATTTTCGGGCTAGCATTGGCCCTTGCCTTCATCACTGTTCTTCGCTTCGGATTGCCCGCCCATGACTGCCCATCGAATTGGTTTCCTGATTTGGCCCAGCACTAAAGCGTTGACGCTGGCGCTGGCGGAGGAGGCCTTGCGTGTTGCTCAGCGTGTGCATCCGGACGTGGTTTACGAACTGTCGTTCCTGCAGGCCGAAGCCATTACCGGAGCCTCGGCCGAAGGATCCTGGCAATTGCCCGGTGAAGCCTGGGCCGGCAAGCTCGAAAACTTCCAGAAACTGTTCCTGCTCGCCGATGAACCGCCGACCGCTCTGGCCCCGGCACTCAGCAGCGCACTGAAGCAACTGGTACGTGCCGGCACGGTCATTGGCGGTTTGTCCGCTGGCGTTTATCCATTGGCGCAACTCGGTTTGCTCGACGGTTATCGCGCTGCCGTGCACTGGCGCTGGCAGGACGATTTCGCCGAGCGTTTCCCGAAAGTCATCGCCACCAGTCATTTGTTCGACTGGGACCGTGATCGCCTGACCGCGTGCGGTGGCATGTCCGTTCTCGACCTGTTGCTGGCGGTGCTGGCCCGCGATCATGGTGCGGAACTGGCCGGCGCAGTGTCGGAAGAACTGGTGGTCGAGCGTATCCGCGAAGGGGGCGAGCGTCAGCGCATCCCGTTGCAGAACCGTCTCGGCTCCAGCCATCCGAAGCTCACCCAAGCAGTGTTGCTGATGGAAGCCAACATCGAAGAACCGCTGACCACCGACGAAATCGCCCAGCACGTGTGCGTGTCGCGTCGACAGCTGGAGCGGATCTTCAAGCAATACCTCAACCGTGTGCCGAGCCAGTACTATCTGGAACTGCGCCTGAACAAGGCCCGGCAGATGTTGATGCAGACCAGCAAATCGATCATCCAGATCGGCCTCTCGTGTGGCTTCTCTTCGGGGCCGCATTTCTCCAGTGCCTATCGCAACTTCTTCGGCGCCACGCCGCGGGAAGATCGCAACCAGCGGCGCAGCAGCAGCCCGTTCGAATTGTCGTCGGTGCCGCCAGAGCGCGGTTGACAGGCCTCGCTCGGCGAGCAGGTTGATCACTCGTCGATCTCGGAATCCTCCGACGTCGACACTTCGAGTTCTGCCCGGTTGATGACCACCTCCACCCCAAAGTCCACACGATAGTTCCGGAAGTAAGCGAGCAGGCGTTGCACGCTGGCTTCGGAGAACGGGTTGTTGCGCAGGTTGATCTTCTCGCCGCGCTCCGCTGGCAGCTCGAGGATGTCACTGGGGACGTCAGTGATTGCGTTGTCGTTCAGTGCCGCCAGGTCCAATTGCTCAAGCTGCAGCAGGCCCGATGGCAGCGTGGTGATCCCGGTGTTGTCGAGCAGCAGCCGGGTCATTTCCGTCATCTGACTGACGTCCGGTGTTTCGCCCAAGGGGTTGTCGCTCAAGTCGAGATGATCCAGCCGATGCATCTGCGCAAGCTCGACAACGGCCTGTGGCGTGAGCGTGATGTGGCACTCCGAGAGCGACAGATGAGTCAGATCGGCCATTCGAAATACCGCGTCGGGGATGTGCTCAAGTTGGTACTGACGAAGTGTCAGGCCTTTGAGTTTGGGAAACGTCTGTAGAAATCTCTCGATGCCGGATGTCCGCCCGGGACGGCTTGTCATGTAGAGATGTGATACATGGCTGAAGTCGGCGTCGAGTTCGGGCAGTTCGCCGTTAATGGTGGATGTCAGGTTCAAGTCGTGGGTCGGTTCGTTGTCCTGATCGAAGTCATCTTCATCCAGCTCGCGTCGCCAGCTCTGTTCCAGAAGGCTTTTGAATTCGTGTCGCGACGCGTGCTCGTTCAGCACTTCTTCAAGCGTGAAGGGTTCACCACTGATCGGGTGGAGTGCAGGCAGGTCGGTTACCCAAGTCGCGAGTCCGGAGCTCAAGCTGCTGAATTCGTTCTCAAGGCGCGCAATTTCGTTTCGTCCTTCGGCCAGCGTCCCGGGCAGCAGGTAAAAGAACTCGCTGGCCTGTTCCTGATCCATGTGCGTATACAGTGCTTGCACGCGTTGCAGGTCGGCCTGTTCGGCCAAAACGCCAAAGTCCTGCTGTGTCTGGTTGAAGTGGCGTTTGATTCGTTCGCGATCGGTCACATTAATTGGATTGCCGCCAAGATCGAAACCTTCCGGCACGTTGCCAGGCAGTTCGAAGAGCACTGCGGGCAATGCGTGAATCTGGTTGTCATTGAGCAAGGCGGTTCGCAATTGTGGGCGGCTCAGCAGGCCAATGGGCAATTGCTCAATGCCGGTTTCCGAGACGTCGATGTAATTCAGCTTCGGCATCTTTTCTACATTGGGTATGAGTCCGAGCGGGTTGCGGAACAGGTCGAGAGTTTTCAGCTTCGTCTGCTTGCCCAGGCTTTCCAGGCTTTGCGGTGTCAGGGTTATGCCGCAATCGGCGAGTATCAGTTCGTGCAACTGAGGTGACTGATTGATTGCCTCCGGCAGGCTGCCGAGGCGAAAGCCGCGCAGGGCCAGTCGATGCAGATCCGTAAAGCAGCGGAGGAATTGATGCAGGCCTTGAGTGTTCTCGGCGCCCTCCATGGTCAGGTGGTCGACATGGCTGAAGTTGACTTCGAGCGCCGGCAGTTCGCCGATGATCGGTTGAGCCAGACGCAAATCAATCATTTGCTCGGAGTCCGTTGGCAGCGAGACTTGTTGTTTCCAGCAATCCAGTAAGTCGACCCGCATCTGCCGGCGCCGGTGTCGCTGAATGGCATATTGCTCGGTAGTGAGTGGGGTGCCGGTTTCGGGGTGAACAACAGGAATCGCATTCACCCAGGGATTTAGAACCTCGTCGAGTCGACCTCGCTCGATGATCAATCGGTTCAACTCCCCGCGTGGCCCGCTTGGATGGCGTTGCAAGCGCTCGACAAAAGCCTCCAGTTCTTCGGGCAACAGATGCGGCAGCAGCCGGTGAGCATGGGATTGCAAAGTCGGAGTGTTAGTGGGCATGCGTTGAAAACCGGTCGTGCCGCCGAGCAGGCGCATGACGCTCGGGTCGTAGGCGGGTTTGCGGTTCGGGTTTTGCGAGAGCAGCGGCAGCAGTTCTTCTCGGCTCAGGGGGTGTTGGCGAATCAGCAGATTGAGTTTTTCACTTTCGCCGATGCCGACGTTCAGTGCCAGGCGCTCGGCATCAGGCAAGGCTTGCAGCAGATTGAAAAGCAGGTGGCCGGGAGCGCTAAGCTGTTCGCCGGCATCGTCAAAGGGCTGATATTGCCCCAGCTCATTCAGCACCAGGACTTTGCGAGTGGTGGCATCCAGCGGCCCGATGCTGTCGATCAGGGGGCCGGTATGTGCGTAGTGTCTGACTTCCAGGCGCAAAGATTGCGACCAGCCTGGCAGCCTCGGCAGCGAGTGCAGTATCAGGCGATCGGTATCCAGATTGTTCTGCGTGGCTTTCAGCTCCAGCCCTTCCAGTGCACGAGTCGCACGCACCTGCAGGCCGATTTCGCGGGTCAGTTCGGCAAGCCGACGGGGCAATACTGTGCGCTGGAGCTGTTCGCGTTCGAGCTCGTTCGTCGTTTCCAGTATCGATTGCGCCAGTGTCTTGGGCAGGTCCGGTTCGGCGTCCATCATCACCTGAACCAGTGGGGCAGCGTTACGTTGCAGGCTGCGATATTTATCCTCGAACAGGCTTTGTCTTTTGGTTTGTGCCAGTTCGACGATCCGTCGACGCAAAGTCCGGGTGCGGCTCTCAAGCGTCGGCGGCGTGGTATGGGGTTTTTCGTTCAGTAACGTTTTTGCATCGACTTCCGACAAGCGCAGCAGACAGGTCTTGAGCAGATCGCCGGCGTCGAGTCTTGAGGCATCAATCTGTAGAAGCGGCACGCCCGCCGTGGGCGTTTGCCAAAGTACCTTTCCTTTGCGACCAACCATGTGCACACCTTTGTCGGCTGGCCAGTCGCCGCTCTCATGCAGTAGTTGCAGCTGGATGGCCGGATCGGCCTGAAGGTAATCTTCGGCGCGTTCGCTACCGATCTGCTCGATGAATGTCTGAATGTCCGCGTCCAGATGCCAGCGCAGCAAGGTGTCGGCTAGCAGAGGCGGCATCTGCCCAAGTTCGACGTGCATTTTGCGCAAGGCATTTTCCTCGCAGCCACTGATGTCCAGCAGGCGCTCCTGCAAGCTAAGCGGCAGTTGGCGCATGTGCGGATCGCTACGGCTCAACAGCGTCTTGCGTTCCCAGTCCAGCGGCTGATCGAGTTCGGTTTGCCAGACTCCGGCCTGGTTGTGCTTGAGTTCGGGTTTATAGGCTTCGGGGCGAACGGGGTGGTCGATGCGGTATTGCGCTGACGGGCTGTCCTGGCTGACCGCGTAAAGTTTGTCTTCCAGGGCCAGCAGGGTTTTACCTTGATGAGCGTGCAAGCCCAGCGCATCGGGTTTTGCATTCTTGGGCAGGGAGGTGGTCTGCTCGTAAAGGTGCAGGTCGGGTTTCCAGTACCGTGAGGTGCCATTCGGCAGTTTCGCCGGGGTGAGCCGGTCAATGAACGCAACCACCGATTCCGGCAGTAGCGCGCGAAACTGGCTGGCAGCGATGACCCCTCCCGCTGCGAAAGTACCGACCTGAACGGCGGATTCCACGGCGCCCATTAAGTGTTCGAATGCCTCGCGGGACGCGCCTTGCGCCCAATCGACGATACCTTCAAAGGTTTCGTCGAGCAGTTGATAGGCGGTATACGCCAACATCAGTTCGCCGAGAAATGGCACGAATGGCAACGCGATGAAGGCGACAATGTTGAGCAGGGACGCAGCCACTTCGCTGAACGAATCCCAGAGCGCCCAGCGAGCCTGACAGTCGACCGCTGCCGTGGAGACGGCGACAACCCGTGCATCGTTGAGAATTTTGTCGAGTTTTCGTTGGTAGAGATAAACCCACAAGTCGCCTTTGATCGTTGTTGCGGCCATTTGCAGAGGCGCGCGCTCGACTGGATTCTCGCGCCAGGTGGGGCGCGGATCACCGCTGGAAACCGGTTGCCAGGTGATCGGCAGAAGGCGATTGTTCAACTGGCCGAAGAAATGCCCACGATCCTCATGATCGATGAACCGACTGAAAAAAGATTGATAGTCCGGATCTTGCAGGCGTTGTGTCAGGTGCCGGGCAAACTCGCCGGTGCTGGCGTACTCCCTGATCGGATGCTGCGGGTCATCCGGAATGTAGGCCACGACTCTTGATGTCGTGTGCGTAACCTCGAGACCCGGGGCGAACAGCACGATACCGGTCAGTCGGGCGTTCATGATTGTCAGCGCATGACATTGCCAGGACTGGCGATTCAGGCGCAGATACTTCAAGCCATCGAGCAAGCCGAGAATCAGCCGGTGGATATCGCCGCTCAGCAGTTTTTGCATGTAGGCCATTTGCAGCGCCGTTATCAGGGCCGCTTTGTCACTGGCTTTGACATGGGTTTGCAGAAGCGCTGCGACTACGGGATTGCTGATGCCCAGGTTGTCTTCCAGATAATTTTTGTAGCGCTGGCCGATGTCCAGATCACGGCACAGTTTCGTAAAGGCCTGGATAGGCATTTTTTCGCGAATCTTTGGCAACGCGCTGAACTGTCCCTCCGGTGTAGGGCGGCTGATATAGGCGGAGGTGGTTTCGAAGGCGTCGTCCGTGGTTTCGCGGCGTTCAAAGTTATGCAGTGCGGCGTCCACCAAGGCGACCGTCCAGGTGCGCGCGGCGCCCGACTTGAGCCCAGGCAACGGCGCATGCGCAGGGATGTAAAGGCGCATGAAGATTTGCCTGACATCGAGGTTCAGGCCGAAACGTTTTTCTATCTCGGCGCCTAGCAGTAGCTCGGCGAAGGACTGGGCATCCAGCAGGCGCGCGAGGTTTTGCTCGACACGGTTTTGCGCAGCCCACTGCAATGCATTGAGCGCGCGCAATTTCTCGTGCTCTTTGCGTGGCGCTTGCAGGAGCGGGGCGGAAAGCTCTGGCGTGGTTTTTTTCAGCGCATCGCGCCTGTGGGTCGGCGCCTGGCTGAGCCACGGCGCAATGGCATCGAGCAGAGGTTGATAGTGCCCGTCGGGCTTGGGCAGCAACGCTGAGTCGGATGGCGATGCGTGGAGGGCTGGATTTTCATCAATCATGGGAGCGGCCGTTTGCCTTGGAAAGTTCCATAGCAAACCCTGTGAAACGCATCGATGTGCGGTACATATATACCGCACAACGAAAAACACTCTTGAGTAAGATCTCCAGCAGTCCTGCGCAAACAGCGGCGTGCGGTTTAAACTGCGCCTTTGCGACGCTATATGTCGCATTGCCGTAAACCCGGGAAAATCCGGGGTTTGCGCTATAAGAAGTTGTCGCTTGGCGGCAAGGCCGGGCTGAAAACTGTCCTTACAATCCCCCCATCGCTCGCCAGTTTCAGGCGGGTGTTTCTCATCAGGAGACTCCGATGTCCGTTGAGCACGCTGCGGTACAACGCGCCGATTTCGACCAGGTAATGGTTCCCAACTACGCGCCTGCCGCTTTCATTCCGGTGCGTGGCGCCGGTTCCCGTGTCTGGGATCAGGCCGGCCGCGAGCTGATCGACTTCGCCGGCGGGATTGCCGTTAACGTATTGGGCCATGCGCATCCGGCGCTGGTTGGTGCATTGACCGAACAGGCGAACAAGCTGTGGCACGTGTCCAACGTGTTCACCAACGAACCAGCCCTGCGCCTGGCGCACAAGCTGATCGACGCCACGTTCGCTGAGCGCGTGTTCTTCTGCAACTCCGGCGCTGAAGCCAACGAGGCCGCGTTCAAGCTGGCCCGTCGTGTTGCATTCGACCGTTTCGGCACTGAGAAATACGAAATCATCGCTGCGCTGAACAGCTTCCACGGCCGTACCCTGTTCACCGTCAACGTCGGTGGCCAGTCGAAGTACTCCGACGGTTTCGGTCCGAAAATCACCGGCATCACCCACGTCCCTTACAACGACCTGGCAGCATTGAAGGCAGCGGTTTCCGACAAGACCTGTGCGGTCGTGCTGGAACCGATCCAGGGCGAAGGCGGCGTACTGCCGGCCGAACTGGCTTACCTGCAAGGTGCCCGCGAACTCTGCGACGCGAACAACGCGCTGCTGGTGTTCGACGAAGTGCAAACCGGCATGGGCCGCAGCGGCAAGCTGTTTGCCTATCAGCACTACGGCGTGACCCCGGACATCCTCACCAGTGCCAAGAGCCTGGGCGGTGGTTTCCCGATCGCGGCGATGTTGACGACTGAAGCGCTGGCCAAACATCTGGTCGTCGGTACCCACGGCACCACTTATGGCGGTAACCCGCTGGCGTGCGCGGTCGCCGAAGCCGTGATCGACGTGATCAACACCCCTGAAGTGCTGAACGGCGTGAATGCCAAACACGACAAGTTCAAGGCGCGCCTTGAGCAGATCGGCGAGAAGTACGGCCTGTTCACAGAGGTGCGAGGCCTCGGTCTGTTGATCGGTTGCGTGCTCAGCGATGCCTGGAAAGGCAAAGCCAAAGACATCTTCAACGCCGCTGAAAAAGAAGGCCTGATGATTCTGCAGGCCGGCCCGGACGTGATTCGTTTCGCCCCGAGCCTGGTGGTGGAAGACGCCGATATCGATGCTGGCCTGGATCGTTTCGAACGCGCTGCTGCAGCACTGACACAAGCCTGATAGACCCTTCGGCGCCTGGAGTTTTTCAGGCGCCGATCAAAATTTTATGCCGGACCCGATCAACTGTAGGAGTGAGCCTGCTCGCGATTGCGGTATGTCAGTCGACTCATTGGTTTCTGACAGACCGCAATCGCGAGCAGGCTCACTCCTACATTGATCTCTGTGTAGGCCTGGTTATTTTTTTCTGTAAGTACTGAGATTAAGGAGTGACACCATGCTGGTGATGCGCCCTGCGCAAATGGCTGATCTGGGCGAGGTACAGCGTCTGGCTGCGGACAGCCCGATTGGTGTCACGTCCTTGCCGGATGACGTGGAACGTCTGAGCGACAAGATCGCCGCGAGCGAAGCTTCGTTCTCCGCCGAAGTGAGTTTCAACGGTGAAGAAAGCTATTTCTTCGTCCTCGAAGATTCCACCACCGGCAAACTGGTCGGCTGCTCGGCGATTGTCGCTTCGGCCGGTTATTCGGAGCCGTTCTACAGTTTCCGCAACGAGACTTTCGTGCACGCCTCGCGCGAGCTGAAGATCCACAACAAGATCCACGTGCTTTCGCAATGCCACGACCTGACCGGCAACAGTTTGCTGACCAGTTTCTACGTACAGCGCGAGCTGGTCGGTTCGCCGTGGTCGGAGCTCAATTCCCGTGGCCGTCTGCTGTTCGTCGCCAGCCACCCTGAGCGTTTCGCTGATTCGGTGGTCACCGAGATCGTTGGTTACAGCGATGAAAACGGCGACTCGCCATTCTGGGATGCGATCGGTCGCAACTTCTTTGACCTCAACTACGCCGAAGCCGAGCGCCTGTGCGGGCTGAAAAGCCGTACGTTCCTCGCCGAGCTGATGCCGCATTACCCGATCTACGTGCCGTTGCTGCCGGACTCCGCTCAAGAGGCGATGGGCCAGGTGCACCCGCGTGCGCAGATCACCTTCGATATCCTGATGCGCGAAGGCTTCGAGACCGATCACTACATCGACATTTTCGACGGTGGCCCGACCCTGCATGCCCGTGTTTCGGGGATCCGTTCGATCGCCCAGAGCCGTGTGGTGCCAGTGAAGATCGGCGAGCCGGTCAAAGGTGCCGGGCGCCAGTATCTGGTGGCCAACGCGCAGTTGCAGGATTACCGCGCGGTGCTGCTGGAGCTGGACTACGCGCCGGGCAAACCGGTGACTCTGGATCTGGAAGCAGCCGAAGCCCTGGGCGTCGGTGAAGGTGCCAGCGTGCGCCTGGTGGCGGTTTAACGCCTTAGCGAGTTTCACGGGTGGCGAAGGCGGCCCGTTTGAGGAGATAGCATGATTGTTCGTCCCGTACGCAGCAGCGATTTATCCGCTCTGATCGACCTGGCCCGCAGCACCGGCACTGGTCTCACGACTTTGCCGGCCAACGAAGAACGTCTGGCCCACCGGGTTGGCTGGGCCGAGAAGACCTTTCGCGGCGAAGCTGGCCGTGGCGATGCGGACTACCTGTTCGTGCTCGAAGACGATGACGGTCGCGTGGTGGGGATTTCCGCCATCGCGGGTGCCGTTGGCATGCGTGAGCCCTGGTACAACTTCCGCGTTGGCCTGACTGTCAGCGCTTCGCAAGAACTGAACATCTATCGCGAAATTCCGACACTGTTTCTGGCCAACGACCTGACCGGTAATTCCGAGCTGTGCTCGCTGTTCCTGCACGCCGATTATCGCAGTGGCCTCAACGGTCGCATGCTGTCGAAGGCGCGGATGCTGTTCATCGCCGAATTCCCTGAATTGTTCGGCAACAAGATCATCGCCGAAATGCGCGGTGTCTCCGATGACGCCGGCCGTTCGCCGTTCTGGGAAAGCCTCGGTCGTCACTTCTTCAAGATGGAATTCAGCCAGGCCGATTACCTCACCGGTGTCGGCAACAAGGCGTTCATCGCCGAGCTGATGCCGAAGTTCCCGCTGTACACCTGCTTCCTGTCCGAAGATGCCCGTAACGTTATTGGTCAGGTTCACCCGGACACCGAGCCGGCCTTGGCGATGCTCAAGGGTGAAGGTTTCAGCTATCAGGGTTACGTCGACATCTTCGACGCCGGCCCGGCCATCGAATGCGAAACCGGCAAGATCCGCGCGGTACGTGACAGCGAAGCGCTGGTGCTGGCAGTAGGTACGCCGGGCGACGACGCCACGCCGTTCATCATCCATAACCGCAAGCGCGAAGACTGCCGCATCACCGCTGCGCCGGCGCGTCTCGCTGCCGGCACGCTGGTGGTCGATCCGCAGACGGCCAAACGTCTTCAACTCAACGCTGGCGATCAAGTGCGCGCCGTGGCGTTGTCCGCTGCACGGGAGTCGAAATAATGAATTCGCTATACATCGCAGGTGAGTGGCTGGCCGGTCAGGGCGAAGCCTTTCAATCGCTGAACCCGGTGACCCAGCAAGTGCTGTGGTCGGGGGAGGGCGCTACCACCGCCCAGGTTGAATCGGCTGTGCAGGCAGCACGTCAGGCGTTTCCGGATTGGGCACGTCGTTCGCTGGACGAGCGCATCGCTGTGCTTGAGGCATTCGCCGCCGCGTTGAAGAACCATGCCGACGAACTGGCTCGCACCATCGGTGAAGAGACCGGCAAACCGCTGTGGGAGTCGGCGACGGAAGTGACCAGCATGGTCAACAAGATCGCGATTTCGGTGCAGAGCTACCGCGAACGTACCGGCGAAAAGAGCGGCCCGTTGGGCGACGCCACTGCCGTGTTGCGCCACAAGCCACACGGCGTGGTGGCGGTATTCGGCCCTTACAATTTCCCTGGGCACTTGCCGAACGGTCATATCGTTCCAGCGCTGTTGGCGGGTAACAGTGTGTTGTTCAAGCCAAGCGAATTGACCCCGAAAGTCGCCGAGCTGACGGTCAAGTGCTGGATCGAAGCCGGTCTGCCAGCGGGCGTCCTGAACCTGCTGCAGGGCGCTCGCGAAACCGGCATCGCGCTGGCGGCGAACCCGGGCATCGACGGTCTGTTCTTCACCGGTTCGAGCCGCACGGGCAATCATCTGCATCAGCAATTCGCCGGGCGTCCGGACAAGATTCTGGCGCTGGAGATGGGCGGCAACAATCCGCTGGTGGTCGATCAGGTCGCGGATCTGGATGCAGCGGTTTACACGATCATTCAGTCGGCGTTCATTTCTGCTGGTCAGCGTTGCACCTGTGCACGTCGTCTGCTGGTACCGCAAGGCGCGTGGGGCGACAGCCTGCTCAAGCGTCTGGTTGAAGTCAGCTCGACCATTGAAGTCGGTGCGTTCGATCAACAACCGGCGCCGTTCATGGGCTCGGTGATTTCCCTCGGCGCGGCGAAAGCGCTGATGGACGCTCAAGAACATCTGCTGGCCAACGGCGCTGTGTCGCTGCTGGAAATGACTCAGCCACAGGCGCAAGCCGCGTTGCTGACGCCGGGCATCGTTGATGTGACCGCCGTTGCCGAGCGTCCGGACGAAGAACTGTTCGGCCCGTTGCTGCAAGTTATTCGCTACACCGATTTTGAAGCGGCGATCGCCGAAGCCAATGACACCGCTTACGGCTTGGCTGCTGGTCTGTTGTCGGATTCCGAAGCGCGTTATCAGCAGTTCTGGCTGGAAAGCCGCGCCGGTATCGTCAACTGGAACAAACAACTGACCGGTGCTGCGAGTAGCGCGCCGTTTGGTGGGGTGGGAGCCTCGGGCAACCATCGCGCCAGCGCCTATTACGCGGCGGATTATTGCGCGTACCCGGTGGCGTCGCTGGAAACGCCGAGCCTGGTGTTGCCTGCATCCCTGACGCCTGGCGTGAAAATGGTGTAACGGCCATCACGAGCAGGCTCACTCCTACAGGATTTGTGTCGTACACAACATGTGTGTTCACCGCTAAACCTGTAGGAGTGAGCCTGCTCGCGATAGCCGCGACACGGTCTGACTGAATTGTTACCTGAAGCCTATAACAACAGATTCTCGTGGAGCCTCGCTGATGAAATCCTATGAAGTCAATTTTGACGGTCTAGTGGGGCCGACCCATAACTACGGTGGTCTGTCCTACGGCAACGTTGCCTCCCAGAGCAACAGCCAGCAATCCTCGAATCCGAAGGAAGCGGCGCTGCAAGGCCTGGCGAAGATGAAAGCGCTGATGGAAATGGGCTTTCAGCAAGGCGTGCTGGCACCGCAGGAACGTCCGGACGTGGCAGCTTTGCGCCGTCTGGGTTTCAGTGGCACTGATGCGCAAGTCATCGAGCGCGCCGCCAAAGAAGCCATGCCGCTGCTGGTTGCAAGTTGCTCGGCGTCGAGCATGTGGGTGGCCAACGCGGCCACGGTCAGCCCGAGTGCCGACACCGCTGATGGCCGCGTGCATTTCACCGCCGCCAACCTGAACTGCAAATATCACCGCAGCATCGAGCACCCGACCACCAGCCGCGTGCTGGGAGCGATGTTCGCCAATCAGCAGCACTTCGCTCATCACGCCGCATTGCCGGCAGTGGCGCAGTTTGGCGACGAAGGTGCGGCCAACCACACGCGTTTCTGCCGTGAATATGGTGAGGCCGGCGTCGAGTTTTTCGTGTTCGGTCGCAGCGCGTTCGACAACCGTTTCCCGGCGCCCCAAAAGTACCCGGCACGGCAAACCCTCGAAGCCTCGCAAGCCGTCGCGCGTCTGCACGGTCTGCGTGACGAAGGCGTGGTCTACGCCCAGCAAAATCCGAACGTGATCGATCAAGGCGTGTTCCACAACGACGTGATCGCCGTGGGCAATGGCGAGGTGCTGTTCTATCACGAGGACGCGTTCCTTGAGACCGAGCAGATGCTGGCCGAGCTGCAAGGAAAACTCGCCAAGGTTGGCGGCAACTTCCAGTCGGTGTGTGTGCCGCGTTCGGCAGTTACCGTGGATGACGCGGTGCGTTCCTATCTGTTCAACAGCCAGTTGCTGTCGCGTCCTGACGGTTCGATGTTGCTGATCGTGCCGCAAGAGTGCCAGGCCAACGAGCGTGTCTGGGCTTACCTGCAAAGCCTGACCAGCTCCGGCGGTCTGATTCGTGAAGTGAAAGTCTTCGATCTCAAGCAGAGCATGCAGAACGGCGGTGGCCCGGCCTGCCTGCGACTGCGCGTCGCGCTTAACGAAACTGAACTGGCGGCGGTCAACCCAGGGGTTATCATGACCGCACCGTTGTACGGTTCGTTGACCGCATGGGTTGAAAAGCACTACCGCGACCGCCTGAGCGAAACCGATCTGGCGGATCCGCAATTGCTGCTTGAATGCCGGACGGCACTGGATGAACTGACGCAAATCCTTAAACTGGGCGCGGTTTATCCATTCCAGATCAATTGATGACCGGCGCGTCGCCTGAACGCGGCGCGCGGCTTGTCTCCCCCAAGAGAGTAAAAACATGAGCGATTCCCTGCAGCTGATCCTTGAAGACACCGACGGCACGCAACTGCAAACCTCGTGCACCCGCGTTGCGGTCATGTGGCAAGGCAAAGAGCTGTGGATCCAGCAGGACGGCCGTGGCCAGCTGCTGATCGGCGTGGACGTTGAAGAAGGTGATGCCGAGTACGCCAACCTGCTGCTGCGCCCATTGGCGACTAATCTGGTAAGTCTGCAACTGGAAATGGAACCGGCTGACGTCGGCGACGACGAAGACCACGTGCACGGCCCGGATTGCAACCACGATCACTAAGGAAACCGCTCTATGCTCGCCCTCGGCAAACTGCTTGAACTGACCCTCGCCGGCCGCGAACCGGCGGAGAAGACTCAACTGACTGTCGAAGGCGTGCGGATGCGCTGGTTGAGCGAAGGTGCGCTGGAAGTCCGGCCACCGCAAGCGCGCGACAATGGCCTGGACCTGCTGCTGTCGGCAGGGATTCATGGCAACGAAACAGCGCCGATCGAGTTGCTTGATCGGCTGCTGCATGACATCGCTCGCGGCGATCTGAAGCCGCGTGCACGCATTCTGTTTCTGTTCGGCAACCCGGAAGCGATTCGCAAAGGCGAGCGCTTCGTCGAGCAGGACGTCAATCGGCTATTCAACGGCCGTCATGAACAAAGCAGTGGCAGCGAAGCGCTGCGTGCCTGTGAGCTGGAGCGTCTGGCGGCGAGTTTCTTCAGCCTGCCGGATCGTCAGCGACTGCACTACGACTTGCACACGGCGATTCGCGGTTCGAAGATCGAACAATTCGCTTTGTATCCATGGAAGGAAGGTCGTCAACATTCGCGTCTTGAGCTGGCCCGTTTGCGCGCTGCCGGGATGGAAGCGGTGCTGTTGCAGAACAAGCCGTCAATCGTGTTCAGCTCCTACACCTACGACAAGCTCGGTGCCGAGGCTTTCACGCTGGAGCTGGGCAAGGCGCGACCGTTCGGGCAGAACGACGGGGTTAACGTCTCGCTGCTGGAAACTCGTTTGAAGCAGATTATCGAAGGCACTGAGCCGGAGATGGCTGAAGCGCATCTGGACGGTTTGCAGCTGTTCAGCGTCGCGCGAGAAATCATCAAGCACAGCGATGCCTTTCGCTTGAACTTGCCGCAGGACATCGAGAACTTTTCCGAGTTGGAGCTGGGTTACGTGCTGGCCGAAGATCTGGCCAATACCCGCTGGATCATTGAGGAAGAGGGCGCGCGGATCATCTTCCCTAATCCCAAAGTCAAGAACGGCTTGCGCGCGGGCATCCTGATCGTCCCGACCGGCGACGAAAATCTCGCCTGACCTAACTGCAGGGATGGTCCACAAACTCTGGTACGCGGGCCAAACCCTGTAGGAGCTGCCGAAGGCTGCGATCTTTTGATCTTGTTTTTAAAAGATCAAAAGATCGCAGCCTCGTTTCACTCGACAGCTCCTACAGGTGATGATCGTTCCCGCACGGAGCATGGGAACGATCATCAGTGGGTCAGACGGCGACAGCGCGCGGCTCGGTGCGGCGCAGGGCGCGGATTTTTTGCAGCGTATCCGCGCAAGTCCGCGCCGCTTCCTGACCCTTGTGCACAAAGTGCTCAAAGAAGAACTTCTGATGCTCGTCACCCGCATGGAAGTGATGCGGGGTCAGCGACACCGAGAACACCGGCACTTCAGTTTCCAGCTGCACCTGCATCAGGCCGCTGACCACCGACTGGGCGACGAACTCGTGACGGTAGATGCCGCCGTCGACGACCAAGGCTGCCGCGACGATGCCGGCATATCGTCCGGTCTTGGCCAGCAATTTGGCGTGCAGAGGCATTTCAAAGGCGCCGCCGACTTCGAAGATGTCGATGTCCGATTCCTGATAACCCAGGGCAATCATTTCGGCGACGAAGCCTTTACGGCTCTGATCGACGATTTCCTTGTGCCAGCAGGCCTGGATGAACGCTACGCGCTCGCCGTGTGAGTGTTTGCTTTTGCTGTCGATAGCGGTGGGTTGCATGTTCTGACTCCTGTTTGTGTGAAAAACAGGGCGTTATGAATCGAAAGGGATTCAAGGGTGCGCACACGCACAACATTGCGCGGACGGCCCTTTGGCGTTAATCCCGTTCTCTCTTCATCCGGACTATGACCGTCGGCCCCGGAATCACACCGGGTCTGCTGACCTTGCCGCCGATCACAGCCTTTGCCGTATTCGTCGCCAAGCGCTCGCGGGCTATGCGCATTGCGCGCAATTACCGCCGGTGGGGAATTGCACCCCGCCCTGAGAACGTTTTTGCCGCCCTTTCTCGGGCGGCGCAGCGTTTTTATCACAGATTGTCGAGCAGCGCATCGCGCCTTTCTGATGATTGCCATCGAATTTTTTGTGAGGACGAAACGAAATTTCCTTGCGCAAGGGTTGATTAATCCGCGTCATGACCGCAGTAATCCCACTTCGTAAAGGGATTTCCCCTGTTGATTAGAGGCCAGGTTCATGAGCGTTATCGATCTTCGCAGCGACACCGTCACCCAACCGACCCCCGCCATGCTCGACGCGATGACCGCGGCAGGCACCGGTGACGATGTGTACGGCGAAGACCCGACAGTCAATCGTCTGGAAACCGAACTGGCCAAACGTTTGGGTTTTGCCGCCGCGCTGTTCGTGCCGACCGGCACCATGAGCAACCTGCTGGGCTTGATGGCGCACTGCGAGCGTGGTGATGAATACATCGTCGGCCAGCAGGCGCACACCTACAAATACGAGGGCGGAGGCGCGGCAGTGCTCGGATCGATCCAGCCGCAACCGCTGGAAGTGCAGGCCGACGGTTCGCTAGACCTGGATCAGGTCGCGGCGGCGATCAAACCGGACGACTTCCACTTCGCCCGCACTCGATTGCTGGCGCTGGAAAACACCATGCAAGGCAAAGTGCTGCCGCTGGAATATCTCGCTCGGGCGCGCCAATTTACCCAAGAGCACGGTCTGCAGTTGCATCTGGATGGCGCGCGTCTTTACAACGCGGCGGTCAAACTCGGGGTTGATGCGCGGGAAATCACGAAACATTTCGATTCGGTGTCGGTGTGCCTGTCCAAAGGCCTCGGCGCACCGGTGGGCTCGGTTTTGTGCGGTTCTGAGCAACTGATCGGCAAGGCCCGCCGTTTGCGCAAAATGGTCGGTGGTGGCATGCGTCAGGCCGGGTTGCTGGCAGCGGCGGGGCTGTACGCGCTGGATCACAACGTCGAGCGTCTGGCCGACGACCACGCCAACGCGCAGTTTTTGGCCGACGGTCTGCGTGAAGCAGGTTTCACCGTTGAACCGGTGCAAACCAACATGGTTTATGTGCAAATGGGCGACAAAGCCGAAGCGATCAAGGCGTTTGCCGGCGAACGCGGGATCAAGTTGAGCGCCGCCGCGCGTCTGCGTATGGTCACGCACATGGACGTCAATCGCGCGCAAATCGAGCAAGTGATCGCGACATTCGTCGAGTTTTCGCGCAAGTGACAGCGTTCGCCGTCCAATTGACCGTTTCTATCGTATAAACACGCTGTACCCCGCGCGCAGGGCCGATATAATGCGGCCCTTTGCCGTCGCTTCGTTTGTTGACGTTTCGAACAGGCCTTTGGCCGCAGCCTCCGTGGAAGAACCTAATGAAAAGCGCAGAAATCCGTGAAGCCTTCCTTCGCTTCTTCGAAGAGCAAGGCCACACCCGTGTAGCCTCCAGCTCTTTGATTCCGGGCAACGACCCAACCCTGCTGTTCACTAACGCGGGGATGAACCAGTTCAAGGACTGCTTCCTGGGCCAGGAAAAACGTGCATACACCCGCGCGACCAGCAGCCAGAAATGCGTGCGTGCCGGTGGCAAGAACAGCGACCTGGAAAACGTCGGTTATACCGCTCGTCACCACACGTTCTTCGAAATGCTCGGTAACTTCAGCTTCGGTGACTATTTCAAGCACGACGCGATTACCTTTGCCTGGACCTTCCTGACCGGCGTTCTGAAACTGCCGAAGGAAAAACTCTGGGTCACCGTCTACGCCTCCGATGACGAAGCGTATGACATCTGGACCAAAGAAATCGGTGTGCCGGTCGAGCGCATGATCCGCATCGGCGACAACAAGGGCGCGCCTTACGCCTCCGACAACTTCTGGACCATGGGTGACACCGGCCCGTGCGGCCCGTGCACCGAGATTTTCTACGATCACGGCGACCATATCTGGGGCGGCCCACCGGGCTCGCCGGAAGAAGACGGCGACCGTTACATCGAGATCTGGAACAACGTGTTCATGCAGTTCAACCGCACCGCCGATGGCGTGTTGCATCCGTTGCCAGCACCGTCGGTCGACACCGGCATGGGCCTGGAGCGGATCAGTGCGGTAATGCAGCACGTCAATTCCAACTACGACATCGACCTGTTCAAGAACCTGCTGAAGGCCTCGGCTGAAGCTATTGGTTGCGAAAACGGCGATCAGTCTTCGCTGAAAGTAGTCTCCGACCACATTCGTTCGTGCGGTTTCCTGATCGCCGACGGCGTGCTGCCGTCCAACGAAGGTCGCGGTTATGTGCTGCGCCGAATCATCCGTCGCGCTTGCCGTCACGGTAACAAGCTGGGCGCCACTGGCAGCTTCTTCTACAAGATCGTCGCTGCGCTGGTTGCCGAGATGGGCGAAGCCTTCCCGGAACTGAAAAAGCAGCAGAGCAACATCGAGCGCGTGCTCAAGGCTGAAGAAGAGCAGTTCTCCAAGACTCTGGAGCACGGCCTGAAGATTCTCGAACAGGATCTGCTGGAGCTCAAAGGCACCGTGGTGCCGGGCGACGTGGTGTTCAAACTCTACGACACCTACGGTTTCCCGATGGACCTGACCGCCGACATCGCGCGTGAGCGCAGCTTGACGGTCGACGAAGCCGGTTTTGAGCGTGAGATGGAAGCCCAGCGTGTTCGTGCGCGCTCGGCCAGCTCGTTCGGTCTGGACTACAACACGCTGGTCAAGGTTGACGTGGCCACCGAGTTCACCGGTTACAAAGACACCAGCGGTTCGGCAAAAATCGTCGCTATCTATAAAGATGGCCAGTCGGTCGACGTCTTGAATGAAGGCGAAGAAGCGGTGATCGTGCTGAACCAGACGCCGTTCTATGCTGAATCCGGCGGCCAGATCGGCGACTGCGGTTATCTGCAGGCCGGCAGCAGCCGTTTCGACGTGCGTGACACCACCAAGACCGGCGGCGCGTTTCTGCACCACGGCGTGCTGGACTCGGGCAGCCTGACCATCGGCGCGCCAGTGGAAACTCACGTTGATGCCGAAGTGCGTCATGCGACTTCGCTGAACCACTCGGCCACGCACTTGCTGCACGCTGCATTGCGTCAGGTATTGGGCGAGCACGTGCAACAGAAAGGTTCGTTGGTGGATAGCCAGCGTCTGCGTTTCGACTTCAGCCACTTTGAAGCGATCAAGCCTGAGCAGATCAAAGCGCTGGAAGACATCGTCAACGCCGAGATTCGCAAGAACTCGGCGGTTGAAACCGAAGAAACCGACATCGAGACCGCCAAGAACAAAGGCGCGATGGCGCTGTTCGGCGAGAAGTACGGGGACAACGTGCGCGTGCTGAGCATGGGCGGTGATTTCTCCGTCGAGCTGTGCGGCGGTATCCACGCCAACCGTACCGGCGACATCGGCCTGCTGAAAATCATCAGCGAAGGCGGCGTAGCCTCGGGCGTACGTCGTATCGAAGCGGTCACCGGTGCACAGGCACTGGCGTACTTGAATGCTGCAGAAGAACAACTCAAGGAAGCGGCCAGCCTGGTCAAGGGCAGCCGCGACAACCTGATCGACAAGCTGTCGGCTGTGCTGGAGCGCAATCGCCAACTGGAGAAGCAGCTCGAGCAGTTGCAAGCCAAGGCAGCCAGCGCGGCGGGCGACGATCTGTCGTCCTCGGCACTGGACGTCAAAGGCGTGAAGGTTCTGGCTGCACGTCTGGATGGTCAGGACGCCAAAGCGTTGTTGGCACTGGTTGATCAGTTGAAGAATAAACTCGGCCGCGCAGTGATCCTGCTCGGCAGTGTCCATGAGGAAAAGGTCGTTCTGGTTGCAGGCGTAACCAAGGACCTGACTGGCCAACTCAAAGCCGGTGATTTGATGAAGCAGGCTGCTGCGGCAGTGGGCGGGAAGGGCGGTGGTCGTCCGGACATGGCGCAGGGCGGCGGTGTTGATGCCGGCGCGCTGGATGGTGCACTGGCGCTGACCGTTCCATTCGTCGAGCAGGGTTTATAAGACGGTCCATCGCGCTCCCAGTCTAGTGGCGGGCGCGGTGGCTGTTCGAGTGATTATTGGGCGCCCTTCATGGGCAGAGGCGGCTTTGAAATGGCTTTGATCGTACAGAAATTTGGAGGCACCTCGGTCGGTACTGTCGAGAGAATCGAGCAGGTCGCCGACAAGGTTAAGAAATTCCGCGATGCCGGCGATGACCTGGTGGTTGTGCTGTCTGCAATGAGCGGCGAAACCAACCGTCTGATCGATCTGGCCAAGCAAATCAGTGGTGACGGTCAACCGGTTCCGCGTGAGCTGGACGTGATCGTGTCTACCGGTGAGCAGGTGACGATTGCCCTGTTGGCCATGGCGCTGATCAAGCGCGGTGTGCCAGCGGTGTCGTACACCGGCAATCAGGTACGGATCCTGACCGACAGTGCGCACAATAAAGCGCGTATCTTGCAGATTGATGACCAGAAGATTCGTGGTGATCTGAAAGCCGGTCGCGTTGTCGTTGTCGCCGGTTTCCAGGGCGTCGACGAGCACGGCAACATCACCACTCTCGGCCGTGGCGGTTCCGACACTACCGGCGTGGCATTGGCTGCTGCGTTGAAGGCTGACGAGTGCCAGATCTACACCGACGTCGATGGTGTCTACACCACTGACCCGCGTGTGGTGCCGGTCGCTCAACGTCTCGACAAGATTACCTTTGAAGAGATGCTGGAAATGGCCAGCCTCGGTTCCAAGGTGTTGCAGATCCGTGCGGTGGAATTCGCCGGCAAGTACAACGTTCCGCTGCGCGCCCTGCACACGGCTTTCGAACTGGATGCGCCTGCCCGTCAAGGCGAGTAATTCCATTTCTTGAAGGGCGCGGTCTGACCGCGCCCTTTATTTTTTGAATGGCGCGAGCCCTGAACTGTTCTTTTGCTCGCGCTGGTCAATACTCAGGCATGTAGGGCTACGATCGCTCCGGTTGTAGGTCGGGTGCCTTTTTTTTGCAGACTGTTGTCCCTGAACTGAATTGCGTAAGGAGAAAGGTATGCTGATTCTGACCCGTCGGTGCGCAGAAAGCCTGATTATCGGTGACGGCGAAATCACCGTGACCGTGCTCGGCGTTAAAGGAAACCAGGTGCGTATCGGCGTCAACGCCCCGAAAGAGGTTGCCGTGCACCGTGAGGAAATTTACCTGCGTATAAAGAAAGAGAAGGACGAAGAACCAAGCCATTAATTTTTATCGATTTTTATGTTTGCAAACGGGGAAAAGGTTGGTTAAGATACGCCCCGTGTTGCGGAGAGCTGGCCGAGTGGCCGAAGGCGCTCCCCTGCTAAGGGAGTACACCTCAAAAGGGTGTCGGGGGTTCGAATCCCCCGTTCTCCGCCAGTATTTGCTTAGTACGTCGTAATCGGGCTTTTTCTGTAAGTTGTTGAAATTAATAGAAAAAGTGGTTGGAATAGAGATTAGACGGGCTATAATGCGGCGCAACAAATGCACTCGTAGCTCAGCTGGATAGAGTACTCGGCTACGAACCGAGCGGTCACAGGTTCGAATCCTGTCGAGTGCACCATTTAAGAGTCAGTTACAGTAATGTAAATGACTTGGCTTCAACCAGATGTGATCTGGTCTAAAAACACAAATGCACTCGTAGCTCAGCTGGATAGAGTACTCGGCTACGAACCGAGCGGTCACAGGTTCGAATCCTGTCGAGTGCACCATTTAAGAGTTAGTTGCAGTAATGCAGATAACTTGGCTTCATCCAGTTGTGGTCTGGGCTAAAAACACAAAATGCACTCGTAGCTCAGCTGGATAGAGTACTCGGCTACGAACCGAGCGGTCACAGGTTCGAATCCTGTCGAGTGCACCATATACCGAAAAGCCCGCGTTTAACGCGGGCTTTTTGCTGTCCGGGATTTGGTTTTTTCCTTCACGCATCCTCTCTCATCAAAATCGACTTGAGCACTGCGACCTCGCTTGAGGTCGTAACGATAGCTGGTTGTCGATGTTCGAATATTTACCTTGTCTGGTTTCCCAAGCGCGCTTTCGACGTCTTGCTGGCTCATGCCTGCAATCACGCGCCGATTGATGATTGCCTCGCGTCGCTGCCTGGCATCGCTCAGATTTCCGCATCGATGTTCCGCGCGGCCAATGATGCCCGGTTCCCGACCCTTGGTTTTCATAATGGATGTTTCTTCGTGGTTGGCTTCCGGCATCACGGCTACAACCGAGCCGGGCGAATAGGGGTGAACCTCTTGGGTGGAGCGCAGTTCGCCGTGTGCGCAACTCATGCTGGTAAAGGTGATGCTGCCATCCGCAGCTTCGCAACGATGAAGGGTGGTAGCAGCCCCGGCAGGCGGCAGGTGGAGCAGGGTGGTGAGTATCAGGTGTGATGTTTTCAATGGCATTCGACGTCCTCCATGACGATCTACGCTGAAGGGTAGTCGCTACATTTTCCATTGCCGGTGTGTTTTCTTTTCAGGATGAGTCGTCGCATTTGCACGGATCAGGACGGTGCTCAGGTTTGTTTCGCAAGCGCTTGTTTCGGCCGTGATTTTTTAACGTTTAAAACCGTCAGGCGGTGTATCATTGCGCCCGTCAGCCCCGCCGGGGCTTGTGGAAAACCTCCATGGACTTACCCAGTAGTTACTCAGTAAACAGTTTCACCAATCATGAATTGACTGATTGATCCTTCCGGCGTGCCCCGCTGCTGGGAGTGGAGTTCGCCTATGTCTGAAATCGAAGTAAAGAAAACACAGGAAAGCCTGCAGGATCGCCTGGCTCAAGTCGTCGAGCTGCTGCAGCGTCAACGGGTCGTCGAAGACCTGACTCATCGCCAGGAAGGCGCGCATCACGACCGGGTTGAAAACCTGGTTCACCGGCAGAACCTTGTCGAGCTGCAACGCAAGCTCGATGATCTGCACTCCGCCGACGTTGCCTACATCCTTGAAGCCTTGCCGCTGGACGATCGTCTGACGCTCTGGCAATTGGTCAAGGCCGACCGCGACGGCGACATTCTTCTCGAAGTATCCGACTCCGTTCGTGAAACGCTGATCGCCGACATGGACGATCACGAGCTCCTGGCTGCGGCCAAGGACATGGACGCCGACGAACTTGCTGACCTGGCTTCCGAGCTGCCGCGAGACGTCGTCCATGAGTTGATGGAGAGTCTGGATAACCAGCAACGCGAGCGCGTGCGTTCGGCCTTGTCTTATGACGATGAGCAGGTCGGTGCGCTGATGGACTTCGAGATGGTGACCATCCGGGAGGATGTCAGTCTCGAAGTGGTTCTGCGCTATTTGCGTCGCCTTAAAGAGCTTCCTGGTCACACCGACAAACTGTTCGTGGTTGATTACGACGGTGTGCTCAAGGGCGTGCTGCCGATCAAGCGTTTGCTGGTCAACGACCCGGACAAGCAGGTTGCCGAAGTAATGGCCAGCGATCCGGTGAGTTTTCATCCGGACGAAGATGCTTACGACGCCGCGCAGGCCTTCGAGCGTTATGACTTGATCTCGGCCCCGGTGGTTGACAAGAACGGCAAGCTGATCGGCCGTCTGACCATCGACGAAATGGTCGATCTGATTCGTGAAGAGAGCGAAAACGAAGTTCTCAACATGGCCGGTCTGCGTGAAGAGGAAGACATCTTTGCTTCCGTCTGGAAGTCACTGCGCAACCGTTGGGCCTGGCTGGCGATCAATCTGATTACCGCGTTCATCGCATCCCGTGTGATCGGCCTGTTCGAAGGTTCGATCGAGAAACTGGTAGCGCTCGCGGCGTTGATGCCGATTGTGGCGGGTATCGGTGGTAACTCGGGCAACCAGACGATCACCATGATCGTTCGCGCGATGGCGCTCGACCAAGTGAGCACCGGTAACACTTCGCGACTGATGCGCAAGGAATTGGCGGTAGGCCTGATCAATGGCCTGGTCTGGGGCGGGGTGATCGGTGTGGTTGCTTATCTGCTCTATGGCAGTTGGTCATTGGGCGTGGTAATGACCGCGGCAATGACGCTCAACCTGCTGCTGGCTGCCCTGATGGGCGTATTGATCCCGATGACCCTTGCGAAAATGGGGCGCGACCCGGCGATGGGCGCGAGTGTGATGATTACCGCGATGACCGACAGCGGTGGCTTCTTCATTTTCCTGGGGTTGGCGACAATCTTCCTGCTCTAAATTGCTGCATCGAAACAGCCCGCCAAATTGGCGGGCTTTTTTGTGTCTGCAAAAACTCAAATTGCGCGCAAAAAAAGCCAGCAATTAAGCTGGCTTGAGATGTTCGGTATATCTCAGGACGCGTCTGCTGCCATTTCGGCGTCATGAGCGATCAGAGATACCAAAGCGTTCTGCTGGCGGTGAGACAGTTGGCGGAATCGTTGCAACAGCTCGCGCTCATGCAACGACAGCTCCGGGCTGTCGAGGCGCATGCTCAGCTCTTCGCCCAGTGCGCCTTCCTGAATAAGACTCTGCTCAAGGCGCGCAATGATCTCGGAGTTCATGCTGCGATGATGATTGCGAGCCACCTCGGCAATGCGTTCACGCATTCCGTCTGGCAGACGTTCGACGAACTTGTCAGCCGTACGGCTGGAATAAATTGCCTGTTTCAAGGGGGGCGGATATGTAACCGGTTAGTTCTGGGGAGCGGGTCTCGGGAGTGGCCGCAGGATGGGGGGGAGGACCAGCATCCGCGCC
>NZ_JBIVGT010000009.1:0-187754 GCF_044748825.1 Pseudomonas sp. NPDC089741 | reverse complement strand
GATCCCATCCCGAACTCAGCAGTGAAACGATGCATCGCCGATGGTAGTGTGGGGTTTCCCCATGTGAGAGTAGGTCATCGTCAAGATTAAATTCCGAAACCCCAATTGCGAAAGCAGTTGGGGTTTTGTTTTAGTAGAAGTAACCGTTTTTGCTGGCTTGTTACCGTGTTGACGAGTCAGATACAGAATTTCTTGACGACCATAGAGCGTTGGAACCACCTGATCCCATCCCGAACTCAGTAGTGAAACGATGCATCGCCGATGGTAGTGTGGGGTTTCCCCATGTGAGAGTAGGTCATCGTCAAGATTAAATTCCGAGACCCCTGTCTGCTAACGCAGACAGGGGTTTTGTCATTTCAGTGCCTGCAAAAACCAATCAGCAAACTGCTTTGCGTGCCTTGCTGATACCTCGAGCCTGCCATTTGCGCCACCAGATGTAGACGCCAGTCCCAGACAGCCCCGCAATCAAAATACCTAATACCGCGATCATCACTTGTCCGGTAACGCCAATGATTCGTCCACCGTGTATCGGTAACTGCAACCGATAGAACCGCTCTCCCAGCGTGCCTTGCCCTGCGATCTCCTGTCCCAATAATCGTCCGTCCGTGCCATGAAAGAACAACCAGGATTTGCCATGCGCTTCTGTGTCGTGTTGCCCAAACCCTGCGCCGTAGAAGTTGTACTCAAAGCTGTAATACAACTCCCCGATTGCCGCCGTCAGTCCTAATCGTTTTCCCTCCTGTAACGCCCTCTCGTATGCCTGTTGATAACTCAATTGCGTCACGCCCAACTCCGCAGGAGGCATTCGTCCCCGCGCCTCATAGACGCTCGGCTCAATCGGTGAAAGCAACGACACTACAGGCTTGAATACCTGACTCGGCAAATTCATCGCCACACTGCTGACTGCGATCGGCAGCAACAATAGCCACAACCACAATCCCCCCGCACGATGCAGGTCGAAGTTAATTCGATAGACATGGCCGCCCTTGACCTTCCACGCTGTCGACCATTTCTTCCAGAATGGCTTTCTACGCGGCAGCGTCAGCCATAACGCGACAAAACAATCGATCACCCAAGCGATGGCAACCAGGCCCATCAGCCACAGTCCCCAATTCCCCGGCAATGTCAGGTTGTAGTGGAACTCGAGAATGAACGGGACAAAATTCTCCCGTTGAAAACAACACTCGCCCCAGTACCGTCGACCTTTCTCTTCGGCACTCACCGGATCCAGATAGAACACCTGATTACGCTCATCGAACGGCTTGCCGGTCGCCGGATCATTGCGCGCGACAGCCGCCAGCAATGCGGTATGCCCCACCTCATGCGGATACTCCATGTACCAGACCTGCAGCTTCGGATGCGCAGCTTGCAGCGTATCAACCAGCTCGCCCGGTGGCAGTTGCGTCCCCTGTGCAGAGGCCGAATAAAACTGCGGATTCAACCATTCATCAAGCTCATGGTTAAACGCCAGAATGCTCCCGGTGACTCCGGCCAGGAGTAAAAATACCGCCGTGGCCAAACCTATATAGCGATGCAGCAAAACCAGAGTTGCGCGCATGAAAATTTCCCTTCAGAACGACAAAGCCAGCCCCTGAGATTCAGGGGCTGGCTTTTTTATGCACAGGACAAAAACTTAGAACTGGTAACTGACCGTCGCCGCGACGTTGCGCTCTTCGCCCATGTAGCAGAAGTTCAGGCTGGCGCAGGAGGCCACGTAGGACTCGTTGGTCAGGTTGTTCGCATTCAAGCGTACGTCGACACCCTTCAAGCCCACCTTGCCCAGGTCATAGCCAATCGAAGCGTCGAACAATGTGTAGGACGGCACCTTCAAAGTATTTTCCGCATCCGCCCAGCTGTAGCCGACATAGCGCACACCGCCGCCCAGGCGCAGACCATCGAGTGCTGCGCTGTCGAATTTGTAGTCAGCCCACAGCGATGCCATATGGCGCGGAGCCTGGGTCGGAGAGTTGCCCTTGTTTTCGATGACGTCGGTTGGCGTGCTCAGCGTACTGACCATCGACTTCGAGTACTCGATATCGGTGAAGGTATAGCTGCCGAGCACTTTCAGGTTGTCGGTCAGCTGCATGTGCGCTTCAAGTTCCAGGCCTTGAGAGCGGACTGCACCTACCGCGCGATAGAAGTTTTCCTGTGGCAGTTTGGTTGCCAGGTTCTCCTGATCGATACGGAACAGCGACGCGGTGAACAGGTTGTCAGTACCCGGCGGTTGATACTTCAGGCCGACTTCCCACTGCGTGCCATCGGTAGGTGCCAGTGGATTACCGGCGCTGTCCGCATAGGAGTTCGGGTTAAACGACTCGGAGTAGCTGATGTACGGCGCCAGGCCGTTATCGAACAAATACAGCGCACCGGCGCGGCCAGTGAGTTTGGTGCGGCGGTCATTGATCTCGGTGCCTTCCGGGCGCCCCGCTTCGGCGATGCGGTTTTCGTCGGAGGTCTCGACCCAGTCCTGGCGCAGGCCCAGCGAGAAGCGCCATTTATCCATTTCGATCAGGTCTTGCAGATACACACCGGTCTGCTCCAGACGACGCAGATAGCTGGTATCGCCGTACATATCGATCGCCGAGTTGCCATACACCGGATTGAACGCGTTGATCGGCGCGAGGCCGCCGCTGGTCCAGTCGACCACGGTCTTGCGGCGCTGATAGTCCGCGCCCATGAGTACCGTGTGCTTGGTGGCGCCGGTGAAAAATTCAGCCTGAAGCATATTGTCGACGATGAACGCATGCAGTCGCTCGTCACCACCGGTGTAATAGCGGTTCAGCTCGTTGCTGGTCGGTGTGGTCCAGCCATAGGCATAGACCTGATCCATGTTCACTTTGGAGTCGAGGTAACGGAAGTTCTGCCGCGCGGTGAAGACATCGTTGAAGCGATGTTCGAACTGATAACCGAAGGATTGCTGATCACGCGAATAACCATCGATGCCCGGCTCGCCCTCGAAGAAATGCGGCGAAATGCGATTGCCATTACGCTGATGAATCGTGCCATCCGCCGGCACGCCACCGTGGTAGCCGCCATCCGGATCATGTTGCAGATAAGCCTGCAGGGTCAGCGAAGTATCTTCATTGAAATCGATGCTGACGGTCGGCGCCAGGGCGAAGCGCTTTTCTTTATTGTGGTCGAATTGGGTGTCGGACTGATCCGTTAAACCGATCAGACGATAGGCGATGCGCTTGTCGTCATCGACCGGGCCGCTGAAGTCGAAACCGACCCCGCGCTGCCCCTGCGTGCCAACCGTGGCCTGGACCTGATGGTAAGCCTCGTACAACGGCTTTTTGCTGGTCAGTGCCACCAACCCGCCCGGCGAACTGCGGCCGTACAGCACCGAAGATGGCCCCTTGAGAATATCCACGCGCTCAAGGAAATACGGATCGACCTGCATGGTGCTGTAAGTGCCGCTGTCGCCCATCGACTTGAGGCCATCGAGGTAGATGTTATCCACCGAGCCGTCGTTGAAACCGCGCATCGCCACGTAGTCGTAACGGTGCGTTGCGCCATAGGGGTTGGTCAGCACGCCGGGGGTGTAGCGCATCGCCTGTGAGACGGTTTGCGAGCCCTGGTCGTCCATTTGCTCGCGAGTGACCACGGACACGCTTTGCGACGTTTCCAGCAATGCGGTACTGGTTTTCGTGGCGATCTGGCTGTGTGTCGCGTTGTAGCCGTCCATGCTGCCCAGCGCGTTGCCGAGGGCGAAGCCTTTGATATCGGTGGTCGGTAAAGCCAGCGCTTCGGTCTCCGCGATCGGGCGCAGAATGTAGCTGCTGCCATCCTGGCTGAGAGCTTCCAGACCCGAACCGCCGAGCAAATGGCTCAGCGCCTGATCGGTTGAATACTCGCCCTGCACACCCGGCGATTGGTGTCCTTGAGTCTGCTGTGGCGTCATCGACAGGGTGATGCCGGCCTGACGCGCGAACTGATTCAGCGCTTCGCCCAACGGCCCGGCAGCAATGCTGAAGCGCTGGCCGACTTCACTGTTGGCAGTGCCGGCCGCCAGACTCACGCTAGGCAACACCGCCACACCCAGGGCGGTAGAAAACAGCGCCGCCCGAACGGCGTGGCGCAACAGGCCCGATTCGGCCGTGAAATTCAGAGGGTTTTTACTGGTGGCGCGGACAGTCATTGTAGGTTTCCGTAGGAAGTCGCAAACGCTTGGGTTGAAGTGCTTACTGACTAAGCCGGACTTGCTGCAAAAACCCGCCAGAATAATTTCAGGCCACTCGCTCCAGCGTCACCCACCAGCGCGTGCGATAGCGCAATTGCACTGGCAAGGTCTGTGGCAGCACCGCCAGCAGCTTGTCGGTGTTCTCCAGGCGGAACACGCCGGACAGGCGCAAGTCCGCGACTTCCGATGCGCAGGTGAGAAAGCCCTGGCGATAACGCCCGACTTCAGCGAGGAAATCGCCCAGGCGCATATTTCGCGTGACGATCAAGCCGTCGACCCAGGCACCGGCATCCATATTCAGCAGCGGCGCTGGCCGCACCTGACGCCGGTCGATCAGATAACTTTGCCCGGCGCGCGCTTCAATCGAAGTGCCACCGGCGTGAATGGCGACACGCCCGCTGGTCACGCTGAGCCGCGTGCAATCGTGCTCCTGACGCAGGATGAAGCGCGCATCGAGCGGCTCATAAGTGCCGTGACGGTTCTCTACACGCAGCGGTCGATGAACCGGTGCGCCTTCATCCGCGCCGCCACAACTGACGATGATTTCGCCACGGCTCAGTTTGATCAGTCGTTGTTGCGCCGTGTAATCGAGATCCACGGCACTGGCGGTATTGAGTTCGAGGCGCGTGCCATCGGGCAACTGAAAGCCGCGCCGCTCACCGGTCGCCGTGGCGTAATCGGCGCTCCATTGCTGCCACGCCGAGGTGTCCTTGGCCAGCCACGCGGCAGAGCCCATCAACAACGCGCCCGACAACAGCTTCAGCGCCTGTCGCCGTCCCAGGCCTTGCGCGCTGTTTTCCAGGGTCTTCAACGCCACGTGCGCACCCGGTACGGCGCGCAGGTTGTTGCTCAACTCGGCTTGCAGCGATTGCACTCGTTGCCACGCGAGTTCGTGCTCATGGTGCTCGGCGCGCCACTGCTCGCACTGGCGGTTGAGGCGCGAATTGCCGTGGTTGTTGCGCAGGCGCAGCAACCAGTGAATGGCCTGCTTGACCGCTTTCTGCTGGGGCTCGGCGCGTCGGCCAAGTGACAGGTTATCCACCGGCATCAGCTTGCGTACCGCAATACATAGCAATGAAACAGCGCATCGGCGACGTAGCGTTCCACTGAGCGAAGCGACAGGCCCATTTCTTCGGCAATCTGCTTGTGAGTCAAACCTTCGCACTGCGCCAGGAGAAATGCCTGACGCACTTTCGGCTTCAATCCTTCCAGCATGCGCGCGATGCTTTCCAGCAGTTCGATCACCAGCGCTCGGGCTTCGGCACTCGGGGTTTCGACTTCAGGCAGGTGGGCGATGGCTTCAAGGTAGGCGCGTTCGATCTCCTCACGACGCCAGTGGTCGATCACCAGCCCGCGAGCAATGGTGCGCAGAAAGGCGCGTGGTGCTTTGAGTTCGAGGCGTTCGGTACGTTGCAGCAGACGGACGAAAGTGTCCTGCGCCAGATCCGCTGCATCTGCGGCGTTGCCCAGCCGTGCGCGCAGCCAAGCGTTGAGCCAGCCATGATGACTACTGTAAAGCGCCTGTACGGCAAACTCAGGTGAGGACATGAACGCGACAGCCCGGACGTCACAAATGATAATTAGTCGCATTGTCAGCAAGGGTTGGATAATTTGCAACTGCCGCTCGAACATCAACCCTGAAAATTTCTGTCGCAGCCGCTCTGGCACGCCGTTCGGCGGGAATCTGGCACTAATTCCATCCATTTCCCATTCGACCCTAAGATTTCTCCGACACGTGCCGACAGACTGGTGAGACATGCGTGCACCAAAGTAGAGCGGCCAGAAGAACGCTGCCTGCGCTGTACATGGAATGTTGCAACCGGAACGCATCCCCACTTTTGGCATAAGAAGTCCCATGAAATGAATCTCAAGTTCAGCCATAAAATTCTGTTGGCCGCCTCGGGCGTCGTGGTCCTGGCGTTCGCGCTGTTCACTCTCTACAACGACTATCTGCAGCGAAACACCATTCGCCAGAACCTTCAGTCCTCCGTACAGCAGGCCGGCGATCTGACCGCTAGTAGCGTGCAGAACTGGATGAGCGGACGGATTCTGGTGTTGGAGAACCTCGCGCAGAACGTCGCTCACCAGGGCAAGGACGCGGACTTCCCGGGTCTGGTCGACCAGCCGGCGTTCACCTCGAACTTCCAGTTCACCTACGTCGGCCAGGCCAACGGTGTGTTCACCCAGCGTCCTGACGCGAAGATGCCGGACGGTTACGACCCACGTCAGCGCCCTTGGTACAAGCAAGCGGTGGCCGCCGACAAAACCATGCTGACGCCGCCATACATGGCAGCTGTCGGCGGTTTGGTGGTGACCATCGCCATGCCGGTGAAAAAGAACGGCGAGCTGCTCGGCGTCGTCGGTGGTGACCTGAGCCTGGAAACCCTGGTGAAGATCATCAACTCGGTGGACTTCGGTGGCCTCGGCCACGCGTTCCTGGTCAGCGGCGACGGTCAAGTGATCGTCAGCCCGGACAAGGATCAGGTGATGAAGAACCTGAAAGACATCTACCCGAACTCCAGCGTGCGCATCGAGAAGGGCAACCAGAACGTGGTGCTCAACGGCCAGGAACGAATCCTCTCGTTTACTCCGGTCAGCGACCTGCCGAATGCGCAGTGGTACATCGGTCTGTCGATCGACAGAGACAAAGCCTACGCTGCACTCAGCCAATTCCGTACGTCGGCGTTGATCGCGATGTTTGTCGCCGTGGCGGCCATCGCGCTGCTGCTGAGCCTGTTGATCAACGTCTTGATGCGTCCGCTGACCACCATGGGCCGCGCAATGCAGGACATCGCACAGGGCGAAGGCGATCTGACCCGTCGCCTGGTGGTCGAAAGCAAAGACGAATTCGGCGAACTGGGCAGCGCATTCAACCAATTCGTAGAGCGGATTCACGCCTCGATTTCCGAAGTGTCCTCGGCGACCCGTCATGTGCATGACTTGTCGCAGCGGGTGATGGCTTCGTCCAACGCCTCGATCGTCGGCTCTGACGAGCAAAGCGCGCGCACCAACAGCGTCGCGGCAGCGATCAACGAACTGGGCGCTGCCACTCAGGAAATTGCGCGCAATGCTGCCGATGCTTCGCAGCATGCCAGCGGCGCGAGCGAGCAGGCTGATGACGGTCGTCAGGTGGTTGAGCAAACCATCCAGGCAATGACCGAGCTGTCGCAAAAGATCAGCCTGTCGTGCACCCAGATCGAAACCCTGAACGCGAGCACCGACAACATCGGTCACATCCTCGATGTGATCAAAGGTATCTCGCAGCAAACCAACCTGCTCGCGCTCAACGCCGCGATCGAAGCGGCGCGTGCTGGTGAAGCCGGGCGTGGGTTTGCGGTGGTGGCGGACGAGGTGCGTAACCTTGCCCATCGCACTCAGGAGTCGGCGGAAGAGATCCACAAGATGATCACCTCGCTGCAGATCGGTTCGCGCGAAGCGGTGACCACCATGAACGCCAGTCAGGCCTCCAGCGAGCAGAGCGTGGAAGTAGCCAATCAGGCCGGTTTGCGTCTGGTCAGCGTGACTCAGCGCATCGGCGAAATCGACGGCATGAACCAGTCGGTGGCAGCGGCCACTGAAGAGCAGACCGCCGTGGTGGAAACCCTCAACGTCGACGTTAACCAGATCAACCTGCTGAACCAGCAGAGCGTGGCCAACCTCAATGAAACGTTGAAGGATTGTGATGCGTTGTCACAGCAGGCCAACCGCCTGAAGCAACTGGTCGACAGCTTCAAGATCTGACCGCGTTATCGTTCTTCGCGAGCAGGCTCGCTCCCACATTTGGAATGTATTTCCCTGTGGGAGCGAGCCTGCTCGCGAAAGCGGTCTGACAATCACCGCAAAGTCGAAGCCTTAAACAAACAGCTTCAATACATTCCCCATCGCATCATCCGCAAACCCCTGCACAAACTCCTTGAACCCCGGCAGCGCTTCTTCGCCGCCCGAGGCCGGCTCGGCAATGATCGTCCACGTCGCCCGGGATTTCCCTTCGCCCAACGCTTCCACATTCATCGCCGCCCACAGATTCGCCACCCCCAATGTGTTGTAAATCGTCGTCCAGGTCATGCTGCGTGCCTGCTCATCGCGGGAGTTCAGTTGCTCGACTACGACGTTGCCGTCCTTGAAGCATTTCTTGCGCAGCGAAGACACGCCTTCGCCAATCAATTCGATGTGCGACAGCGCCGGAATAAAGCGATCGAAACCGCCGAAGTTGCCGACCACCGCCCAGACTTGCGCCGCGTCTGTCGGCACTTCCACCGACGATACAACGTGGCAGCCGTGCGGGTTTTTGATCAGGGTGTCGGGTTGCAGAGTGCTCATGGTGTTGCTCCTTTTTGATGAACTAGATGAAGTTGATTTCTTTCAGGTAGTCGCAGCCGCGACGCAGCAGCGCCGGGGATTTCTGCGGGTAGTGCGCGCCCATCTGCTGCACGCCGGCCTCGGCGTTGGCGTGGCCGATCAGCGAGATGTCGCCGATGTCTTCTTCAAAACCGTTGAGGTAGAAGCCGAGTACGCCGAACAGCGCGTTGTCGGCATCGACGCGGCCCAGTTGCTGCTGCCAGTCGGCGACGCTGACCAGCGCGAACTCGCTGCCGGTTTCGCGGAACGAAGCGACGTAGGCGTCCCAGCTCAGCGGCTCGGGGTTGTGCAGGTTGAACACCGCACGTTCGGCCGAATAACGGCTGGCGTGGAAGGCAATGAAGCGGGCGAGAAAGTCCACCGGCATCAGGTCGAAATTCAGCGCGAACGCCGGCACCTGGCCGAGCTGAATCGAACCCTTGAGCATCAGCATCAAACGGTTTTTGTGCGGTTGGCAGACGCCGCTCAGACTGTTGAAACTGATGTTGCCGGGACGATACAGATTGACCCGCACACCACGCTCCCGCGCCCGTTCGAGGATGCGTTCGCCAACCCATTTCGACAGGTTGTAGCCGTTGCGAATGTAGATCGGCGGGGTGGGCGCGGCCGGCAATTCCAACACCCGCCCCGCGTCATCGACCGTGCTTGACGCCGACAGCGTCGAGACAAAATTGAAGACCTTTTTGCTTTGCCCTTCACACAGCCGCAGCAAAGCGAAAATCGGCTCGACGTTGTCTGCCGCCAGCGACTCGTAATCGAGTACGTGATTGACGTTCGCGGCGTTGTGCACCAGTGCGCCGAACTCGCGATCGAGGCGTTGGTAATCTTCGTCATTCAGGCCCAGTTGCGGACGGGTAATGTCTGCCGCGTAAACCCGCACCCGACTCAGGTCCAGATGCTCCAGACGATTTTCCCGCAGTGACTGAGCAAACCGTTGCGCCGCCGTTTGCCCCCCGCCATCACGCACCAGACACGCCACTTCGCTGGCGCCCCAACCGAGCAGCGCCTCGACGATGTGGACGCCGACAAAACTGTTGGCACCGGTGACGATCACCCTGTGCACATCGCCCATGCAATTGATCGGCAGCGGCTCGATATCCAGCGTGCGCTCGGCGTCGGCCATGGCCTGGGCGCTGAGCACGGCGCTGTCGTCAGTGCCGCGAACCAGAGTCGCGAGCTTGATGATGGTCGGCAGCTCGATGAAGCGATTGATCGAGATGCTGCGGCCGAACTCCTCTCGCAAACGCAGCAACATCCGCGATAACAGAATCGAATGGCCGCCGAGATTGAAGAAGCTTTCGTCGGTAGAAATGTCGCTGCCCGGCAGCTCCAGCAACTCGGCCCAGATCTCCAGCAGCAGTGCTTCGTCGGCATTGGCCGGCAGGCACTTCGGGCCGTTGTCCTGCACGCTTACTGGCAGTTCCAGCAAGGCTTTGCGGTCGACTTTACCGTTGCTGGCGAAGGGCATGCCGGCCAGCTCGGTCCACGCCACCGGTTGCATGTAGTCCGGTAGAAATTGCTGGGCGTGAGCTTTCAGTGCATCGCGGGCAGTGCCTGCTTGCGGTTGGGCGAGGAACGCCAGAATCCGCCGCTGACTGTCGATCACCACCGCCACTTGCCGGTACTGCTGGCTCTCGCGCAGGCAGCGTTCGATCTCTTCCGGCTCGACCCGGAAACCGCGAATCTTCACCTGATTGTCGCGCCGCCCGCACAGCTCAATGCCATGCTCGCCCCACTTGGCCATGTCACCGCTGCGGTAGGCGCGCAGCGTTTGGCCATCCGGCAGTTGCAGGGTCAGATAACGTTCCGCGGTCTGCTGTGGGTTGTTCAGATAGCCGAGGCAGACACCGGGGCCGACGATGAACAACTCGCCGACGGTTTGCTCCGGCACTGGCTGCAAATCGTCATCGAGAATCAGCACCTGGCTGTTGGCGATGGGCGCGCCGAGGCTGCGGTTGCTGTCACCCGGTTGCAGTTGCCGCGCGGTAATCAGCACCGTGGCTTCGGTCGGGCCGTAGAGATTGTGCAGGGTGCCCTGGCGGGTCAGTTGCTCGATGACAAACGGCTCGCAGACATCGCCGCCAGTCATCACTTGGACGCCTTGCAGTTGCTCCAGCGGCAGGATGCTCAACAGCGCCGGTGGCAGGAAGGCGTGGCTCAATTGTCGCCGGCGGATCAGCGCCACCAGTTGCAGCGGATCGCGTCGTTGCGTGTCATCGGGCACCACCAGTTCGGCGCCTGCGAGCAGGCTCGGAAAGATGTCGATCAGCGACGAGTCGAAACTCAGCGAGGAGAATTGCAGCACCCGGCTCTCGGCGCGCAGCTGCACGTAGTCGGCGTACCACGTGGTGAAATGGGCAAGGTTGGCCTGACTGAGCAAGACGCCTTTGGGATGCCCGGTGGTGCCTGAGGTATAGAGCGCCATGCACGGCACATCGAGCTCAGGGCGTTGGCGCAGCAACGGCTGGTTGAGATCTGCCGCAGCGCTGTCGATGCCACTGACGTCCAGCCCCGCCATCGTTGTGCTGAGCGGATGCACGCCATCGTGCAGCAACAGTAGCGCGCCAGCGTTCTGCAGGATGTATTGCTGGCGCTGCAATGGATGGCTGGGTTCCAGCGGCAGGTACACCGCACCGCTGCCGAGAATCGCCACAATCGCAGCAAACAACTCAGGGCTTTTCGGCAGGCAGATGCCGACCACCCACGGCTGCGGATATTGCTCCAGCAACGGCAGCAATCGCTGTTGGATGGCGCGGCTGTGGGTGTGCAGTTGGCGGTAGCTGATCGACTGTTCGGCGAGGTGCAGCGCCGAGCGTTCGGCATGCTGAATGAAGCTCTGCTGCAGACGCTCGATCAGCGGGATTTGCGCCTGTTCCAACAGCCGCTCATTCGCTGTGTCATTGCAACGGTGGACGTAAGCCAGACTGTCGAGAAACAGCAGGTTTTCCATGCGCTCGAAATCCGGCACCCGCATCGACGCGGCCTGCTGAAAATATTCCGCGTCGCGGGAAAAGCGGCTGACCAGCAACGCCACTTCGTCCACCACCTGCGTCAGCACCCGTTGGCGCAACGCCTGGCCGTTGCCGGACGGCTCATCGCCAATCGGTACGCGACTGATCAGTGACGAGCCGAGAAAGCACAGCAGGTCGAGCGAGGGCAAACCCGCAAGGCTCGGTGCACCGATACCCAAACGCAGATGCAGGTGGGGGATGGCGCAGAAATCACCGGCGCCGATGAAGCCGTCGTCGATGATCAGATTCACCGTCGATTGCGCCGCGCCACTGCGCGTCAATGTATGCCCGTGTTGTTCCAGTTCCTGCGCCAGGTCGGTCATGGCGCGGCTGGTGCCAATCAGCAAAATGTCGAGACGTTTCATGTCGGCCTCCTCATCAAACCAGGTAGTCGCGCAGGGCGTGCTGTACGCACGGTGTGTCGAGCAGCGAGCTGTTGTGAAAGAACTTCACGATGTTGCCCACCAGCGGGTGATGGCGATTGATCGGAAAGGCCAGCCCGGTCATTTCGTCCTGCAGCGCGCGACGCGTCGCGGCGCTGACCGGCAAGGCGTCGATCAGGCGCAGATCGAAGGTTTTCTGGATGTCGTTGGTCAGGTAATGGCCGATGAACACCGGCAGGATCTGCGCAATGGTCGCGCGATCCGCGTCGCTGGCCGTGTGCCAATAGATGCGCACCATCCGCGCCCAGAAACTGGAGTGGCGACCTTCGTCGAGCAGGTGGTCGGCCATCAGGCCTTTGATCGACGGTTTGACCGTGTCATCGCGGGCGAACGCCGCGACATCGCCGGTCACGGTGTTCTCGGCGATGGCCACGCAAATCAATTCCACGGCACTGCGCAAGTGCTCCGGTGCCAGCGCCACGGCGGCCGGGATTGCCCGGCTCAGTTCGATTTCGTCGGGCAAGCGGATCGGCTCGATGCCGGTCATCGCGACCGTCTGCTGCATGAAATCCATGGCCACCAGCGCGTGGTAATCCTCGTCGACCACCACGGTCATCGCGTCGTAGCGACAGGCGAACGGGAAGGCCACGGCGAAGCGATTCTTGGCGATGCTGCGAGCGGTCTTGTCGACGATTTCCGTTTCGAAAATCACCACATCGTTGATGAACTTGTACAGCGTCTGCACCAGGGCGAAATCACGCTGTTGCGGGCATTCGCGCAGAAAGGTTTCGCTGAGCACCAGCGGTTGGCGACTGAGTGGATAGATCAGGCGTTCGTCGTCCTCCAGCACACGTCGAGGACGGGTGCGAATGGTTGCGCGACTCTCCCAGACATCCGCGAAAGATTGATAGTCGGCGGCGTTCATTGGGCCACCTCGGCCAACGGTTCGCGCATGCTCAGGCGCAGGCCGTCCCACAAGGCAATGCGGCTTTCGACGGCAGCGATGGCGCTGGCGTAGACCTCGGCCTCGCGTTGCGGGTCGCCGTCGACCAGACGCTCCAGCAGTTGCTCCGCCGCCGGGCCGTGATCCTCGGAATCGACTTCTATGTGCCGTTCCAGGTAATAGCGAAAGGTCGGCGCCTGCTCGATGCCGATGCCCCAATCGTCGAGGATGCGCTGGAACATGGTCGGGATCACGCTCTCGCGACCGTGCAGAAATGCGGCGGCCACGCTGTGTCCCGGCGCATGCAGGGCGATGCGCAAGGTGTCGCGGACGAATTGTGCAGCCGCCGGATCAACGTCGACACTTTGCAACGCCACGTCATAACTCACGCCTTCCTGTTGCAGGGCGACAAAGCGCTCCGCCGCGGTGGTGCTGGCGCCAATTTCGCGCATGGCATCCAGGTACAACTCGAAGTGGCTGTAGTGACCCTCTGCCAAGCGATCGTCGGACTCCTCACCCAAGACGATTTCGTTGATCAGCCGGGCGGCATGCGGATCGCGCGGCGGTAGCCAGGGCAAGCGGGTGCAGGTCAGTTCCTGCTGCAGACGCTTGGTCAGCGACATGAAGTCCCATACCGCAAATACGTGGGTCTCCATGAACCGACGTAATACCGATAACGAAGTGATCTCGGAAAAGATCGGGTGAACACTCAGTTCAGCTTTTTTCAGGGCGAGTTGGTTCTTAATGGGCATCATGATGTCCTTTATCATTGATATGAAATGGAACTGCTCTTTCAACTACGCAATCAATGCTGCAGTGACTTGTTCATGTCGAGACTGCAACTGGTTAACGTCCTGCGCTAATGGCTGAAAGTTGCTAGTGCCAGTCTGCAACGCTCTGGGTTGGCGGCCGTAAAGCCGCAGTCACTGCGGGTGAAGCGTTGGGCATGTGCCGGAATGAATGGCGAAGTTCAAACTCGGCGAGGAAAAGCTAATACAAGCGGAAAGTGTTTAACAAGTATATTTTTAATTATTTTAAGTTGGCAGTTTTTTGAATATGAAGAGGGTCGATAAAACTTTTAGTTTAAGTTTTATTTGGGCGTAGTTGCTCCTTTCGGCTAATGGCGGCCAAAATTGATCGACAAGAGTGAATGCCTCACTCGAAGCAACTTTCTACTGAAGAGAATTAAGAGTTTTAAAGGGGCGAAAGTTGGCCGTGACCGGCGCCTGTACTTCCTTTTCCCGTGACAAGGCTCCTTCCGTAGGTTCCTGGTGCGGGGACTGCGCCGACGAGGCGGTGCGTCGCCCGTTCTTTATTGGGTTGGCGGATCAAGAGTGCGGGTAAATTGCCGCCACGGCTATTACCGATTGGTGATCGCGGAGGGCGAAATCGGACTGAGCGGCGCAGGAAGGTTAGAGCGGGCGCGCCAATCCGCCACTGGCTTTCGTGGTGGATCGGTCGAGGGATTTGTAAGCGGGTGATTCGTCGGTAGCGACGGGCTCAGCGTGAGGTTTTGCGGCTTTGGCTGGCGGGGCTGGCAAGGAAGCGTGTAATGACATCGACACCGCGATTAAGGTGATTCACCAGCAGCTTCACCGAGCCTTCGATATCACCGGCGATTGCCGCTTGCAGCATCGCCCGGTGGTCGTCCTGAGACAGCTTGCCCAGGCCCATGGCTTCGAGATTGAAACGCAGGAAGCGTTCTTCTTCGTTAAGCCCGTCTTCGACCAGCCTTAACAGGCGCCGGTTAGGCGCCTTGCTGTAAAGGGCCATGTGAAACAGGCGGTTGAGCCGGCCGATTTCACTGTAGTCGTGCTGGCGCTCCAGCTCTTCGATATAAGCAGCGGCGCGTTCGTGGTCGGCACTGGTCAGCAACGGTATCGACTGCCGCAGAGCTTCGGTCTCGAGCAGAATTCGCAGTTCATAGGTTTCGGTCGCATCGCCCTGAATCAAAGGTGCAACCACTGCGCCCTTGTGCGCGGTAACGCTGAGCAGCTCTTGCGCTTCGAGCTGGCGCAAGGCTTCGCGCACCGGCATGCGGCTGACCCCGAACAGATCGGCCAGATCCTGCTGGCGCAGGGCCGTACCGCAAGGCAAGCGCCCATCAAGGATGGCGGCGCGCAGGGTTTCCTCAATGACCGAACGGGCGAGATGCGCAGGGATCGGCCCATCGACTTTGATGCTGTGCAGCGGTTTGGGCTTCTGTGTCACGACTACGCACCCTGTTGTCGGCTGAATTTGGATCCAAATGACACTAGTGATTGCTCTACAGGTTGTCAAACCGTGTAGAAGAACTCCGTTACATTTGCAGTTTAGCGCGGTCGCGATGATCTCATGGTGCCATTGTTTTTTAGCCGGCTAAGCTTCACCATCAAACGCTTTCTATCCTGCCTCCTGGAAACCTGCTGTGGCGGTACGTTTCGCGATCCCCCGGACTCTGCGCTGGCTCGGCTGCGCACTGCTGCTGGCCGGCGTCATGCTGGGCGGTCTGCATGCCGATTGGGATTTTTCCGCGATCAGCCGCAAAGCCACCGCACTCTACGGACCGCTGGGCGCCGGGCAGCAACGCATCGATGCCTGGCAGAATCTGCTGGCCACCCAGCAGCAGGCCAGCGAGATGGAAAAGCTCAAAGTGGTGAACCTGTTTTTCAACAAGCAGGTGCGCTACGTCGAGGACATCGATCTGTGGCACGAGGTCGATTATTGGGAAACGCCGATCGAAGCACTGTGGAAGGGCGCCGGCGACTGCGAAGACTACGCGATCGCCAAGTATTTCAGCCTGCGCCATCTCGGGGTGTCCAGTGACAAGCTGCGCATCACCTACGTCAAGGCACTGCGCCAGAACCGCGCGCACATGGTGCTGACTTACTATGCCACCCCCGATGCGATGCCGCTGGTGCTCGACAGCCTGATCGACCCGATCCAGCCGGCGTCGCAGCGAACCGATTTGCTGCCGGTCTACTCTTTCAATGCTGAAGGACTGTATCTGCCCGGGGCCAAGGGCAATAAAAAGGTCGGTGACACCAAACGCCTGTCGCGCTGGCAGGATGTGTTGAAGAAAATGCAGGCCGAAGGTTTTCCGGTCGAGACGACTAACTAGGAGCATGCGCTCAGATGTCTTTGTTCAAACAGCTGTTGATCGCTATCTGCCTGTTCCTCGTGGTTGCCTTCACTGGCAGCTTCATGGTCAGCCTGGAAAGCTCGCGCACCCAGTACGTCAACCAGTTGCGCTCCCACGCCCAGGACGCCGCGACGGCGCTGGCGTTGTCGTTGACGCCGAATATCGATGACCCGGCAATGGTCGAGTTGCTGGTCAGTTCGATTTTCGACAGCGGTTACTACGCGAGCATCCGCGTGGTCGATCTGAAGACCGACCAGACCATCGTCGAACGCAGCGGCAGTCCGGTGGTGAGCAACGTGCCGCAGTGGTTCGTCAACCTGATCGGCCTGGAACCGGCCGGTGGCGATGCGCTGGTCAGCCGTGGCTGGGAGCAGGCTGCAAGGGTCGAGGTGGTCAGCCACCCGATGTTCGCCGTGGCAAAGTTGTGGCAAAGCGCACTGGGCAGTCTCGGCTGGCTGCTGATCTGCGGCGCGGTGAGTGCGGTGCTCGGGGCGCTGCTGCTGCGCCGGCAGTTGAAGCCGCTGGACTACATGGTCCAGCAATCCCACGCGATTGCCCGCCGCGAGTTTCTCAGCTTGCCTGAACTGCCGCGCACGCCTGAATTGCGTCGCGTCGTACAGGCGATGAATCAGATGGTCGAGAAGCTCAAGGCGCTGTTTCAGGAGCAGGCCGAGCGCAGTGAAAAACTGCGCGCCGAGTCGTATCAGGACAACCTGACGGGGTTGGCTAACCGGCGCTATTTCGAGATGCAACTGAACAACCGGGTGAGTAACCCGGAGCAGGCCAGCTCCGGTTATCTGTTGCTGTTGCGGGTGAAGGATCTGGCCGGGCTCAACCAGCGCCTCGGTGGGCAGCGCACCGATGAACTGTTGAAAGCGGTCGGTGAGCAACTGTCTCGCGAATGCGCCAAGTACCCGGAAACGCAGAACCTCGTCACGCGTATTCGTGGCGGTGAATTCGCCGTGCTGGCGCCGGGACTGGTGCGTGAGGAGGCGCTGCAACTGGCGCAAAATCTCGACAACGCCCTGAGCAGCCTGCACGCCACGGGGGCTACCGATGTGCCGGCGGTGGCGTCGATCGGTCTCGCGCCGTTCGCTCACGGCGACTCGCCGCAAGCGGTGCTCAGCCTTGGCGATCAGGCGCTGGCGCAGGCTGAGGGGCAGGGTGAGCAGAGCTGGGCGTGCATCGATCAGAGCCTGAATGCCGATGTCGGTGACGATCACCATGCCTGGCATCGCTTGCTTGACCAGGCCTTGAGTCAGCAGCGTTTCGAGCTGTATTTCCAACCGGTGGTAGCGGCGCAGGACACGCAACTGGTGCTGCACTACAAAGTGCTCTCGCGCTTGCTCGACGAACAGGGCCAGACCATTCCGGCCGGGCGCTTCCTGCCGTGGCTGGAGCGCTTCGGCTGGACCGCGCGGCTCGATCGGCTGATGCTCGAACGTGTGCTGGAGCAGATGAAAGGGCATGAAGAGTCGCTGGCGCTGAACCTGTCTTCGGCGACCCTGGGCGATCCGCAGGCGTTGAACAAAGTCTTCGAAATTCTCCGGGCGCATTCCAACCTCGGCGCGCGACTGACCCTTGAGATCGGCGAGGAGCAATTGCCCGAGCAAGCGGTGCTGGAGCAGTTGACCCGACGTCTGCGCGAACTCGGCTTCTCCCTCAGCCTGCAACGTTTTGGCGGCCGCTTCAGCATGATCGGCAATCTGGCACGGCTGGGGCTGGCGTACTTGAAGATCGATGGCAGCTACATTCGTGCGATCGATCAGGAGAGCGACAAACGCCTGTTCATCGAAGCGATCCAGCGTGCGGCGCACAGCATTGATCTGCCGCTGATTGCCGAGCGGGTCGAGACGCAGGGGGAGTTGTCGGTGATTCGCGAGATGGGCTTGTATGGGGTTCAGGGACAGTTGTTGGGTGAGCCCAAGCCCTGGCGGTGAGTCATCGCAAAAGCAACCCTCACCCTAGCCCTCTCCCAGAGGGAGAGGGGACTGATTGGGGGATATTCGGGAAGTACGCCGACGTGAGCGATTTGTCTTGAATCCATAATCGACCCGGTTTTTCAGGTCGATGTATAGCGCCACACAACTTGATCGGCTCCCTCTCCCTCCGGGAGAGGGCTGGGGTGAGGGGCTTTTGATTCTGAGCGGATCAGATCAACCCGCTTTCATCTTCATCGATCAACTGGCTCAAGCCGCCCAACGCTTCACGCGCCTGGGTCCGGTCCATCAGTTTGGCCTGCGCCGCCGGCGGCAGGTCGGTGACGCGAATCACGCCTTTCTGGGTCAACACCTGAATCAGGTCGTCGAGTACCCGAATCATCTCAAAGTCGCTCTGCTTGAGCTGTTTGAGGCTGTTTTCCACGGCTTCGTTGGCGTACCACGCCTGGATTTCGTGGTGGTCGGCGGGCAGCGTTTCCGTGGCCTCGGCGTAGGCCGCGGCTTCCACGCGAATCAACTGGCCTTGCGCATCGCGTTGCACGTAAAACATTGAGCATCCCTCAGAAATGAACCAGCGTCATGCTGTCAGCAGCATAGCCAACTGCGCGCGAGTATGCGGTGCGGCGACGCAATCGTCACCGGTCCGGACAGCACAAACGTGACGGCCGCCCCATGAGGGCGGCCGTTTTGTTCACGCATCAGCTGTTGTTGTGGTCGACCTTGATGGTCGGGTCGCTACCGGCAATCAGGTTGTGAATGTTGGCACTCGACCAGTTGTTGCCTTCCAGTTTGATCGTCACGTCCGGGGTTGCCGCAGCGGCGTCGGCCGAGTTGAACTTGCCCGCCGAGCTGACTTGCAGCGACGACGTGCCATCGACCGTGGTGATCTTCAGGAAGTTGTCGATGGTGCTGCCGGTCTCGCCCTGCAACAGATCGCGCAGATCGATGCGGTCACCTTCGCTGGCCTTGAAGTCCTTGATCACGTCGTTGCCGGTGTCGCCCGCCTTCCAGACGAAGGTGTCGGCGCCGGAACCACCGATCAGGATGTCGTTGCCCTGACCGCCGATCAGCGTGTCGTTACCGGTACCGCCGAGCAGGATGTCATTGCCTTTGCCGCCGTCGAGCAGATCGTTGCCGCCCGAGCCGAAGAGGATGTCATTGCCCGCGCCGCCGAGCAGCGTGTCATTACCGTCATGCGCGCCGGACACATCGAACGCCTGATAGTGCTCGGTAATGTACTGGTGCACGTTGCTGGTGGTGACTTTGCTGACGTCGACACCGGTCTGCTGCGCAACGAACGCCTGCATCGCCTGATAACCCTCGCCGGCGATGCCGTTGAAGCTGACCAGATCGCCGAACAGGATGTCGTTGCCGTCGCCACCGCTGACGGTGTCGTTACCCGGCAGCGTCGCTTCGGTGTGACCGATGATCGAGTTGGCCAGATCCTTCGGATCGATGTTGGTCTGCGGGGTTTTGTCCGAATCGTACGGTTTCAGATCGTTGAGGCTGACACCACTGTTGAGACCGATGGCTTCGACGTTCGACAGACCGCTGAGCAACGTGAAGCTGCTGGTCGAGTTGTCGGTGGTGGTCGAGGTGGTGCTGCTACCGCTGCCTGCCAGGCTCGACAGCTCGTAAGTGCCGTCGCCCTGAGCGTGAACGGTACCCAGACTGCTCCAGTTCCAGCTGCCGTTTTTATACGTCTGCAGAACAGCAGCACCGGCGGCACTGATGGTCAGGTAGTGCGTGTTGTCGATGTAAGTGGCGAACGTATCGCCCAGCTTGTAATTGCTGGTCGTCACCACGCTGTCGAACTTCACGCTGCCGTACAGCGTCGGGTTGGTCTGCTCGCCGCTCTGGTAGTAGGTCGGCTGGCCGTCGGTGATGAAGTACGTGAGGTTCTTCGCCCCAGTGTTCGCCACAGCGTCGGCGCTCTGGAACCAGTTGGCCGTGGTCTTGAACACGTCCTCGTAGTTGGTGCCGCCACCGGAACTCATCGAGTCGAGGACGGATTTGAGCAGGGTCAGCGCGTTCGGGTCGTTGAGATTCACCGACACCGACTTGTTGACCTGGGTATCGAAGTCCACCAGGAAGATGTTCACCGTGCCCGAGTTGCTGCCGCCCAAGCTCTGCTTGAGGGTGTTGAACACCGCTGTCAGCGAGTCCTTGGCCGAGTTGATCGAGGAACTGCTCATACTGCCGGAGCTGTCGACCATGAAGGCGATGTTGTAGTTGGTGCCCGGGACCACCGTCAGACCACCGATGTCGGCGACGATGATGTCGTTGCCATCGGTGCCAGTGACGGTGTCGTCAGCCGAGGTTGCCACGATCGCGTTGTAAACCGCCGGCACCACGCTGACCGGAATGGTCGCGGTGCTGCTCGCCGAACCGCCGACCTGCTCGGTGGAGGTCGAGGTCACAGTCAGGTTGAACTGGCCGTTGTAGTACGGCGGAGGCGTCACGGTCAGGCTGCCGAGGTTCCAGCCGGTGACGTTGGCATCGCCGCTGGTGGCGGTGACGGTGAAGCTATGGCCGGCGCCATCGCTGAGCACCGAACCGACCGGCGCGCCGCTGATCTTCACGCTCAGGGTTTCCGAACCGTCGGTGTCGGTCAGTGCGGTAGTGATCGCCGACAGCTTGACGGTGGTGCCTTCGGCGCCGGTGTTGAGTTTGTAGCCGTCGTAATAGCCTTCGCCATTGGTGCCGTGCAGATCGGAAACGGTCACGCCGGAGTTCACCAGATCCTGCACGCCGGTGTAGATCGGCACGCCAGTGCTGCTCAGGTCGATCGGCGTGCTGCCGTTGACCGACAGGTTGACGTCGTAGCTGCCCGGGCCGCTCTGGTTGTGGTGGTAGATGTCCAGGGTGTAGTAGCCGCTGGTGGTCGGGGTGAACGAACCGTTGAGGTTGCCGCCCGCGCCCCACGTGGTCGAGGCCACGCTCTTGCCGCCAATGGTCACCAGCAGGCTGTCATCGCCGACACCACTGAAAGTGTAGGTCTTGCCGGCTTCCAGATAGATCAGGCCGGAAGTCTTCGACGCGGTGCCGGCGGTCACGCTGCCGTCGGACTGCACGTTGTTGACGTTGGTGCTGGTGTTCGGTGTGCCCGCACCGTCGATGACGTTTTTCAGGGTGGTCGAATTCGCACCGCTGCCGTCGGTGCCAAGGCCCGACAGACCGGTCCAGACTTCCTTGATCAGCCCGGTGGACTTCACGCTGTTGTCGGCGACGCTGACGGTTGGCGCATCCGCGACTGGCGTGATGTCGATTTTCACCGTGCCGGTGTTGCCCAGCAGTTGGCCGTCGGTTGGCTGGAACTTGATCTGCGCGTAGTCCGCCTGATTGTTGCCCAGACCAGTGCCGCCGTAACCGTTCACACCCGATTCGTTGGTATCCGGCAGGAAGCGCAGCTTGCCAGCGTCGATATCGGCTTTGCTGAAGGTCTGGTTGTTGGCGACGTCTTTCCAGGTCGAACCGTCCAGATACTGCAGTTTGCCTTCGCCCGGCAGCTGGGTGATTTTCACCCCGAGGCTGCTCGCCGGGCTGTCGACATCCGTCACACCGAAGGTCGACCAGCCGAGGATCAGCGGCGTGTCTTCAGTGCCGGTGACGTTGACCGGTGCGGCGATCGGCGCATCGTTGATCGCCACCACGTTGACCGTGGTGGTCGCGGTGTTGGAGTAGTTGCCGCCATCGGTCACGGTGACGGTAATGATGCGCGGCACGGTGCTCGGGTCTTCACTGCTGTTGGTGAAGCTGATGTTCTTGATGGCCTGCATGTAGTCGGCCAGCGTCGCGTTGCCCGACAAGGTCAGGGTCACGGTGCCGTTGGTGCTGTTGGCATTGATGGTGATGCCGTTGACGCTGTTGCCCAGGTTCAGCGCATCGCCGTCCTGACGGTTGGTCAGCACTACGGTGGCGCCGGTCAGCATGGTGCTGTCCGGGTCGGTGATCTTGATATCGGTGTCGGCAATCGACACGCCCGCGCCCGGAGTGTTTTCGGTGAAAGTCACCTTGTAGTCGGCACCGGTGGCGCCGCTGGAGTTGTTGGCGTCGAGGTCGATGACCGGCGGTGCGTCGTTGTCGATGATCGAGGTGCTGACGCTGCCGTTGGTGGCGCTGACCGCGAGATTCTCAAAGTTGCCGCCGGTGGCCGAATCGATCTTGACCACGAAGTTCTCGGTGCCTTCGGTGATCTTGTCATCGATGGTGGCGACGTTGAACTGCGCACTGCTCGCACCTGCCGGGATCTTCACGGTGTACACACCGGTGAAGTCCGAACCGTCGGCGGCGGTGCCGCTGTAGACGATTTTCAGGGTCACTTCGGTTTGCGCCGGGTGGTTCAGGCTGACGGTGTAGCTGGCGGTCTGGCCTTCGGTCACCGAGGTGCTGCCGGTGATGCTGACAGTCGTGGTGTCGATGGTGTCGGTGACGTTGGTCACGGCTGGTGTGTTGCTGGTCACCAGGTTTTCGAAGCTGCCGCCCGTTGCGTTGCTGATCGTGGCTTGAACGGTGCCGGCGTCTTTGTAGACGTCGTCAGCCGGTGCCGCAACCGTGACGGTGCCGGTGGTTTTGCCGGCGTCGATGGTGATCACCGAGCCGTTGCTCAGGGTCACGGTCACTGGCGAGCCAGCGGCGTTGGTCAGGGTCGCGGTGTAGGTGATCTGGCCACCTTCGGCCACGGTGCCGGTCGCGGACAGCGTCAGGTTGGTGGTGTCGACGGTGTCGGTCACGGTAGTGCTGACCGGGGTTTTGTCGGCGACCAGGTTTTCGTAGTTACCGCCGCTGACATTGGTGATCGCGTTGGTCAGTGGTGCGTGGCCAGTCAGCGCATCGTTCGGTGCGATGCTAGTCACGGTGCCAGTGGTTTTGCCGATGTCGATGGTGATGGTTTGACCGTTCGACAGGGTCACGACAACCGGCGCGCCGGTCACAGCTGCACCGACTGTGGCGGTGTAGACGACGTTACCGCCTTCAGCTGCGGTGCCGGTTGCGGTCAGTTTCACCGTGGTGGTGTCGATCGTGTCGGTGACGCTGGTCACGGCAGGCGTTGTGCTGGTCACCAGGTTTTCGAAACTGCCACCGGTGGCGGTTTTAATCGTGGCTTGCACATTGCCGGCGTCTTTGTAGACGTCGTCGGCCGGAGCTGCAACGGTCACGGTGCCAGTGGTTTTGCCGGCGTCGATGGTGATTACCGCACCATTGCTCAACGTCACGGTCACTGGCGAGCCGGCGGCGTTGGTCAGGGTCGCGGTGTAGGTGATCTGGCCACCTTCGGCCACGGTGCCGGTCGCAGAGAGCGACAGGTTGGTAGTGTCGATGGTGTCGGTCACCGTGGTGCTGACCGGGGTCTTGTCGGCCACGAGGTTTTCGTAGTTGCCGCCCGTTACGTTGGTGATCGAGTTGGTCAGTGGTGCATGACCGGTCAATGCGTCATTTGGCGCGGTGGTGGTCACGGTGCCGGTGGTCTGGCCAACACCAATGGTGATGGTCTGACCGTTCGACAGTGTCACGACGACCGGCGAGCCAGTAACAGGCGCACCAACGGTGGCGGTGTAGACGACGTTACCGCCCTCTGCCGCTGTAGCCGTTGCCGTCAACTTCACGCTGGTGGTGTCGATGGTGTCGGTGACGCTGGTGATGGCCGGCGTCGTGCTCGGCACCAGGTTTTCGAAGTTGCCACCGGTGGCGGTGCTGATCGTTGCCTGCACAGGGCCGGCATCTTTGTAGACGTCGTCGGCTGGCGCTGCAACAGTCACGGTGCCGGTGGTTTTGCCGGCCTCGATGGTGATCACTGCGCCGTTCGACAAGGTCACGGTGACTGGCGAGCCAGCGGCGTTGGTCAATGTCGCGGTGTAGACGATCGAACCGCCCTCGGCCACGGTGCCTGTCGCGCTGAGCGTCAGATTAGTGGTGTCGATGGTATCGGTGACGGTGGTGCTGACCGGCGTCTTGTCGGCGACGAGATTCTCGTAGTTGCCGCCGCTGACGTTGGTGATGGCATTGGTCAACGGAGCGTGGCCAGTCAATGCGTCGTTTGGCGCCGTGGTGGTTGCGGTGCCGGTGGTCTGGCCAACACCGATGGTGATGGTCTGACCGTTCGACAGTGTCACGACAACCGGCGAGCCGGTCACCGGGGCACCGACAGTCGCTGTGTAGACGACGTTGCCGCCTTCAGCCGCCGTGCCTGTCGCGGTCAGTTTCACCGTCGTGGTATCGATGGTGTCGGTGACGCTGGTGATGGCTGGCGCAGTGCTGGTCACCAGGCTTTCGAAGCTGCCGCCGGTGGCGGTCTTGATTGTTGCTTGAACGTTGCCGGCGTCTTTGTAAACGTCGTCGGCTGGCGCTGCAACGGTCACGGTGCCGGTAGTTTTGCCCGCGTCGATGGTGATGACGGCACCGTTCGACAGGGTCACGGTGACTGGCGAGCCAGCAGCATTGGTCAGGGTCGCGGTGTAAACGATCGAACCGCCCTCGGCCACGGAACCGGTCGCGGTCAGCGACAGGTTGGTGGTGTCGACCGTGTCGGTCACATTGGTGCTGACCGGCGTTTTATCGGCAACCAGATTTTCGTAGTTGCCACCGGTCACGCCAGTGATCGAGTTGGTCAGCGGAGCATGACCCGTCAACACGTCGTTTGGCGCGGTGGTAGTGACCGTGCCGGTGGTTTTACCCACTTCGATGGTGATGTTCTGACCGTTCGACAGTGTCACGACGACCGGCGAACCGGTCACTGGCGCACCAACAGTCGCGGTGTAAGTGACGGTGCCACCCTCGGCTGCGGTGGTGGTCGCAGTGAGTTTGACAGTGGTGGTGTCGATGGTATCGGTGACGCTGGTCACGGCCGGAGTCGTGCTTGGCACCAGGTTCTCGAAGTTGCCGCCGGTGGCGGTCTTGATCGTTGCTTGAACGTTGCCCGCGTCTTTGTAGACGTCGTCAGCCGGGGCCGAGACGGTCACAGTGCCTGTGGTTTTGCCCGCGTCGATGGTGATGACGGCACCGTTCGACAGGGTCACGGTGACTGGCGAGCCAGCAGCATTGGTCAGGGTCGCGGTGTAAACGATCGAACCGCCCTCGGCCACGGAACCGGTCGCGGTCAGCGACAGGTTGGTGGTGTCGACCGTGTCGGTCACATTGGTGCTGACCGGAGTTTTGTCAGCCACGAGATTTTCGTAATTGCCGCCAGTGACACCCGTAATCGCGTTGCTGATCGGTGCATGACCGGTCAATGCATCGTTCGGCGCGATGGTGGTCACGGTGCCGGTGGTTTTGCCGACTTCGATGGTGATGTTCTGACCGTTGGCCAGGGTCACGACGACCGGCGAACCGGTCACCGGAGCGCCGACAGTCGCGGTGTAGGTGACGGTGCCACCTTCCGCTGCCGATTCAGTCGCTGTCAGTTTGACGGTGGTGGTGTCGATGGTGTCAGTGACTTGAGTGACAGCCGGAACAGTGCTCGGCACCAGGTTCTCGAAGTTGCCGCCAGTAGCAGTCGAAATGGTCGCTTCGACTTTGCCGGCGTCTTTGTAAACGTCATCGGCCGGAGCGGCGACGGTTACGGTGCCCGTGGTTTTACCGGCCTCGATGGTGATTACGGCGCCATTCGACAGGGTCACGGTGACTGGCGAGCCAGCGGCATTGGTCAGTGTCGCGGTGTAGGTGATCTGGCCACCTTCGGCCACGGAACCGGTCGCGGTCAGCGACAGGTTGGTGGTGTCGACGGTGTCGGTCACATTGGTGCTGACCGGGGTTTTGTCAGCCACGAGATTTTCGTAGTTGCCACCAGTGACACCAGTGATCGCGTTGCTGATCGGTGCATGACCGGTCAATGCGTCGTTCGGTGCGATGGTGGTCACGGTGCCGGTGGTTTTGCCGACTTCGATGGTGATGTTCTGACCGTTCGACAGTGTCACAACGACCGGTGAACCGGTCACTGGTGCGCCGACAGTCGCGGTGTAAGTGACGGTGCCACCTTCCGCTGCCGATTCAGTCGCTGTCAGTTTGACGGTGGTGGTGTCGATGGTGTCAGTGACTTGAGTGACAGCCGGAACAGTGCTCGGCACCAGGTTCTCGAAGTTGCCGCCAGTAGCAGTCGAAATGGTCGCTTCGACTTTGCCGGCGTCTTTGTAGACGTCGTCGGCAGGGGCTGCAACGGTCACGGTGCCGGTGGTTTTGCCAGCTTCGATGGTGATCACCGAGCCATTGCTCAGGGTCACAGTGACTGGCGAGCCAGCGGCGTTGGTCAGGGTCGCGGTGTAGGTGATCTGGCCACCTTCGGCGACGGTGCCAGTTGCCGACAGCGTCAGGTTGGTGGTGTCGACGGTATCAGTGACGCTGGTCGAAACCGGTGTCTTGTCGGCCACGAGGTTTTCGTAGTTGCCGCCAGTGACGCCGGTGATCGAGTTGGTCACAGGCGCGTGACCGGTCAACGCATCGTTTGGTGCGGTGAAGGTTGCGGTGCCGGTGGTTTTGCCGACTTCGATGGTGATGTTCTGACCGTTCGACAGTGTCACAACGACCGGTGAACCGGTCACTGGTGCGCCGACAGTCGCGGTGTAAGTGACGGTGCCACCTTCAGCAGCCGATTCGGTGGCGGTCAGTTTGACGGTGGTGGTGTCGATGGTGTCGGTGACGCTGGTGATGGCCGGCGTCGTGCTCGGCACCAGGTTTTCGAAGTTGCCACCGGTGGCGGTCTTGATTGTTGCTTGAACGTTGCCGGCGTCTTTGTAAACGTCGTCGGCTGGCGCTGCAACGGTCACGGTGCCTGTGGTTTTGCCGGCCTCGATGGTGATCACTGCGCCGTTCGACAAGGTCACGGTGACTGGCGAGCCAGCGGCGTTGGTCAATGTCGCGGTGTAGACGATCGAACCGCCCTCGGCCACAGAACCGGTCGCAGTCAGCGACAGATTGGTGGTGTCGACCGTGTCGGTCACATTGGTGCTGACCGGAGTTTTGTCAGCCACGAGATTTTCGTAGTTGCCACCAGTGACGCCAGTGATCGCGTTGCTGATCGGTGCATGACCGGTCAGTGCATCGTTCGGTGCGATGGTGGTCACGGTGCCGGTTGTTTTGCCGACTTCGATGGTGATGTTCTGACCGTTCGACAGTGTCACAACGACCGGTGAACCGGTGACTGGTGCGCCGACAGTCGCGGTGTAGGTGACCGTGCCACCTTCAGCCACCGAAGTGTCGGCGGTCAGTTTGACCGTCGAGGTGTCGATGGTGTCAGTGACGTCAGTGACCGCAGGCGTGGTGCTCGGAACGAGGTTCTCGAAGTTGCCGCCCGTGGCGTCCTTGATCGTCACTTCGACTTTGCCGGCGTCTTTGTAGACGTCGTCGGCAGGGGCTGCAACGGTCACGGTGCCGGTGGTTTTGCCAGCTTCGATGGTGATCACCGAGCCATTGCTCAGGGTCACAGTGACTGGCGAGCCAGCGGCGTTTGTCAGTGTCGCGGTGTAGATGATCGAACCGCCCTCGGCCACGGTACCGGTCGCGGTCAGCGACAGATTGGTGGTGTCGACGGTGTCGGTCACGTTGGTGCTGACCGGGGTTTTATCGGCGACGAGGTTTTCGTAGTTGCCACCAGTGACGCCAGTGATCGCGTTGCTGATCGGTGCATGACCGGTCAGTGCATCGTTCGGTGCGATAGTGGTCACGGTGCCGGTTGTTTTGCCGACTTCGATGGTGATGTGCTGACCGTTGGCCAAAGTCACGGTGACCGGCGAACCGGTGACTGGCGCGCCAACAGTCGCGGTGTAGGTGACCGTGCCGCCTTCAGCCACCGAAGTGTCGGCGGTCAGTTTGACCGTCGAGGTGTCGATGGTATCGGTAACGTCGGTGACCGCAGGCGTGGTGCTCGGAACGAGGTTCTCGAAGTTGCCGCCCGTGGCGTTCTTGATCGTCACTTCGACTTTGCCGGCGTCTTTGTAGACGTCGTCGGCAGGGGCTGCAACGGTCACGGTGCCGGTGGTTTTGCCAGCTTCGATGGTGATCACCGAGCCATTGCTCAGGGTCACAGTGACTGGCGAGCCAGCGGCGTTGGTCAGGGTCGCGGTGTAGGTGATCTGGCCACCTTCGGCGACGGTGCCAGTTGCCGACAGCGTCAGGTTGGTGGTGTCGACGGTATCAGTGACGCTGGTCGAAACCGGTGTCTTGTCGGCCACGAGGTTTTCGTAGTTGCCGCCAGTGACGCCGGTGATCGAGTTGGTCACAGGCGCGTGACCGGTCAACGCATCGTTTGGTGCGGTGAAGGTTACGGTGCCGGTGGTTTTGCCGACTTCGATGGTGATGTTCTGACCGTTGGCCAGGGTCACAGTGACCGGCGAACCGGTGACTGGAGCGCCAACAGTCGCGGTGTAGGTGACCGTGCCACCTTCAGCCACCGAAGTGTCGGCGGTCAGTTTGACCGTCGAAGTGTCGATGGTATCGGTGACCTGCGTGACCGCAGGAACTGTGCTCGGCACCAGGCTTTCGAAGTTGCCGCCGGTCGCGGTCGAAATCGTTGCCTGGACTTTACCCGCGTCCTTGTAGACGTCATCGGCTGGCGCTGGAACAGACACGGTGCCCGTGGTCTTGCCGGCTTCGATGGTGATCACCGCGCCGTTGCTCAACGTCACGGTGACTGGCGAGCCAGCGGCATTGGTCAGGGTCGCGGTGTAGATGATCGAGCCACCTTCGGCCACGGAACCGGTCGCGGTCAGCGACAGATTGGTGGTGTCGACGGTGTCGGTCACGTTGGTGCTGACCGGGGTTTTATCGGCCACGAGGTTTTCGTAGTTGCCGCCGCTGACGTCAGTGATGGCGTTGGTCAGTGGCGCATGCCCGGTCAACGCATCGTTCGGTGCAATGGTGGTCACGGTGCCGGTGGTTTTGCCGACTTCGATGGTGATGTTCTGGCCGTTGGCCAAAGTCACCACAACTGGCGAACCGGTCACCGGCGCGCCGACAGTTGCGGTGTAAGTGACGGTGCCGCCTTCAGCGGCAGACTCGGTGGCGGTCAGTTTGACCGTCGAGGTATCGATGGTGTCAGTGACGTCAGTGACCGCAGGTGTGGTGCTCGGAACGAGGTTCTCGAAATTGCCGCCCGTGGCGTCCTTGATGGTCACTTCGACTTTGCCGGCGTCCTTGTAGACGTCATCGGCTGGCGCCGCAACGGTCACGGTGCCGGTGGTCTTGCCCGCTTCGATAGTGATCACCGAGCCATTGCTCAGGATCACGGTCACCGGCGTGCCGGCCGGGTTGGTCAGTGTTGCGGTGTAAACGATCGAGCCACCTTCGGCCACGGAACCGGTCGCGGTCAGCGACAGATTGGTGGTATCGACGGTGTCGGTGACGTTGGTCGAAACCGGGGTCTTGTCCGCTACCAGGTTCTCGTAATTGCCGCCGCTGACGCCGGTAATCGCATTGCTGATCGGCGCATGGCCGGTCAACGCATCGTTCGGTGCAATGGTGGTCACGGTGCCGGTGGTTTTGCCGACTTCGATGGTGATGTTCTGGCCGTTGGCCAAAGTCACCACAACTGGCGAACCGGTCACTGGCGCGCCCACCGTCGCGGTGTAAGTAACGGTGCCGCCCTCAGCCGCCGACTCGGTCGCGGTGAGTTTGACGGTGGTGGTGTCGATGGTGTCGGTGACGTTGGTCACGGCTGGAACGGTGCTCGGCACCAGGTTCTCGAAATTGCCACCGGTAGCGGTTGCAATGGTCGCTTCGACTTTGCCGGCGTCCTTGTAGACGTCATCGGCTGGCGCAGCAACGGTCACGGTGCCGGTGGTCTTGCCGGCCTCGATGGTGATCACCGCGCCGTTCGACAGGGTCACGGTCACCGGCGTGCCGGCTGGGTTGGTCAGGGTCGCGGTGTAAACGATCGAACCGCCTTCAGCCACCGACTCGGTCGCGGTCAGGTTCAGGTTGGTAGTGTCAGTGGTGTCGGAAACCGCAGTGTCGGCGGACTTGCCGTCGACCGCGAGTTTTTCGTAGTTGCCGCCAGTGGCGCCATCGATGGTCACGCTCAGCGAACTGCCGCCCGCCAATGGGCTGTTCGGCGCAACGTAGTTCACCGTGCCGGTGGTTTCACCGACGGCGATGGTGATGGTCTGGCCGTTGGACAGGGTCACGACAACCGGCGCGCCGGTCACTGGCGCAGTGACGGTCGCGGTGTAGACCACGGTTTCGCCTTCGGCGACGTTGGCGGTGGCGGTCAGCGACACGGTGGAGGTGTCGATGGTGTCATTGACGGTAGTGACGGCCGGCGCTGTGTTGGTGACGAGGCTTTCGAAATCGCCACCGGTCGCGCCCTTGATGGTCGCTTCAACGGTGCCGGCGTCTTTGTAGACGTCGTCTTTCGGTGCGTCGATGGTCACGGTGCCGGTGGTTTTGCCCGCTTCGATGGTGATCACCGCGCCGTTGCTCAGGGTCACAGTGACTGGCGAGCCAGCAGCGTTGGTCAGCGTCGCGGTGTAGGTGATCTGGCCGCCTTCGTTCACCGAGCCGGTCGCGCTCAGCGACAGATTGGTGGTGTCGACGATATCGGTCACGGTGGTGCTGACCGGGGTTTTATCGGCGACGAGGTTCTCGTAGTTGCCACCGGTTACAGCAGTGATCGAGTTGGTCAGCGGTGCATGCCCGGTCAACGCATCGTTTGGCGCGCTGGTGGTCACGGTGCCGGTGGTTTTACCCACTTCGATGGTGATGTTCTGACCGTTGGCCAGGGTCACGACGACCGGCGAACCGGTGACTGGCGCGCCGACAGTCGCGGTGTAGGTGACGGTGCCACCTTCAGCGGCAGATTCGGTGGCGGTCAGTTTGACCGTCGAGGTGTCGATGGTGTCAGTGACGTCAGTGACCGCAGGCGTGGTGCTCGGAACGAGGTTCTCGAAGTTGCCGCCAGTCGTGTCCTTGATGGTCACTTCGACTTTACCGGCGTCCTTGTAGACGTCATCGGCTGGCGCCGCAACGGTCACGGTGCCGGTGGTCTTGCCGGCCTCGATGGTGATCACCGCGCCGTTCGACAGGGTCACGGTCACCGGCGTGCCAGCCGGGTTGGTCAGCGTTGCGGTGTAAACGATCGAACCGCCCTCGGCCACAGTGCCAGTCGCGGTCAGCGACAGGTTGGTGGTGTCGACGGTATCGGTGACGGTGGTCGAAACCGGCGTCTTGTCGGCCACGAGGTTTTCGTAGTTGCCACCGCTGACGCCGGTGATCGCATTGCTGATCGGCACATGGCCGGTCAACGCGTCGTTCGGTGCAGTGGTAGTCACGGTGCCGGTGGTTTTGCCGACTTCGATGGTGATGTTCTGGCCGTTGGCCAAAGTCACGACGACCGGCGCACCAGTGACCGGCGCGCCGACAGTGGCGGTATAGGTGACGGTGCCACCTTCGGCAGCCGACTCGGTAGCGGTCAACTTCACGGTGGTGGTGTCGATGGTGTCAGTGACTTCCGTTACGGCTGGAACGGTGCTTGGCACCAGGCTCTCGAAGTTACCGCCGGTAGCGTCCTTGATGGTCACTTCGACTTTACCGGCGTCCTTGTAGACGTCATCGGCTGGCGCCGCAACGGTCACGGTGCCGGTGGTCTTGCCCGCTTCAATGGTGATCACCGCGCCGTTCGACAGGGTCACGGTCACCGGCGTGCCGGCCGGATTGGTCAGGGTCGCGGTGTAGATGATCGAACCGCCCTCGGCGACCGAGTTGGTGGCGCTGAGGGACAGGTTGGTGGTGTCGACGGTATCGGTGACGCCGGTCGAAACCGGTGTCTTGTCGGCCACGAGGTTCTCGTAGTTGCCGCCGCTGACGCCAGTGATCGAGTTGCTCAGTGATGCCTGACCGTTCAGCGCGTCGTTGGGCGCGGTGGTGGTCACGGTGCCGGTGGTCTTGCCGACTTCGATGGTGATGCTCTGACCATTGGCCAAGGTCACGACGACTGGCGAGCCGGTGACCGGCGCGCCGACTGTAGCGGTGTAAGTAACGGTGCCGCCTTCAGCCACAGTAGTGTCGGCCGTCAGTTTGACGGTCGAGGTATCGATGGTGTCGGTAACGTTGGTGACCGCTGGCGTGGTGCTCGGAACGAGGTTCTCGAAATTGCCACCAGTGGCGTCTTTGATCGTGACTTCGACTTTGCCAGCGTCCTTGTAGACGTCATCGGCAGGCGCCGCAACGGTCACGGTGCCCGTGGTCTTGCCCGCTTCGATAGTGATGACCGAACCGTTGCTCAATGTCACGGTCACTGGCGTGCCAGCCGGGTTGGTCAGGGTTGCGGTGTAAACAATCGAACCGCCTTCAGCCACGGTGCCGGTCGCGGTCAGCGACAGGTTGGTGGTGTCGATGGTGTCGCTCACCGACGTCACGGCCGGGGTCTTGTCGGCCACGAGATTTTCGTAGTTGCCGCCGCTGGCGCCGTCGATTTTCACGCTCAGCGTGTTGCCGCCGGCCAATGCATCGTTTGGTGCGGTGAAGTTGACGCTGCCGCTGCTGGCGCCGACCGGGATGGTGATGGTCTGGCCGTTGGACAGGGTCACCACAACTGGCGCGCCGGTGACCGGCGCGGTCACGGACGCGGTGTAAACCACCACGCCGCCTTCAGTGGTGCTGGCGGTGGCCGTCAGCGAAACGGTGCTGTTGTCGATGGTGTCGGTAACGTCGGTAACGGCCGGGGTCTTGTCGACCACCAGGTTCTCGAAGTTGCCGCCCGTGGTCTTGGTGATGCTCGCATCGACCTTGCCGGCGTCCTTGTAGACGTCATCGGCCGGTGCTGCGACGGTCGCGGTGCCGGTGGTCGCGCCCTTGGCGATGTTGATTACTGCGCCATTGCTCAGGGTCACGCTCATGGCCGTGCCGGCCGGGTTGGTCAGCGTTGCGGTGTAGACGATCGAGCCGCCCTCGGCGACCGAACCGGTGGCGCTCAGGCTGATATTGGTGGTGTCGACCGTGTCGGTAACGGTGGTGACCACCGCCGAGCGGTTGGCATCGACCAGCTCGAAATTGCCGCCGCTGTGGCTGGCAATCGCAGTCTGTACCTTGCCGCCGTCGATGTACGGAGTATTCGCAGGCGCGGCGAAATTCACCGAGCCGCTGGTCGCACCGGCAGCGATGTTGATCACCGCGCCGTTGGCCAAGGTCACGGTCATGGCGGTGCCGGCCGGGTTGCTCAGGGTCGCGGTGTAGGTGATCTGGCCACCTTCGCTGACGGTGTCGCTGGCGCTGAGGGTCAGCGTGGTTTTGTCGACGGTGTCATTGACGGTGGTGCTGACCGGGGTCTTGCTGACATCAAGCTTCTCGAAGTTGCCGCCAGTGGCGTCGGTCATGGTCACGGTGAGCTTGCTGACATCTTTGTAAACGTCATCGCTCGGCGCGGCGATAGTCACCGAACCGCTGGTTTTGCCAGCCTCGATGGTGATGGTCTGGCCGTTGCTCAGGTTGACGGTCACCGGCGTTTGCGCGGCGTTGGTCAGGGTCGCGGTGTAAGTGATCGAGGTGCCTTCGAGCACATAGCTTTCAGCGCTGAGGGTCAGGTGCGTGGTGTTGATCGTGTCGGCGACGTTGGTCACCGCTGGTGTCGGATTGGCCACCAGATTTTCGAAATTGCCGCCGTCGGTGCCCTTGATGGTCACTTCGACTTTGCCGGCATCTTTGTAGACGTCATCGGCCGGTGCTGCGACGGTCACGGTGCCCGTGGTTTTACCGGCTTCGATGGTGATGACCGAGCCATTGCTCAGGGTCACGGTTACCGGAGTGCCGGCCGGGTTGGTCAGCGTCGCGGTGTAGACGATCGAACCGCCTTCGTTGACGTTGCCGGTGGCGGTCAGCGAAACGGTGGTGGTGTCGACGGTGTCGGTCACTGTGGTGCTGACCGGGGTTTTGTCGGCAACCAGATTTTCGTAGTTGCCGCCGCTGACGTTGGTGATCGAGTTGGTCAGCGGTGCATGGCCCGCGAGCACGTCGTTCGGTGCAGTGGTAGTGACGGTGCCGGTGGTTTTGCCGACTTCGATGGTGATGTTCTGGCCGTTGGCCAGGGTCACCACGACAGGCGAACCGGTGACTGGTGCGCCGACGGTCGCGGTGTAGGTGACGGTGCCGCCTTCAGCAGCGGTCTCGGTGGCGGTGAGTTTCACCGTCGAGGTGTCGATGGTGTCAGTGACGTCGGTCACCGCTGGAACGGTGCTTGGTACCAGGTTCTCGAAGTTGCCGCCGGTAGCGTCCTTGATGGTCACTTCGACTTTGCCGGCGTCTTTGTAGACGTCATCGGCAGGTGCTGCAACGGTGACGGTGCCGGCGGTTTTACCGGCTTCGATGGTGATCACTGCACCGTTCGAAAGGGTTACGGTCACTGGCGTGCCGGCCGGGTTGGTCAGGGTCGCGGTGTAAACGATCGAACCGCCTTCGGCCACGGAACCGGTGGCGCTCAGCGTCAGGTTGGTGGTGTCGGTTACGTCAGTCACGGTAGTGCTGACTGGCGTCTTTTCGGCGACGAGATTCTCGTAATTGCCGCCGGTCACGCCGGTGATCGAGTTGGTCAGCGGCGTATGGCCGTTCAGCGCATCGTTTGGCGCGGTAGTGGTCACGGTGCCGGTGGTTTTACCCACTTCGATGGTGATGTTCTGGCCATTAGCCAAAGTCACGACAACTGGCGAACCGGTGACCGGCGCACCCACGGTAGCGGTGTATGTAACGGTGCCACCTTCAGCGGCAGTCTCGGAGGCGGTCAGTTTGACCGTCGAGGTGTCGATGGTGTCAGTGACGTCGGTGACGGCTGGAACGGTGCTTGGCACCAGATTCTCGAAGTTACCGCCAGTGGCATCTTTAATGGTCACTTCGACTTTGCCGGCGTCTTTGTAGACGTCATCGGCCGGTGCAGCGACGGTCACGGTGCCGGTGGTTTTACCGGCCTCGATGGTGATCACCGAACCGTTCGACAGGGTCACCGTGACTGGCGAGCCAGCAGCGTTGGTCAGGGTCGCGGTGTAAGTGATCTGGCCACCTTCAGCCACGGTCCCTGTCGCGCTCAGCGTCAGATCGGTGGTGTCAGTGGTGTCGGTGACAGTGGTGCTGACCGGGGTTTTATCGGCAACGAGGTCTTCGTAGTTGCCGCCGCTCACGCCAGTGATCGCGTTGGTGATCGGCGCGTGGCCGGTCAACGCATCATTCGGTGCAGTGGTGGTCACAGTGCCGGTGGTTTTACCCACTTCGATGGTGATGTTCTGACCATTGGCCAAGGTCACGACGACAGGCGAACCGGTCACGGGAGCGCCAACTGTGGCGGTGTAGGTGACGGTGCCGCCTTCAGCTGCAGACTCAGTGGCGGTCAGTTTGACGGTGGTGGTGTCGACGGTATCGGTCACATCGGTGACGGCTGGAACGGTGCTCGGAACGAGATTCTCGAAGTTACCGCCAGTGGCGTCTTTGATGGTCACTTCGACTTTGCCGGCGTCCTTATAGACGTCATCGGCAGGTGCCGCAACGGTCACGGTGCCGCTGGTTTTGCCGGCTTCGATGGTGATCACCGAACCGTTCGACAGGGTTACGGTGACAGGCGAACCTGCGGCGTTGGTCAGGGTCGCGGTGTAAGTGATCTGACCGCCTTCAGCCACAGAACCGGTCGCGCTCAGCGACAGGTTAGTGTTGTCGGTGACGTCAGTCACGGTAGTCGATACCGGGGTTTTGTCGGCAACCAGATCTTCGTAATTACCGCCGGTAACGCCAGTGATCGAGTTGGTCAGCGGTGCATTGCCGGTCAACGCGTCGTTCGGCGCGGTGCTGGTGACGGTACCGGTGGTTTTGCCGACTTCGATGGTGATGCTCTGGCCGTTGGCCAATGTCACCACAACAGGCGAACCGGTCACCGGCGCGCCCACGGTGGCGGTGTAAGTGACCGTGCCGCCTTCAGCAACCGAGGTGTCAGCCGTCAGCTTCACGGTCGAGGTGTCGATGGTGTCAGTCACTTCGGTCACGGCCGGGACAGTGCTCGGTACCAGATTCTCGAAGTTGCCGCCCGTTGCATCCTTAATGGTGACTTCAACTTTGCCGGCGTCTTTGTAGACGTCATCGGCAGGCGCCGCAACGGTCACGCTGCCGGTGGTCTTGCCCGCATCGATGGTGATCACCGAGCCGTTGCTCAGGGTCACGGTTACCGGTGTGCCGGCAGGATTGGTCAGGGTTGCCGTGTAAACGATCGAACCACCTTCGGCCACGGTCCCGGTCGCTGTCAGCGACAGGTTGGTATCGTCGATCGAGTCGGTAATGGTCGTGGTCGCCGGCGTGGTGTTCGGCACCAGGTTTTCGAAGTTGCCGCCGCTGGTACCGGTAATCGTCGTGCTGACGGTGCTGCCATTGTTGTAGACGTCATTGGCCGCAGTCGGCACGTTGACCGAGCCCGTGGTTTTGCCGGCTTCAATGGTGATGGTCGAACCGTTCGACAGGGTGATCGTCACCGGCGTTTGCGCCGGGTTGGTCAGGGTCGCGGTGTACGTGATCTGGCCACCTTCGACGACCGTGCCGGTAGCGGTGAGGCTCACGCTGGTGGTGTCGATCGAATCGGTAACAGTGGTGGTCGCTGGCGTCGTGTTCGGTACCAGGTTCTCGAAGTTGCCACCGCTGGCGCCGGTAATCGTGGTGCTGACGGTTCCACCATTGTTGTAGACGTCGTTCGCTACGGTCGGCACGTTGACGCTGCCGCTGGTCTTGCCGGCTTCGATGGTGATGGTCGAACCGTTCGACAGGGTCACGGTCACCGGGGTTTGCGCCGGGTTGGTCAGCATCGCGGTGTAAGTGATCTGGCCACCCTCGACAACGCTGCCGGTGGCGGTCAGGGTCAGGTTGGTGGTGTCGATCGAGTCGGTGATGGTGGTCACCGCTGGCGTCGGGTTCGGCACCAGGTTTTCGAAGTTGCCGCCGCTGGTACCAGTGATGGTGGTGGTGACGGTGCTGCCGTTGTTATAGACGTCGTTGGCCGGGGTTGGCACGTTGACGGTGCCGGTGGTCTGGCCGGCGCCGATGGTAATGGTCGAGCCATTCGACAGGGTGACGGTCACCGGCGTCTGCGCCGGGTTGGTCAAGGTCGCGGTGTAAGTGATCTGCCCGCCTTCAGTGACACTCGGCCCTGCCGTCAAAGTGACAGTGGTGGTGTCGATGGTGTCGGTGACCTGCGTCGTCGCCGGAACGGTCGGAGGGGTCACGGTGATGCCGTTGCCGCCCGTGGTGCCGGTGACGGTCACGTTGATCTGGGTCGGGTCGTTATAAACAGTGTCGTTGGGTGCCAGCGGCACATTGACGGTGCCGGTGGTGGAACCGGCCGGAATCACGATCACCGCGCCGTTGGACAGGGTGATGGTCAGGTCGGTCAGCGGCGCCTGGGTCAGGGTCGCGGTATACACCAGCACGCCGCCGGCTTCGGTGATGGTCGGCGTGGCGCTGAGGCTCAGGGTCGACTCACGCAGGGCGTTGGTGGTGGTATCGGTGGTCTGCCCGCCGGTGATGTTTTGCGCGGCCTGACCGGCAGAGTTGATGCCTGCGGTCGGGAAGCCAATGGTCGGGTCGACGCGGCCAGCGGTGGCGTCGAGCATCACGAAGCTGTGGCCGCCACCGGCCGCGCCGCCAGTACCTGCGGCACTCGGGCCGGCAGCCGTGGCGTCAAGCGCGGTAGTCGGGTCGACACCGGCGGCGATGGCTTGCTGCAGTTCTGCTACAGACGGCGCAGCCTGCGCGGTGGCTTCAGCGAGGTCAGTGCTGGAGTCGGGCGCGTTGGCGCTCCACTGGGTTTCACGGCCCAGATCGAGGGTGCGGCCATCGGCCAATTCAAGCGACACGGCGCCGGAGAGGCCGGTGTCGATCTGGTCGCCGACAAACAGGCGATCGCCTTCAACGAGTACGCGGCGTACGCCCTCTGGGGACACCACGAATACCTGACCAACAATGCTTTTGACGATGGCAACAACACTGCTCATTGAAGACTCTCCGGGGTGTCACGTTCAGTTGACTTCCATGGACCTGAGGGCATGGGCGCCGATTCAGTCTGGACGTACTTTAAAAATTTGCGAAACAAGTTTGACGCATCTATTCGTCAATAATTTGGCTATATTCTTTCGCTATTAACTTTATGCCAAACTATTGACCTTATGGGTGCCATCCTAAACAATCGCCCCACTAATGTCACATTGATATTTCCGCGGCGACCCGTCCTTCAGCGTGTGATCCAGTTCCTGTTTTGAACTTTCCGACATACGGTCAATCTGGTTGCCATCATCCGACGCAGCGCCACGTTTTGCTGTGATTCAAGACAAGTAGTTCCGGGAAATTCCTATCATGCGTTCGCCCCTGTTTCTGGCTGTACCCTTCGCTCTCGCCGCCTCTTTTGTACAAGCACAATCCTTACCAGAAGCCATGCAACAGGCAATGGATGTCCATCCGGAAATCCAGGCAGGGGTCAATAGTCGATTGGCCGCGGATTATCAGTTAAGAGCGGCGAAAGGTGGATACCTGCCGAAGGTCGATCTGCTCGGCGGTTATGGCCGTGAAGGCACCGACAGCGTCACCACCCGCGCGAATCCCGGTGGCAATCACTACGAAACCCTGAACCGCGGCGAGTCAAGTTTACGTCTCTCGCAAATGGTCTTCGACGGTTTTGCGACGTCGAGCGAAGTCGGGCGTCAACAAGCCACCGTCAACTCCCGCGCTTATTCGTTGCTCGGCACTTCCGAGCGCACCGCGCTGACTGTCGCCCAGGTGTATCTGGACGTGCTGACCCGCCGCGAATTCGTGCGTCTGGCCGAGGAAAACCTCAAGAGCCACCAGCGCATTTATGACCAGATCCAGTTGCGCACCCAGCGCGGCGTCGGCAGCGGTGCCGACCTTGATCAGGCCGAAGCGCGTATGGCTCAGGCCCGCAACAACCTGATCACCGAGCAGACCAACCTCGCGGACTCGGAAACCAACTTCCTCAGCGCCGTCGGCCAGATGCCCGATCAACTGGAGCGTCCGGCGCCGTTCATGGCGATGATGCCGGCCAACCTCAATGAAGCGCGTACGCAGATGCTGGAAAACAGCCCGATCCTGCGTTCGGCCGAGTCGGATATCGCCGCTGCCGAGAAGCAGTACGAAACCGCCAAATCGACCTTCTACCCACGCTTCGACGCCGAGCTGGGCCGCACCGCCGACAACGATCTTGACGGTCAGAATGGCCACAACAACGAGTGGCAAGCCATGCTGCGCATGCGCTTCAACCTCTATTCCGGTGGCAGCAACAAGGCCGATCTGGAATCCAAGTCGTACCTGTCGAACCAGGCGCTGGACATCCGCAACAACGCTTTGCGCCAGTTGAATGAAGAGCTGGGCCTGGCCTGGAACGCCTTGAACAATGCGAACGCGCAGGTGCCGATCGCTCAGCAATACGTTGATCACAGCACTGCGGTACGCACGGCTTACCAGCGTCAGTTCAGCCTCGGCGAACGGACCCTGCTCGATTTGCTCGACAGCGAAAACGAGTTGTTCACCGCTTCGCGGCGTCTGGCTGAAATCAAAAACATTCAGTTATTTACTCAGTACCGAATCAAGGCGACCATGGGCGAGTTGCTCAGAAGCCAGGGAGTGGTCGCACCGTTGGCATCCGTTGTGCAGAACGACGTGAAGCCCAAGGTCCAGCTGCCTGGGATGAATTGAGTTGTCCCTTTTCAACTGTTAAGAGTGTCGAGCGTGGAATCAGAAGTCAGTCGAGTTCATCTCAGTCATGATCCACGCGCGTTGCACGACGATCCGTTACTGGATGGTCTGCTCGCCCTTTGCATGCTGCACCAGAAACCCGCCAGCGCGGCGATGCTGACCACCGGCCTGCCGCTGCCCAAACAGCGTTTGAGTGTCGAGTTGCTGCCCCGCGCGGCGGCTCGCGCCGGCCTGCAAGGGCGGGTGCTGCAGCGCAAACTGGAAGAAATTCCGGCGATCGCCATGCCCGCGCTGCTGCTGCTCAAGGATGGCCGCAGCGCCGTCCTGCTCGGCTGGCAAGGTGAAAACGAGGCGCGGGTGTTGCTCAGCGAAAGCGATGGCGGCGAGTCGATTGTCAGCCGCGAACTGCTCGCCGACGATTACACCGGGAAAGTCTTCTTCGCCCAGCCGCAACACAAATTCGACGTCAACCACGGCACGCTGATTCCGCGTGCGCGCTCGTGGTTCCGTGACACCCTCAAGCGTTCGCGCTGGCTCTACGCCGATGCGATCGCCGCGAGTTTCCTGATCAACATCATCGCCATGGCCGCGCCGCTGTTCGTGATGAACGTCTACGACCGCGTCGTGCCGAACCAGGCCGAAGCGACCCTGTGGGTCTTGGCCCTCGGGATTACCGGCGCCTACCTCTTCGACCTGATCCTCAAGAGCCTGCGCAGCCTGTGTCTGGATCTGGCCGGGAAGAAAACCGACCTGATCATCTCGGCGACGCTGTTCGAACGCATCGTCGGCATGTCGATGAAATACCGCCCGGCGCGGGTCGGCAGCTTTGCGCAGAACATCCATGAGTTCCAGAGCCTGCGCGACTTCCTCGCCTCGCTGACCCTGACCAGCCTGATCGATCTGCCGTTCACCATCCTGATCTTCATTGTCATCGCCATTCTCGGCGGGCATCTGGTGTGGATTCCGGTGCTGGCGTTCCCGATTGCCCTGCTGATCGGCTATGCGTTGCAGAAGCCGCTGGTGGCAACCATGGAACGCACCATGGCCCTCGGTGCCGAGCGCCAGTCGAGCCTGATCGAAACCCTCGCCGGCCTCGATGCGGTCAAGGTCAACAACGCTGAAAGCGAACGTCAGTACCAGTGGGAGCAGACCATCGGCACCCTCAGCCGCCTCGAACTGCGGGTGAAAATGCTTTCCGGCCTGGCGATGAACATCACCCTGCTGATCCAGCAGCTGGCCGGGGTGATCATGATCGTTTTCGGTGTGTACCAGATCATCGCTGGCAACCTGAGCATGGGCGGTCTGATTGCCTGCTACATGCTCAGCGGTCGCGCGCTCAGCCCGCTGGCGTCGCTGTCCGGTCTGTTGACCCGTTATCAGCAAGCCCGCGTGACCATGACGTCGGTCGACCAGATGATGGAGCTGCCGCAAGAGCGCAATTTCGAAGAGCGCCCGCTGAGCCGCAAGGTTCTGCAGGGCGCCATCGAGTGCCGCCAGCTCAACTTCACTTATCCGGAACAACAGAACCCGGCGCTGAAGAACATCAATCTGGTAATCCGTCCCGGCGAGAAGATCGGCATCATCGGCCGCAGCGGCTCGGGTAAAAGCTCCCTCGCCAAATTGCTGGTCGGCCTCTATCAGCCGGACGACGGCGCCTTGCTGGTCGACGGCGTGGACATCCGCCAGATCGACGTCAGCGAATTGCGCTACAACATTGGCTACGTGCCGCAAGACATCCAACTGCTGGCCGGTACCCTGCGTGACAACCTGGTTTCCGGCGCGCGTTATGTCGAAGACGAACTTGTCCTGCAAGCCGCTGAACTGGCTGGCGTCCACGAATTCGCCCGTCTGCACCCGCAAGGTTATGAGCTGCAAGTCGGCGAGCGCGGACAAAACCTCTCCGGCGGCCAACGGCAGAACGTCGCACTGGCCCGGGCGCTGTTGCTCAATCCGCCCATCCTTTTGATGGATGAACCGACCAGCGCCATGGACAACACCGGTGAAGAACGCCTCAAGCAACGCCTCGCCGCCGTGATCGAAAACAAGACCGTGGTGCTGGTCACGCACCGGGCTTCACTGTTGTCGCTGGTCGATCGTTTGCTGGTGATCGACCGTGGACAGATTCTCGCCGATGGCCCGAAAGCCGCCGTGATGGAAGCGTTGAAGAAGGGGCAGATCAGTGTTGCTTAAGTCGGGCTTCAAGGATTCGATCCGTCGCTACTTCAAAGGCACTGCTTCGCTGCAGGGCCAGCCGCTGCCGGAGGTCAACAAGGCGCTGATCGAGGACGCCCCGCGCGTCGTCCGATTGACGATCTGGGCAATCATCGGTTTCTTCGTCTTCCTGATGCTCTGGGCCAATTTCGCCGTGATCGACGAAGTGACCAAGGGCGACGGCAAGGCGATTCCATCGTCGAAGATTCAGAAAATCCAGAACCTTGAGGGCGGGATCGTCTCTGAACTGTTCGTCAAGGAAGGCCAGATCGTCGAGGCCGGCGCACCGCTGATTCGCCTCGACGACACGCGATTTGCCTCCAACGTCGGCGAAACCGAGGCCGATCGCCTGTCGATGCTGTTGCGCGTTGAGCGTCTGAGCGCTGAGGTCGATGACCGTCCGCTGAATTTCCCCGAGGACGTGCTCAAAGCCGTGCCCGGTCAGGCGAAAAGTGAAGAATCGCTGTACATCAGCCGCCGTCAGCAATTGCACGACGAGATTGGCGGGCTGCAGGAACAGTTGATTCAGCGTCAGCAGGAGCTGCGCGAATTCGCCTCCAAGCAAGCGCAGTATCGTCAGCAGCTCGGCTTGCAGCGCCAGGAAATCAACATGTCCGAGCCGCTGGTGGCGCAGGGCGCGGTGTCCCCGGTGGAAGTCTTGCGTCTGAAGCGCGCCGAGGTGGAAACCCGTGGTCAGCTGGACGCCACGACGCTGGCGATTCCGCGTGCCGAATCGGCGATCAAGGAAGTGCAGCGCAAGATCGACGAAACGCGCGGCAAATTCCGCAGTGAAGCGCTGACCCAGCTCAACGAAGCGCGCACCGACCTGAACAAGGCCAGCGCCACCGGCAAAGCTCTGGAAGACCGCGTCAGCCGTACGCTGGTGACATCGCCGGTGCGCGGCATCGTCAACAAGTTGCTGGTCAACACCATCGGCGGTGTGATCCAGCCGGGCAGCGACCTGGTGGAGATCGTGCCGCTGGACGACACCTTGCTGGTCGAAGCGAAGATCCGTCCACAGGACATCGCGTTCCTGCACCCGGGGCAGGAAGCGACGGTGAAATTCACCGCGTACGACTACACCATTTACGGTGGGCTGAAAGCCAAGCTTGAGCAGATCGGTGCCGACACCATCACCGATGAAGACAAGAAAACCACCTACTACATCATCAAGGTGCGCACTGAGCGCAGCCACCTCGGCACGGACGAGAAGCCCTTGCTGATCATCCCGGGGATGGTCGCGTCGGTGGATATCATCACCGGCAAGAAGTCGGTGTTGAGCTATTTGCTCAAGCCGATCATCCGCGCACGGGCCGAGGCGTTGCACGAACGCTAATGCCCTAATAACCCTGTAGGAGCTGTCGAGTGAAACGAGGCTGCGATCTTTTGATTTATGACAGCAGAATCAAAAGATCGCAGCGTGCCGCAGCTCCTACAAGGGAATGCGCGAAGGGTGAATAAGTGACAAAAACCGTCACTCACCATCCAGTCTATTCCTCACCATTCGCCATATCGTTATTCATTAACGGTATTTAATTTCCGATTCTTATAGCTATAAAGTCATTCCCCTGCGTACCTGCCGACCAATCGGCGCGCCGCACGACCTGAACCGACACGCAATCCAGCGTGAGTGTCTGATCGACGAGCGCGTCCGTGAGCGCGCCGTGCGTGGGAGATTGAAAGATGTCCGCAGCTACTGCTACCCCAAGCGCCGCGAGCGCAGCGCCGCAAACCTTCGAAATTCGTCCGTTCAGCGGTGCCGTTGGCGCCGAGATCATTGGCCTCGACCTCACACGGCCGATCAATGATCAGGACTTCGCGCGCATCCACCGCGCGCACCTCGATCACCACGTGGTGGTGTTTCGTGATCAGCCAATCACCCCGCAACAGCAAATCGACTTCAGCCGCCGCTTCGGTGTGTTGCAGATCCACGTGCTCAAGCAGTTCCTGCTGGCCAATCATCCGGAAATCCTCATCGTTTCCAACATTGTCGAAAACGGCCAGAACATCGGCCTCGGCGATGCCGGCAAATTCTGGCACTCCGACCTTTCCTATAAAGAGCTGCCAAGTCTCGGCTCGATGCTGCACGCGCAAGAGCTGCCTTCCGAGGGCGGCGACACCTTGTTCGCCGACATGCACAAAGCCTGGGACAGCCTGCCCGCAGAGCTGCGCAAAGCGGTCGAAGGCCGCAGCGCCGCTCACTCCTACACGGCGCGTTACAGCGAAACCAAATTCGAAGGCAACTGGCGCCCGACCCTGACGCCCGAGCAACTCGCGCAGGTCGCCGAAGTGGTGCACCCGGTGGTGCGCACGCACCCGGAAAACGGCCGCAAGGCGCTGTTTGTCAGCGAAGGTTTCACCACGCGCATCGTCGGCCTGCCGGAAGACGAAAGCCAACAACTGCTGAGCGAGCTCTACGCCCACAGCGTGTTGGCGCAAAACATCTACCGCCATCAGTGGCAGCCCCACGACCTGGTGTTCTGGGACAACCGCTCGCTGATCCACCTTGCCGCCGGCTGCCCCGCGCACCTGCGCCGCAAGCTGTATCGCACGACCATTCAGGGCGACGCGCCTTTCTGATTTGCCGGAGATTCGATCATGTCCAAACGTCTTCCATTTGCACCGCTGGCCGCCGCCATCGGCCTGGGTTTCAGCCTGGTCGCCGGCAGCCTGGTCGCGCCGACCGTGGCCCACGCCGAAGGTGAAATCCGCATCGCCGAGCAGTTCGGCATCGTTTATTTATTGCTCAATGTGGTGCGCGATCAGGGCCTGATCGAGAAGTACGGCAAGCAGGAAGGCATCGACATCAAGGTCGACTGGACGCAGCTCTCGGGAGGCGCGGCAGTCAATGATGCGCTGCTCTCCGGCTCCATTGACATCGCCGGTGCCGGTGTCGGCCCGCTGCTGACCATCTGGGATCGCACCCACGGCAAACAGAATGTCAAAGCCGTCGCCTCGCTGGGCAACTTTCCCTACTACCTGGTGAGCAACAATCCCAAGGTGAAAACCATTGCCGACTTCACCGAGAAAGATCGCATCGCGGTGCCGGCGGTGGGCGTTTCGGTGCAGTCGCGCTTCCTGCAATACGCGGCGGCCAAGCAGTGGGGCGACAAGGAATTCAATCGCCTCGACAAGTACACCATCGCCGTCCCGCACCCGGACGCCACGGCGGCACTGATCGCTGGCGGCACCGAGCTGACCGGGCATTTTTCCAACCCGCCGTTCCAGGATCAGGCGCTGGAAAATCCTAATGTGCACGTGGTGCTCAACTCCTATGACGTGCTCGGTCCGAACTCGCCAACGGTGTTGTTCGCCACGGAAAAATTCCGCGATGAAAACCCGAAAACCTACAAAGCCTTCGTCGAAGCGCTGACCGAAGCGGCGCAATTCGCGCAGAACGACAAGGGCGCAGCGGCCGATACTTACATCCGCGTGACCAAGGCGAAAATCGACCGCGCAGCGCTGCTGAAAATCATCGATAACCCGCAATTCGAATTCAGCGTCACGCCAAAGAACACCTATCCACTGGCGGAATTCCTCTATCGCGTCGGCGCGATCAAGAACAAACCTGAATCGTGGAAGGATTACTTCTTCCAGGACGCCAAACCGCTGCAAGGGAGCTGACCGAAATGAACGCCCCTTTGCCAGGCCACGCGGCCAGCAAGCCGATTGTCAGCGCCGAAGCGCTGCTGGCCGTCGACCATGTCAGCCTTGAATACCGCACCCCGCAACGCGTGGTGCGGGCCACCCATCAAGTCAGTTTTGAAGTCGACCGACAGGATCGCTTTGTGCTGCTCGGCCCGTCCGGCTGCGGTAAGTCCACCTTGTTGAAAGCTGTCGCTGGATTTATCGCGCCGTGCGAGGGCGAGATCCGTCTGCAAGGCCAGCGCGTCGATGCGCCGGGGCCGGACCGGATCGTGGTGTTTCAGGAATTCGATCAACTGCCGCCGTGGAAAACCGTCAAACAGAACGTGATGTTTCCGCTGCTGGCGTCGCGAACGCTGAAGAAAAAAGAAGCCGAAGAACGTGCGCTGCACTATCTGGAAAAGGTCGGGCTGGCGGCGTTCGCCGATGCTTATCCGCACACCTTGTCAGGCGGCATGAAAGCGCGGGTGGCGATTGCCCGGGCGTTGGCGATGCAGCCGAAAATCCTCTTGATGGACGAGCCGTTTGCCGCGCTGGACGCGTTGACCCGACGCAAGATGCAGGAAGAATTGCTGCTGCTCTGGGAGGAGGTGCGCTTCACCCTGCTGTTCGTCACGCACTCGATCGAAGAGGCGCTGGTGGTCGGTAATCGCATCCTGTTGCTGTCGCCACATCCAGGGCGGGTGAGGGCGGAAGTACACAGTCATCAATACGATCTGCAGAGTCTTGGCGGCGTGGCGTTTCAGGAGTCGGCACGGCGTATTCATCGTTTGCTGTTCGATGAGGGCCAGTCGCCGGAAACCGAGCAAGTGCACGACTTTAACGACATTCGCATCGCCTATTGAGCGGCTAGGAGGAAAACCCGATGAGCCATTCATCATCTGTGCGTGAAGAGTTCGAAACGGTCTTGCAGCCGTTGACTGAAGTGCCGGTCGAGCGCGAACTGTCGCTCGGTACGCGGCTGTGGCAGCAGGGTTGGCTGCGGAAAAGCCTGATTCTGATATTGCTCGCGGTGTTCTGGGAAATCGTCGCCCGGGTGCAAAACAACGACCTGCTGCTGCCAAGTTTTCTGCAGACCAGTCACGCGCTGTACGACGGCCTGCTCAGCGGCGAGTTGCTCGGCAAGGTGTGGATATCGCTGGTGGTGCTGCTAAAGGGCTATCTGATCGGCATCGTTATGGCGTTTGCGCTGACCACGCTGGCGGTCTCGACGCAGTTTGGTCGAGACCTGTTGAGCACACTGACGTCGATGTTCAACCCGCTGCCGGCGATTGCCCTGCTGCCCTTGGCCTTGTTGTGGTTTGGCCTGGGGCAGAACAGCCTGATTTTTGTACTGGTGCATTCGGTGCTCTGGGCGCTGGCGCTGAACACCTATGCCGGTTTTCTCGGCGTGTCTGAAACCCTGCGCATGGCCGGGCGCAACTATGGCTTGAAGGGCATGCGCTTTGTCTTGTTCATCCTGATTCCGGCGGCGCTGCCATCGATTCTCGCCGGGCTGAAGATTGGCTGGGCGTTTGCCTGGCGTACGCTGATCGCGGCGGAATTGGTGTTTGGCGCCACCAGCGGCAAGGGCGGATTGGGCTGGTACATCTTCCAGAACCGCAACGAGCTGTACACCGACAAGGTGTTTGCCGGGTTGGCGGTGGTGATCCTGATCGGTTTGCTGGTGGAGAACCTGGTGTTCGACACGCTGGAGCGGGTGACCGTAAAACGCTGGGGCATGCAGCGCTGAGCCTGAAAAGATCGCAGCCTTCGGCAGCTCCTACATTGGAATGCATTGCCCTGTAGGAGCTGCCGAAGGCTGCGATCTTTTGATCTGCTAGCATTGCGTACAGATCAATCCTGATCAGCCACGAGTGCTCAGCATGCAACTCCCGGACATGAATCTTCTGGTCGCCCTCGACGCCTTGCTCGACGAGGGCAGCGTGGTCGGCGCCGCGCGGCGGATGAACCTCAGTCCGGCCGCGATGAGCCGCACACTGACGCGAATCCGCGAAGCCATCGGCGATCCGATTCTCGTGCGTGCTGGTCGTGGACTGGTGCCAACCCCCAAAGCGCTGGAATTGCGCGACCAGGTACGCGATGTGGTCGAGCAGGCCGCGCTGCTGTTCCGTTCGGCGGACGCCGTGGACCTCGGCACTTTGCGCCGCCGTTTCAGCATCCGCGCCAATGACTTTTTCGTCGGCGTTTATGGCGGCAAGCTATTCGATACGCTTGACCAGATGGCGCCGCACTGCGAACTGCGCTTCGTCCCGGAAGGTGATGGCGATGATGAAGCGCTGCGCGAAGGGCGCATCGACCTGAGCGTCAGCAATACGCGCCCACTGAGCCCGGAAGTGAAGGTGCAGAATCTGTTTTCCACACACTTCGTTGGCCTGGTGCGCGAAGACCATCCGCTGCTCGATGGCGAAATCACCGCTGAGCGCTATGCCGGGTTTTCCCACATCAGCATGTCGCGCCGTGGCATTGCTCGCGGCCCCATCGACGCAGCGCTGAATGCCTTGGGCCTGGAGCGGCGGGTGGCGGTGATTGCGCCGAGCTTTCATGCGGCAATGTTTGCGTTGCCGGATTCTGATCTGATCCTGCCCGTACCCAAAGAGGCGCTGCTCAGTGTGCGCCGATTGGGCTTGAAACTGCGCTCGTTCGACCTGCCGATCCCGCTGCCGACGCTGATGCTGACTCAAGCCTGGCATCCGCGTTTCGATAAAGACCCGGCGCACCGCTGGCTGCGTGAAACCCTGAAAACCTGCTGCGACGAAACCTGGCTGGCCGCCCAGCCCTGATCCGAAATTCAACAAAAATCCCCTGTAGGAGTGAGCCTGCTCGCGATGACGGTGTGTCAATCAACGCATAGGTCGACTGATACGGCGCCATCGCGAGCAGGCTCACTCCTACAGGTTTAATAGTTGTGTCTGGCGCACTTATAACCTGCCAATAAGTCAATTTTCGTAAGCTGTAAGCCCTACTAAGATGCTCCGGTATTTTTCCCTCCGGAGTAAGTATTCATGACATCCCTGACGGTCCCGGCGCCTGTCGCTGCGGCCAGCCCGGCGCAGGCGATCACGCCACCGGTGTTCGGGGCGCGGATCATCATCGGTCTGGTCGGCGTATTGCTGGCAGTGCTGGTGTCGGGCCTCAACGAGATGGTGACCAAGGTTGCCCTCGCCGATATTCGGGGCGCGCTGGGCATTGGCTACGATGAGGGCACCTGGTTGGTGGCCTGTTACGCGGCAACTTCGGTCGCCGCCATGGCCTTCGCGCCGTGGTGCTCGGTGACCTTCTCGCTGCGGCGTTTCACGCTCTGCGCAATCAGCCTGTTCACTTTGCTCGGCGTGCTCTGCCCGTTTGCGCCGAACTACGAAAGCCTGCTGTTGATGCGCACCTTGCAAGGCTTGGCCGGTGGGGCCTTACCGCCGATGCTGATGACCGTTGCCCTGCGCTTCCTGCCGCCGAATTTCAAACTATATGGCCTGGCCGGGTACGCGCTGACCGCCACCTTCGGCCCAGGGTTGGGTACGCCGCTCGCGGGCATGTGGGGCGAATACGTCGGCTGGCAATGGACCTTCTGGCAAATCGTGGTGCCGTGCCTGATCGCCATGGCGATGGTGGCTTACGGCATTCCGCAGGATCCGCTGCGGCTGGAACGCCTCAAATCATTCAACTGGAAAGGACTGCTGCTGGGCTTTCCGGCGATCTGCATGCTGGTCATCGGTCTGTTGCAGGGCAATCGCCTCGACTGGTTCGAGTCGAGCCTGATCTGCGGCCTGCTCGGCGCCGGCACGCTGCTGCTGGTGGCTTTCATGATCAACGAGTGGTCGCAGCCGATCCCGTTCTTCAAGTTGCAGATGCTCGGTATTCGCAATCTGTCATTTGCGTTGCTGACCCTCGCCGGGGTGCTGGTGGTGTTGCAGGCGGTGGTGTTGATTCCGTCGAGTTATCTGGCGCAAGTGCAGGGCTATCGGCCGGTTCAGACCGCGCCAATCATGTTGATCGCAGCGTTGCCGCAGTTGCTCGCGCTGCCGCTGGTGGCCGCGCTGTGCAATTTGCGTTGGGTCGATTGCCGCTGGGTTCTCGGGATTGGCTTGAGCATGTTGGCGCTGTCCTGTCTGGGCGGTTCGCTGCTGACCGCAGAATGGAACCGCGAAAATTTCTACGCGCTGCAATGGCTGCAGATTTTCGGTCAGCCGATGGCGGTGTTGCCGCTGCTGATGCTCTCGACCGGCAGCATTACTCCGATGGACGGGCCGTTCGCCTCGGCATGGTTCAACACCGTCAAAGGCCTGGCTGCGGTGGTTGCCACCGGGGTGCTTGAAGCGCTGACCACAGCGCGGGTGCATTTTCACTCGACCATGCTGATCGACAACCTCGGCAACTCACCACTGGCCGAGCGCAGCGATCCCGGTCTTGCCCATCGCTTGCACGAGCAGGCCGTGGTGCTGACTTCTTCCGATCTCTATGTGTGCATGGCCGGCGTCGCAGTGGCGCTGATCCTGCTGATTTTCTGGCTGCCGACGCGGATTTTTCCACCGCGCGCACCGACCTGATTGCTGCACTGAACAGAAGGTTTTTATGACGACTCAAGCAAAGCAAAAACTCGCGGTGGCCGTAGCGACCGCGCTGGCTGTCGGAGTGCTGGTGTATCTGGCCATGCCCGGCCTGTTTGGCAAACGTACGCAACAAGGCACCAACGATGCCTACGTTTCTGCCGACTACACCTTGGTGGTGCCGCGCGTGGCCGGTTTCATCAAGGAAGTGCTGGTGGAGGACAACCAGCAAGTGAAGGCCGGGCAGTTGCTGGCGCTGATCGATGATCGCGATTTGCGTGCATCCGCCGAAGCAGCCGATGCGCAAACGCTGGTCGCGCGGGCACAATTGCACAACGCCAGGGCGACACTGGAGCGCCAGACATCGGTGATCGCCCAGGCGCAGGCATCAGTGGTATCGGCCAAGGCAGAAATGGCCTTCGCCCAGCAGGAATTGAATCGCTACAACCATTTGGCCGGCGTCGGTGCCGGCACCGTGCAGAACGCGCAGCAGGCACGTACGCGTATCGATCAGGCCACTGCGCACCTCGACACGGCGAGCGCAAAACTGGCGGCGGAGCGCAAACAGGTCGACATCCTTACGGCCCAGCGGGATGCCGCAGAGGGCAGTTTGAAACACGCACAGGCAGCGTTGGAAATCGCCAGTTTCGAGCTTTCCTACACGCGCATCACTGCGCCGCAGGACGGCATGATCGGTGAGCGCGCCGTGCGCGTCGGCGCTTATGTCACACCGGGCAGCAAGCTGCTGGCGGTGGTGCCGCTGAAGCAGGCGTACGTCGTAGCCAATTTTCAGGAGACGCAACTGACTGATGTAAAGCCGGGGCAGCAAGTGCAAGTGCGTGTCGACAGCCTCGGTGGCGAGGCTTTGAACGGCCGGGTGGAAAGCATCGCCCCGGCTACTGGCGTGACGTTCGCGGCAGTAAAACCGGATAACGCCACGGGCAACTTCACCAAGGTGGTGCAGCGCATTCCGGTGAAGATCCTCCTCGAACCGGGTCAGCCATTGGCCGAGCGGTTACGGGTGGGGATGTCGGTGGAGGCGAACATTGATACGCGTACCTCGACGACGTCCGTGCGTGAGGTGACCCAGCGATGAGCCGTGTTCACCGATCTGACGCCTTCGCGAGCAAGCCCGCTCCCACAGGGGGAACGCATTCCAAAATGTGGGAGCGGGCTTGCTCGCGAAAGGGCCAGTGGCAGCAACTCACTCTAAGTGCGTTGCTCGCCGCCAGTCTCACCGCCTGCACCGTAGGCCCAGACTTCCAGAAACCCCAAGCCACCCAAATCAGCGACTGGGCCAAACCCGCCAAGTCCGCCCCGAGCCAAGCCGTCAGCGAACCCCTCAACGAACGCTGGTGGGAAGTCTTCCACGACCCGCAACTCTCGGCGCTGACCCAGCGCGCGGTACGCAGCAACCTTGACCTGCAACTGGCCAGCAGCCGCTTGCAACAAAGCCGCGCCTCACGCCAGGTCATCAGCGCCGATCGCTATCCGAAAACCGCCGCGACCGGCAGCTATGGCCGCGAACGCAACAGTGGCAAGGGCCTGAGCGATCCATCCGGACTTGACGGTGATTCCGCCTTCAATCTCTGGGACGCCGGTTTCTCCGCTTCCTGGGAGCTGGATTTCTGGGGCCGTGTGCGCCGCGAAACCGAGGCCGCCGACGCCAACCTCGAAGTCGCCGAAAACGACCGTCGCGGTGTGCTGCTGGCTGTGCTCGCCGACACCGCGCAAAACTACATTCAATTGCGCGGGGTGCAGAACACCCGCGCCGTCACCGAGCAGAACCTCGACGTGGCGCGGCATAGCCTGAAACTTTCGCAACTGCGTCTGGCCGACGGTGTGGCGACCGATCTGGACGTCGCCGAAGCCGCCGCGCAAGTTGCCGCCATCGAGTCGCGCCTGCCGGCGCTGGAACAACGCCAATCGCAACTGATCAATGCGATCAGTCTGTTGATGGGGGAACCGCCACAGGCTTTGGCCAAAGAGTTATCCACAGACGCTGCGGTGCCGCAGTCGCCACTGCAGGTCGCCATCGGCTTGCCGTCGCAACTGGCCGAGCGGCGTCCGGACATTCGCCAGGCCGAATCTCGTCTGCATGCGGCGACCGCCAACATTGGCGTGGCCAAGGGCGATTTCTATCCGCGCATCACCCTGTCCGGCAACCTCGGTTCGCAAGCCATGCAGCTCAGCGATTTCGGCTCGTGGGGCTCGCGTGCTTTCGGTATCGGCCCGCAATTCAGCCTGCCATTGTTCGACGGCGGCCGCCTGCGCGGCGTGCTGCAATTGCGCGAAGCCCAGCAACAGGAAGCGGCCATCGCCTACCAGCAAACCGTGCTGCGCGCCTGGCACGAAATCGACGATCAATTGACTGCCTACAACGCCAGTCAACGCCGCCGCGACAGCCTCGCCGAAGCCGTGCGCCAGAACCAGATCGCCCTGCGTACCGCGCAACAGCAATACGTCGAAGGCGTAGTCGATTTCGTTAACGTGCTGACGGTGCAAGGCGCACTGCTGGCGACGCAGGAGCAGTGGGTGGAAAGCTCGACCGGCGTATCGCTGGCGATGGTCGGGTTGTACAAGGCGTTGGGTGGGGGATGGGAGTCGGTGTATCCGCTGGCGAAAGCTCCTACCAGTAATCCGGTTTGATCGCTGGTTTCTTGTGAGTGGCAACTCGGCTTGGGAGCTGATGAAGTCGCAGTTCTTCAGCAGAAATAAATCGTCTCAACCAATGTGAGTTGTCTTTCAAAGAACCTGGGAGGGGCCGGACAGATCCGGACCTGTGTGGGAGGATCACGCCGATGATCAGGCCGGGAAAATCTGTTCGAAGCGCCTTCAAGGCAGGGGTCATATCGGTGTCACTGGATACCAGAATGATCTGCTCAAGGCGCTCGGCCCCCTCATACATCAGTTGCCGGCTTGCAGCGCGATACATGCTGATTGCTATGTGAACATCGGTTTCCTTTTCTTCCAGCTTCCAGATATCGACTTTGTCCTGACGTGACGCCTGGGTGTGTTTATCGACAAGCCTTGGCGCTTTTGCCGGCTCCAATTGATGACGACCGAAATGCACGGTGACGTTGCTGGCGCGCACAGCCCGCACGTATGCATCCTGCGCTTCTTTGGAAACGCGGCCGCGAGTTGCCAGTTGGGGTTTGATCGGCGAGGTGAAGTAATCAATCGAGACGACTGAACTCTGAGGATTTTCGACAAAAGCTATGTGCGTTAACAGGCTGCGTAAATTCAGCCATTTATAGGGAGTGCCAGCGAGTAATCCGTAAAACAGGTTATAGCCATCGACGAAAAAAGCGGTGCGCACAAAAAAAATCCTCAGAAACGAAAAAACCGGCCTAAGCCGGTTTTTTCATCCCCAACTGCCAGCGAACTGAATCGCTACGTACGGGGTTGAGTAAGGCAATCCTAGATTGAGTGCGTCATGCAGGTCAACCACCCCATGATTACAGACTCACTCGTCTGGTTTCTCTCCAGCACCGGCGAGTCAGTTTTTGTTGCTCATACCCTTCAGGGTCAAGTTGTTTACTTGCCTCTGTATGAGCGTTTGTTGCGAGGAACGGTCAATTTCAGCGCATTTACTGACACTGACACCCTGTCTATCGCCGCTTTCAGTTTGAGCCTGCGGCAGGTTCTCTAAGTCGTGTAGGAAGAGGGAGCGTGCCTACAGCTTTTAAACAGATAGAAGCCTGCGAGCTGTTTTGAAACATTACATTTCCAAGGAGTAATGGCCTTTCGCTTGACGCTAACCCCCGCTGTCGTAGACTCCGCACATCCGTCAGGGAGTAGCGGTCATGCAGCGTTTTCGTGGTTGGGTTATTGGATTGACCTTGGTTACGTGTGCAGTTCAGGCGCAAACGCCCGGGCCAGACGATCCGCTGCTGGATCAAGGCGCGGCGGGTGCGCAGGCTTCGAGCAGTGAAGCGCGGGGCGTGCTTCGCGCTCGCGATCAGGCCGTTCTGGCTAGCGAGCTGTCCGGGCGGATTGTCGAGTTGCCGTTCAGCGAGGGCGAGTCGTTCAAGAAGGGCGATACGCTGGCAAAATTCGACTGCTCGGCCTATCAGGCGCAACTCAACGCCGCGCAGGCCGCCAGCCGTGGTGCCGGCGAAGAGTTGTCGCACAACAAGCAACTCGCCGCACTGAATTCCGTCGGGCGTTTTGAAGTGGCGCGGGCCGAGGCCAAGGTCAGCGAAACCCAGGCGCAATCCCAGGTTTATCAGGTGCAGGTCAAACGTTGCAGCGTGATCGCGCCGTTCGACGGGCAAGTGGTCGAGCGCAAGGTGCAACGTTTCGAAAGCGTGCCGGCCGGCGCGCCACTGCTCGATGTGGTGGATAACCGCACCCTGGAAATTCATTTGCTGGTGCCCTCGCGCTGGATGGCCAGGCTCAAACCCGGCCAGACGTTCAGCTTCGTTCCCGATGAAACAGGCCAGCCGCTTGACGCCACGGTCAAGCGCCTTGGTGCGCGTATCGATGAGGGCAGTCAGACCTTGTTGCTGGTCGCGACGATGCCGGAATCCAAAGGCTTGCTCGCCGGCATGAGCGGTACGGCGCGCTTTCCGGAGCTCAAGTGAACGCCCCGGTGAGTGGCGGCGCCGAGCAGGTGTTCGCCAGGTTTCTTGATCTTGAACGGCAGACCCGCGCCGCCCGCGATACTGCACAACTGGCCTACAGCCTGGTCAATGACGGTCAGGCGCTGTTTGGTTTTCGCCATGCGGCGTTGCTGATCGCCGGTAAGGTGCAAGCCGTGACCGGGATCAGCGCGGTGGAGCCGAACGCGCCGTTCGTGGCCTTCGTCGAACAGGCCGTGGCGCAGTTGTTCAAGCAGGATCTGCTGAAGCAGGCACGGGTGATTGCGCCGCAATGGGTCAGCGAATCGATTCAGGCGGACTGGCGCGATTTGTCCGCCGCGCAGGTGTTCTGGCTGCCATTGATAGATCGCGACGCTCAAGTTTTTGGCGGTTTGTGGCTGGCGCGCGACGTACCGTGGAACCCCTCCGAACAGGTTCTGTTGTCGCAACTGGGCGACACCTACAGCCACGCCTGGCTGGCGCTGCAACCGCGCAAACCGTGGCGGCTGCGCTGGACGCGCAAACGTCAGGTGGCGCTGGTGGCGCTGTTGCTGCTCGGCTTGTTCATCCCGGTGCGCCAATCGGTACTGGCGCCGGCGGAAGTGGTGCCGCTGGGCGGGCGCGTGGTGGCGGCGCCGCTGGACGGGGTGATCACCGAGTTTCTGGTCAAACCCAATCAGACGGTGAAAACCGGCGATGTCCTGGTGCGTTTCGAAAGCACCACGCTGAAGGCGCAGGCCGATGTCGCCGAGCGTGCGCTGGGTGTGGCCGAAGCCGAACTGAAATCCAATTCCCAGCGTTCGTTTGCCGATGCCGAATCCAGCTCGCGTGTCGACTTGCTGGCCGCGCGTGCCGAGCAAAAACGTGCCGAGCGCGACTATGCCCGTGAGCTGCTCAACCGCAGCGAAGTTCGCGCCGAACGCGACGGCATTGCGGTGTTCGCCGACGCCGAGCGCTTGACCGGCAAACCGGTGCAGACCGGCGAACGGTTGATGGAAATCGCCGATCCGAATCAGGCCGAACTGCGCATCGAACTGGCGGTGGGCGATGCGATTGCTCTGGAGTCCGGCGCGGAAATCGCCCTGTTTCTCGACAGCGATCCCTTGCAGCGCCATCGCGCGACGCTGGAACGCTCGGCCTACGAAGCGCAACCCACGGCGGGCGGGCAACTGGCCTACCGCCTCGACGCCAATTTCGCCGATGCACCGCCGCGGATCGGCCTGCGCGGCACGGCGAAAATTTTCGGCGACCGCGCGCCACTGGCGCTGTACCTGCTGCGCCGGCCATTGGCCGGTCTGCGCCAGAGCGTGGGCCTGTAGATGAATCTGCCGAGCCTGCGTGCCGACCTGCAATTATCGCCCGCGGCACCGGCATTGGATGGTTCGCCGCGCTGGACCCTGGCCGATCCGGTGCGCGGGCGCTATTTCAAACTCGGTACGGCGGCAATGCGCCTGTTGCGTCATTGGTCGTTGGGCGATGCCGACCAAGTCTTGCGTGCCGCCAACCGCGAACCGGGCCTGCCGCTGGACGGCAGCGAGCTTGAGCAGTTGCTGGAGTTTCTGCGCGGTCACGATTTGATCAGTGCACTCGACGATCAGCAGCGGGCGAGCTATCGACTCAAGGCCCTGGCGCAAAAGCAAAGCCTGTGGCAGATCCTCCTGCATCAGTACCTGTTCTTCCGCATTCCGCTGTGGCGCCCGGACGCGTTTCTCAATCGTGCCTGGCCATGGCTTGAACGTTATGGCCCGCGTTTGCTGCGCTACGGTTTGCCGGCAACGTTGGCCTTGGGTGTGTTTCTGGTATCGCGGGACTGGCAGCGGTTCATCGGCACCTTTCCGCACCTGTTCAGCCTCGGCGGTGCGCTGGCGTTCGGTGTGGCGCTGTTCTTCGCCAAGCTTTGCCACGAATTCGGTCATGCGTTCATGGCCAAGCGTGCCGGCTGTCGCGTGCAGAGCATGGGGGTGGCGTTCATGGTCTTGCTACCGATGTTCTATACCGATGTCAGCGATGCCTGGCGGGTCAATGATCGTCGCGCACGATTGTTGATCGGTGCCGGTGGCGTACTCGCCGAATTATTGCTGGCCTGTCTCGCGCTGCTGGCGTGGTCGCTGTTGCCCGACGGGCCGGGACGCACGGCGGCGTTCATGCTCGCCAGTGCCACGTGGATCACCACGCTGGTGATCAATCTCAATCCGTTCATGCGCTTTGATGGCTATTTTCTGATCAGTGACTTCTGGGAAGTCGACAATCTGCAGGGCCGCGCGTTTGCCTTGTGTCGCTGGCGCTTGCGTGAGTTTTTGTTCGGCTATGGCGCACCCGCGCCGGAGCCGTGGTCGCCGAAGATGCAACGGCGTTTGCTGATCTGGGGGTATGGCTCGTGGTTATGGCGTGCGGCGTTGTTTTTCGGGATCGCGCTGGCGGTCTATCACCTGTTCTTCAAGGTGTTGGGGATCTTCCTGATGCTGGTGGAACTGGTGTGGTTCATCTTTCTGCCGATCATGCGTGAGTGGCGCCAGTGGTGGAGTCGCCGTGAGCAGGCGCACGCCCCGCGCGTGTTGCTCAGTGCGCTGGCACTGCTCGGATTGTTGCTGGTGGTGAGTGTGCCGTGGCGCAGTTCGGTGGAGTTGCCGACCATGCTTGAAGCCGGGCGCGCCAGTGCCCTGCACGCACCGACGGCGGCGCGGGTCAAAGCGGTGAAAGTTACGGATGGGCAGAAAGTCGCGCAGGGCGATGTGCTGATCGAACTGGAGTCACCGGATCTTGAATCGCGGCTGGCGATCGTGCGCCGGGAAATCCAGATCCAGCAATTGCTCATGCGGCGTCAGGCCGGGCGCAGTGAAACCGCCGCCGACGCCGGCATCGTTGAGCAACGACTGGCCGAAGCGGTCGCCGAATACCGTGGGCTGAGCGCCCAGCGCGAACGCTTGCTGCTGCGCGCACCGCATGCCGGCAGCGTGCGTGATCTGCTGCCGAACTTGAGCGTCGGGCGCTGGTTGTCGAGCCACGATGCGTTGGCGCGGGTAGTCGAAGACGGCGCGCGACTGCGCGGTTATCTGGCCGAAGCCGAACTGTGGCGGATCCAGCCGGGGGCCAATGGCCGGTTCATTGCCGACGATCCGATGCACCCGGCGCTTGCCGTGCAATTGAATGAAATCGACACCAACGGCGTGGCCTATGTTGATCAGGAGGCGTTGACCTCCGATCACCATGGGCCGATTGCCGTGCGCCGCGATCAACAACAGCGCGCGGAGCCTGTGCAGGCGCAATACGGCGTTCGGCTCAGTGCGCTGGATGATGCCTCGACGCCGCCGCAACCGTTGCGCGGCGTGGTGGTGTTGCAGGGTAGCGGCGAGTCGTTGCTCGGAGTGGCGTGGCGCCGGTTGGCGGCGCTGGGGGTCAGGGAAAGCGGTTTCTGAGGGCGTGCACGATGACGGATAACGCAGCAGTGGCAGCAGAGGGATTGGTGGTACGCCCAGCGCGGGCAACCGACGGGCCGTTTTTGCAAAGCCTGTATCAGGCGGCGCGGCCGGATCTGCAATGGATCGATGGCGAGCAGGAGCAGGTGCAGCAAGTCATCGCCCAGCAATTTCAGGTGCAGGAACAGGGCATGGGCGAGAACTACCCCAACGCCATGCACTACGTGGTGGAAAAACTCGGCAGCCACATCGGCGCGTTGAGCACGGATTTTGGTGCCAACGAAATTCGCGTGTTGTACCTGGCATTCATCCCGCAGGCACGCGGCCAAGGCTATGGTCGCGCTGTGCTGCAAGGCGTACAGAAAGCCGCGCAACAGATTCGCTGCCCGGTGGCGACGGTGGTCTGGACCAGCAATCCGCATGCACGACGGCATTACCTGGCATTGGGATTTGCTGTCGAAGAAAGCAATCCCGCCGCCGAACGCCTGGTCTGGTATCCGCAATAACCCCGTGCAGGAGCTGCCGCAGCCTGCGGCAGCTCCTGCACGGGTTCGTGTCAGTTGAAGGTGATGTGGAAGTAAGCCAGCGCCGGGTCGCGGCCCATGGGTGGTACCCGGGATACGAAGATGTTGTCGACCCGTCCCAGCTCCGGCAACTCCAGCGCACACAGGCCATCGACAAATTCGGTCGGCTCCAGACTGTTCAGCTCGACGCTGAACGGCATGCGCTCGCTGTAGCGCATTTTCGCCAGGGGTTTTTCTTCAAGCTCGCCGATATGGATTTGCATCGCGCTGCCGTCCGGCAGGTGCAAGGTGCCGACTCGTCCCCGCAGCGCCTGGAAATGTTGGCTTTGAACCGATTGCAGCATGGTTTCGCTCCCGCAAGGATGGAAGCCGGGGGAATCGCCTCCCCCGGCGGTCGGTCAGTTGCGCGAAGGAAAGATACCGTTCAACGCGATGCTGAAGTTGAGCACCAGATACGGGTTCATGATCGGCATTGGCAAACCATTGCCGGTGGGTGTGATCGTCCCGCTGATGGTGGTCGCGGCACCTTTGAGGGGCACCGGCGATGCGCCCTGGGCATCGGAGTAGATATTCGCCAGCCCCGGGCCGGTGCCTGATGCGCCGATGTAGGCGTTGGTCGCCGTGGGCGTGCCCACAACGTTGCTGGCCGGGTTGGCCAGTTGCACGGTGGTGGTGGCGGTGAGGCCAGCCAGGGTGTGGGTGTGGTTTGGCAGGTTGTTGAGGGTGGCGGTGACTTGCTCGGCGCCGGAGACTTCGCCCATCACTCGCGGTGTGAGGCCCGGGCCGCTGCCCTGGCAGACTGGCAGGCGACTCTGCAGATTGGGTAACCCGAACGTCTGCTGGCCGTTGCCTCCATACACCGTACCCAGCAACGCGAACAGCGCGTTGTACTGGGAAATGCTCATGATCTGACCATTGCACAAGGCCCAGTTGGAGGGCGCAAAGTTAAAGGCAAACGTCATCACAGTGCCCATGTAAACGTCCATAAGATCCTCATCCTTCTGATTGGTTGTCGGCGGGCCGCTAGTGGGTTCAGGCTGCTGTTGCCTTGGCACTCCGTGGCCAGGTCACGCCACGCCAGAGCGTAGACCCGGAATGCCAACGTTGCCGGATGTCGTGAAAGCGCAAATCGGCATCGACGGTTCGGCGCTGGCTGACCTAGAGTGACTGCCAGGTTCTGGCTGATACAGGCGTGGTCTCGTGGCACGGCAAGAGGAAGCAATGGCGGTCAACAGAGTTACGCCGGTGGGCGACACACAGGACCCGCACGCAACGCCGGGGTCGTGGTTTGGCAACTTGCGGCTGATTCGCTGGGCCAGAGAGCACTGGCTGCTGCCGGTGATATTGCTGGCCGCCGCCGTGCGTTTTTACGATCTGACGGCCGCTGCCGTCTGGGGCGATGAAGGCTCCAGCCTGCTGCTGGCGCGCTATTCGCTGGGCGGGATCTGGCATCACGCGGCCTTCGATGTGCATCCGCCGCTGTACTTCATGCTCCTGCATGGCTGGATTGAACTGTTCGGCGACGGGATTTTTGCGATCCGCTGCCTCAGCGCATTGGCGGGCGTTGCTGCCGTTGGACTGGGTATCTGGCTGGTGGACCGCCTCGCCACGCGCCGCGCGGCGATGATCGCCGGGGTGTTGCTGGCGCTGTTGCCGACAGCGGTGCGCTACAGCCAGGAAGTGCGCATGTATTCGTTGCTCGGCTTGCTGCTGATCGCCGCGACGCTGGCGCTGGTCTACTGGATCCGGCGCCCGCAGCGTCACCGCTACCTGGTGTTTTATGCGCTGCTGATGAGCGCCGCGTTCTACACCCACTACTTCGCCGTGCTGGCGGCGCTGTGTCACTGGATCTACCTCGGCGTGATCCGCGTGCAACGTGGTTATCGATTCCGGCACATTCAGCGCCCGGGCTGGTGGCTGGCGAATCTGGCCATCTTCGTCTTGTACCTGCCCTGGTTGCCTAATCTGTTTGACCTGATGCAGCACATGGAACAGCTCAAGGTTGGTGGCGATGTCGGCTGGGAACCGCCGGTGACACTGAGCTCGCTGCCGTCGATGCTCTGGTCGTGGCTGATTCAGGACGATGGCGAAAATCTGCCATGGCCGGTTTTCGCTGCGCTGCCCATGACATTGCTGATGCTCGCCGCGGTGGCGGTGATGCGCGATCGCAGCGTCTCGCGCGGCAGTGTGCTGCTGGCCTTGTACACCGGGTTGCCGCTGCTGCTGGTGTTTGCCGTGTCGTTCATCACACCGGTGTTTATCGAACGCTACCTGACCGCCTATGCCTTGGGCCTGCCGCTGTTGGCCGCATTGGCCATCGACCGTTTGTACAGCCGCGTGCGGCCGTTGGCGCTGGCGGTGCTGGTGTCGCTGGTCGGGGTGCAACTGGTGGGCGTAAACAACAACGCCACGGTCGACAGCAATGATCAGCTCGACCGCGTGGTGAATTACGTCAACCAACATTTCCGGCCCGGTGACCGCATCGTCACCAGCGACATGCTTTGGTACCTGAGTTACGTCTACTACGACCGCAGCGGCGCGCACGTGCGCTTGTTTACACCGCCTGCTGCGGATGGCCGCGCGACTCGTCCGAACGAATACGGATTCGGCACGCTGGTCACCCCTGACGTGTACCTCGACAGCCTCAGCGAACTGGCCGGCAATGAACGGGTATGGCTGATTGGCGCCCTCGATGAACCGACGGAATTCCTGCCCTTGCCAGCGACGTGGAAGGTCGGCGCAGAAATCCATGCGGGGGGTGTGCAGGCGCGATTATTCGTGCCGCAGCCTGCCGGCAATCAGGCTTCATCGGGACTAAAACGTTTCACCTTTACATTCGCGATTAAAAGCTAACCAGTTAGTCCTTTTTGCTCTGAGTGATATCAAAACACTACTAGGCGCAGGGGTTGTCGTTGAACTACGCTCTGACGGACAAAAGGACTTCCGATCATGGTGAAGGGATTGCAGCAGTTCCACTTTATCTCCGGCTTGCCGCGTTCAGGCTCGACCCTGCTTTCTGCCATTCTTTTGCAGAACCCGCGCTTTCACGCCGGCATGACCAGCCCGGTCGGTTCGCTGTTTTCCAGTGTCCTCGAGCAATGCAGTGCCGGCAGCGAATACGGGGCGGTGATCGACACCGACATGCGCCGCCGCCTGCTGCGTGGTCTGTTCGATTCCTACTACGCCGACAAGGCCGACAAACCGCTGGTGTTCGACACCAACCGGCAGTGGAGCTCGCGCCTGCCGGCACTCAACGACCTGTTCCCCAACGCCAAAGTAATTGCCTGCGTGCGCAACGTGGCGTGGGTGATGGACAGCCTCGAACGGCTGTACCGCGCCAACCCTTACGAAAACACCAAATTGTTTAGCGATGCCGCCGAGCGCAACACCGTCTACAGTCGCTGCGAGACCCTCGCTCAGCGCAACCGTCTGGTCGGTTTTGCCTGGGCGGCGCTCAAGGAAGCCTATTACGGCGAGCACGCCGACTCTTTGCTGATCATCGATTACGACCTCCTGAGCCAGGCCCCGGAGCGGGTGCTGCGGCTGGTGTACGACTTTATCGGCGAGCCGTGGTTCGAGCATGATTTCGAGCATCTGGCCTATGACGCGCCGGAATTCGACCAAGGCCTTGGCCTGGCCGGCCTGCACAAGGTCAAACCCAAGGTTGCGTTGCAGTCCCGGCGGACGATTCTGCCGCCGGACCTGTTCAAGCAATACGCCGATTTGTCCTTTTGGCTCGATGGCTCAGCCAGCGCCGCCAATGTCATTCGTATGAAGACCGACGCCGCGATCAGTTGATCGCGGCGTTTTTCATTGATGCCTTACGTACCTTCGTTCGAGTTCGGGTGAGCAACATGTGGTGGAGCCTTTTTGGTGGGGCCAAGGTCAAGTCTCGGGCAGTCGCCGGTCAGCGTTCGCTGGCCTCGCCGCTGATCATGTCGCTGGAGCCGCGCATGCTGTTCGACGGCGCGGTGGCCGCGACAGTCGCCGATACCGCCGCGCAAGCCGACAGTCATGCCCCTACCGCTGCCGATGCGGCCAAGGCGCCGACGGCCGATCATCCGGTCGCGAGCAAGGATACTCACGGCCAGGCCGATGCCACGCCGGCCGCCAGCCCCGTTGCGGTGCCGGGGCAGAGTGTGGTGTTCGTCGATTCACGGGTGAAGGATGCCGACAGCCTGCTCAAGGGCGTCGCGCCCGGCACGCAGGTGGTCAAGCTCGACGCGAGCAGAGATGGCTTGCAGCAGATCGCCGATTACCTCGATCAACATCAGGGCGTCAGTTCGGTGCAGATCATTGCCCACGGCAACGCCGGTGACCTGTGGCTGGGCAACAGTTATCTGTCTGCCGACAACGTCGCTCAGCGCAGCGCAGTCCTCGCCGAAATCGGCAAGGACATGAACGCTGGCGGCGACATCCTGATCTACGGCTGCTACACCGCCGAAGGTGATCGCGGCTTGAGCTTCGTCGATTCGCTGGCGCAGTTGACCGGGCGCGATGTGGCCGCTTCGAACAACCGCACCGGTGTTGGCGGCGACTGGGATCTGGAAATCGCCACCGGCAGCATCGAGAGCGTCAACGTGCTGTCGAGCAAAGCCATGAGCGAATACCAGTGGGGGCTGGCCACCTGGACGGCGACCAACAACCTCAACTCGGGCGTCGGCTCGTTGCGTGCGGCGCTGGCGTCGGCGCAGAACGGTGACATCGTCACGTTCAGTTCCGGCATGACCGTTCAGCTCACGTCGGAATTGCTGATCAACAAGAGCATCACCGTCGATGGCGACCTGAACAACGATGGCGTCGCCGACGTGACCCTTGATGGTCAATACAAGACTCGCGTGGTGGAAGTCGCCTCCGGCAACACCGTGACTCTCGACGGCCTGGTGATTACCAAAGGCCTGGTGGCGGGCAATGGCGGCAATGGTGGCTCAGCAGCAGCGGGGGCCATGGGCGGCGGGATTTTCAACGCCGGCATTCTTACCCTGAACAACGTGACAGTCACTGCCAACGCCGCATCCGGCGGTGGTGGCGGCGGCGGTGTGACCGGCGGTTATGTCGGCGGTGGCGGTGGCGGCGGTGCGGGTATCGGTGGCCAGACCGGTGGCCATGGCGGTACTTCTGGCCCGGGCACCGGCACCTATGCCGGCGGGGCGGGCGGTGCCAATGCCGGTGGTTATGGCGGTGGTTACAGCCCGACCGACATGGGCGGCCGGGGCGGCACCAGCACCGGTGGCGTGGGCGGCAATGGCGGCAGCGCCGGTGCCGGTTACAGCCATGGCGGCAATGGCGGTTCGGCCAGCAACGGCACGCTGTCCATTGGTGGCGGCGGCGGTGGTTCCGGCTGGGACAAAGTCGGCGGCGTCGGTGCCAACGCGGCAGGCGGTATCTACAACGCCGCGAGCGGCACCCTGAAAGTCATCGGCAACTCGGTCATCAGCAATAACATTGCTGCCGGCGGTGGCGGTGGCGGTGGTGGCGGAGTCGGCAGCAACGGTGCCGATGGCGGTGCCGGCGGTCGCGGCGTCGGGGCGATCTGGAACAACGGTGGCGTGGTGCTGATCACCGCGAGCAACTTTGCCGCAATCAGTGGCAATGGCGCGGCCAGCGGTAGTGGCGGGCTGTCGAACGGTGGTTCGACGGGCACAACGCCGAGTGCGCTGGTGGGCATCTACAACAACGGCGGTACGCTCAACACCGCTTACGTGGAACCGCCGACTGCCACCATCGTGGTCGCCGACACCGCGTTGAAAATCGGCGAAACCTCGCTGGTGACCATCACCTTCAGTCGCGCGGTAAACGGTTTTACCAACGCCGACCTGACCATTGTCAACGGCACGCTGACCAATGTTTCCAGCGCCGACGGCGGTATCACCTGGACGGCAACCTTTACGCCGACCAACAACCTTACCGACACCACCAACCTCATCACCCTCGACAACACCGGGGTGACGGCAGTCTCCGACAGCATTGCCGGTGTCGGCACCACCAACTCGAACAATTACGCGATCGATACCCAGCGTCCGACCGCCACCATTGTGATGAGCGATACAGCGCTGAAAATCGGTGACACCTCACTGGTGACCATTACCTTCAGCGAGGCGGTGTCCGGTTTCACCAACGCCGACCTGACGATTGCCAATGGCACGCTGACCAACGTTTCCAGTGCCGACGGTGGCATCACCTGGACGGCGACCTTTACGCCGACCAGCAGCATCACCGATGCCACCAACCTGATCACCCTGGACAACACCGGGGTGGCGGATCTGGCCGGCAACGCCGGCAGTGGCACCACCGATTCGGCCAATTACGCCATCGACACAGTGCGTCCGACCGCCACGATCGTGGTGGCCGACACCGCACTGAGTCTCGGTGAAACCTCGTTGGTGACCATCACCTTCAGCGAAGCGGTCAGCGGTTTCACCAACGCCGATCTGTCCATTGCCAACGGCACGCTGAGTGCAGTCAGCAGCGCCGACGGCGGTATTACCTGGACGGCAACGTTCACGCCGAACAGCAGCATCAACGATGCGACCAACCTGATTACCCTGAACAACTCTGGCGTGACTGACCTGGCCGGCAACGCTGGCACCGGCACCACCGACTCCAACAACTATGTGATCGACACCTTGCGGCCGACCGCGACCATCGTGGTCGCCGATACCGCGCTGAAAATCGGTGAAACGTCGTTGGTGACCATCACCTTCAGCGAAGCGGTCAGCGGCTTCACCAACGCCGATCTGAGCATTGCCAACGGCACGTTGAGCGCAGTCAGCAGCGCGGATGGCGGCATCACCTGGACGGCGACGTTCACGCCGACCAGCAGCATCACTGACGCTACCAACCTGATCACCCTCAATAACACCGGGGTCGCGGATCTGGCGGGCAACACCGGCGTCGGCACCACCGATTCCAACAATTACGCGGTCGACACTGTGCGGCCGAGCGCAACCGTGGTGTTCGCGCAAAGCACCTTGAAGATCGGCGACACATCACTGGTGACCATCACCTTCAGTGAAGCGGTCAGCGGTTTTACCAACGCCGACCTGACCATCGCCAACGGCACCCTGACGGCGGTCAGCAGCGCGGACGGCGGCATCACCTGGACGGCAACGTTTACACCGAGCGCGAACATCACCGACGCCACCAACCTGGTGACGCTGGACAACACTGGCGTTGCCGACCTGGCGGGCAACGCCGGCAGTGGCACCACTGATTCGAACAACTACAGCATCGACACCCAGCGTCCAACCGCAACCATCGTGATCGCCGATCCGAGCCTGAGCGCCGGCGAAACCTCACTGGTGACCATCACCTTCAGCGAAGCGGTCAGCGGTTTCACCAACGCCGACCTGGCCGTTCCCAACGGAACGCTCACGGCGGTCAGCAGCGCCGATGGCGGCATCACCTGGACGGCGACCTTTACGCCGACCAGCAGCATCAACGATGCGACCAACCTGATTACCCTGAGCAACACCGGTATCGCTGACCTGGCCGGGAACGCCGGCACGGGCACGACCAACTCCGGCAACTTCACCATCAACACCGTGGCGCCCACCGCGACCATCGTCGTCGCGGACAACAGCCTGACCATCGGCGAAACGTCGCTGGTGACCATTACCTTCAGCGAAGCCGTGACCGGTTTCAACAACGCCGACCTGACGATTGCCAACGGCACGCTGACGGCGGTGAGCAGCAGCGACGGCGGGATCACCTGGACGGCGACCTTCACCCCGACCAGCAACATCACCGACGCGAGCAACCTGATCACCCTCGACAACAGCGGTGTGCAGAACGCCGTCGGCAACGCTGGCAATGGCACCACCAACTCCAACAATTACGCCATCGACACCCAGCGCCCGACCGCTACCGTGGTGCTTGCCGACTCGGCGCTGGGCGTCGGCCAGACCACCACCGTGACCATCACCTTCAGCGAGGCGGTGAGCGGTTTGACCCTCGCCGACCTGACTGTGGCCAACGGCACACTCTCCGGGCTGAGTACCTCGGACAACATCACTTACACGGCGACGTTTACGCCATCGGCGGGCATCACCGACACCAGCAACATCATCACCCTGGACAACACCGGCATCACTGACATCGCGGGCAACACCGGCAGCGGCACCACCGATTCCGCCAACTACGTGATCGACAGTCAGCGCCCGACCGCCACCATCGTCATCAGTGATACCGATCTGCGTCCGGGCGAAACCGCGCTGGTCACGATTACCTTCAGCGAGGCAGTCAGCGGTTTCGACAACTCTGACCTGAGCGTCGCCAATGGCACGCTGAGCAATGTCTCGTCGAGCGACGGCGGCATCACCTGGACAGCGACCTTCACGCCGACCATTGGCGTCAGCGATGCCACCAACCTGATCGTGCTGAACAATGCTGGCATCAGTGATCTGGCGGGCAATGCCGGCATCGGCATCACCAACTCGGCCAACTATGCGGTGCAGACCGAAGTGCCGACCGCGACCATCGTCGTCGCGGATACCGCGCTCAAGGCCGGCGAAACCTCGACGGTGACCATCACCTTCAGCGAAGCGGTCACAGGTTTCACCAATGCAGATCTGACCATCGCCAATGGCACCCTGAGCAACGTCGCCTCCAGTGATGGTGGCATCACCTGGACGGCGACATTCACCCCGACCGCCAACATCACCGACACGACCAACCTGATTACCCTCGACAACAGTGGCGTGGCCAACGCCTCCGGCAACAGCGGCGTCGGCACCACCGACTCGAACAATTTCGCCATCGATACGGCGTTGCCGACCGCGACCATCGTGGTCGCCGACAACCGCTTGGGCATCGGTGAAACCACCACAGTGACCATCACTTTCAGCGAAGCGGTCAGCGGTTTTGACCTGTCGGACATCAGCGTCGCCAACGGCACGCTGGCGAACCTGACCAGCAGCGATGGCGGCATCACCTGGACCGCTACGCTGACGCCGACGGCCAACGTCAACGACACAACCAACCTGATCATCGTCGACACTGCCGGGGTGCAGGACCTGGCCGGCAACCTTGGCGCGAGCATCGCCATCTCCAACAACTATGTGCTTGATGCGATCCGGCCGACGGTGAACATTGTGGTCGCCAACCCGCATCTGGGCATCGGCCAGACCACCACGGTGACCTTCACCTTCAGCGAGGCGGTGAGCAACTTCGACCTGTCCGACCTGAGCGTGACCAATGGCGACCTGAGCAATCTGAGCAGCAGCGATGGCGGCAAGACCTGGACCGCGACGTTCACACCGACGGCCAATGTCACCGATCCGAGCAACTTCATTGCGCTCGACACCAGCAACGTCAGCGACCTGGCCGGCAACGTCGGCAGCAGCGTCGCGGTTTCGAACAATTACGCGCTCGACAGCGAGCGGCCGAGTGCGACGGTGGTGATCGCCAACCCGAACATCGGCCTCGGTCAGACGTCGGCGGTGACCATTACTTTCAATGAGGCGGTCAGCGGCTTTGATCTGTCGGACATCAATGTCGGCAACGGCACGCTGTCCAATCTGAGCAGCAGCGACGGCGGCAAGACCTGGACCGCAACCCTGACGCCGAACGCCAACGTCAACAGCGCCAGCAATGCGATCAGCGTCAACAGCGCCGGGGTCAGCGATGCGTCCGGCAACAGCGGGGCCGGAGTCAGCAGCTCCAATAATTACGCGATCAACACGCTGCCGCTGGTGACGCCGCCAACGCCGCCAACGCCGCCGACGTTGCCAACCACTAGCGTGGTGATCCCGGATCCGCTGATCCGCAGCAGCGATCCGGTGGTGCCGCCACTGCCAGCGAATGTGCCGCTGCAACCGATCATTTTCTCGCCACCGACCGGCGATCTCGGCTCGCCGCTGACCTTCGCGCCGTTGTTCGAACAACGCGACATCGGCAGTGGCCTGCGCCCGCTCGGTGACATTTTCATCAACCACGGCGCGCTGAGCCCAAGCTTCATTGCCCAGGTGTTCAGCGACAGCACCTACGGTGACGGCAGCGGTCACGGTTTTCTCGGTTTCGGCGGTGGCGATGGCGGGGTCTTCGGCAGCAGCACGCTGTCGAGCCTGTTCAACCAGAACAGCGATGCCGACCGTGATGCGGTAAACGCATTCGGCAGCCACTCACTCAAGGCCGGCGATATTTCCCAAGGACTGCGCGGCGTGTTCAGCGCGCCGTCACTGGTGCAGCAACTGCAACAGCTCAAAGACAGCGAGCAGCACCGGGTCGACAGCCTGGCGGCGGCTCTGCAACAGGTCGGCATCAGCGAAATTTCGGCCTGAATACACAACTACTCAACACTGTGCAGGACCTAGGGGCGATCCAGGGATGAAAAGAACTCAGAAGTTGTTCGGCGCCAGCTTGCTGGCGCTGGCGGTCAGCGGATGTGCAGTGACCAGTGAACCGATTGAACGCAGCGTCAGTGAACAGCGGGCCAAAAGCGACCTGCAAAACATGTACAAGGATCAGGAACCGCTGCGCGGCCCGTTGACCCTGCATCAAGCCATGGCCCGCGCGGTGAAATACAACCTCGAAGGGCGTTTGAAGATCATGGAGGAAGCGTTGGCCAAGCGGCAGCTCGACCTCGCCAGTTTCGACATGCTGCCGCGCATGGCACTGGACGCCGGTTACGTCGGACGTAACAACGTCAACGCTTCCAGCAGCCAGAGCGTGCGCACCGGCACCCAGTCTCTGGAGCCGTCGACCTCGCAGGACCGCGACCGCGACGTCGCTGACCTGACCATGGTCTGGAACGTCCTCGACTTCGGCGTCAGTTACATCAGCGCCAAACAGCAGGGCGACCAGCGTCTGATTGTTCAGGAGCGTCGACGCAAGGTCATCAACACCATCGTCCAGGACGTGCGCTCGGCTTATTGGCGGGCGATGGCGGCCGAACGTCTGCTCAAACAGATCGACAGCCTGATGGCGCGGGTCGACACCGCCCGGCGTGATAGCGAAAGCATGAGCAGCCAGCGTATCGGCGACCCGGTGCAAGCGCTCGGTTATCAACGTTCGCTGATCGAAGCCACGCGCCAACTGGAAGAACAGCGGCGCGCCCTGTCGTTGGCGAAAACCGAACTGGCGACGCTGATCAACCTGCCGCTGGGCACCAACCTGACCCTGGCCACCGATGACGGTTATCAGGTGCCTGAACTCAAGGTCGATCTGGCCAAGCTTGAGCAGGAAGCACTGACCAGTCGCCCGGAACTGCGTGAGCAGGATTACCAGACGCGCATCAGCGCCGCCGAAACGCGCAAAGCCATGTTGCGCCTGCTGCCCGGTCTGGAGTTTTCCGCTGGCGGGCATTACGACAGCAACTCGTTCCTCGTCGAACAGGGCTGGGCCGACTATGGCGTCAAAGTCACCTGGAACCTGTTCAACGTGATTTCCGCACCGGCCGCCATCAACGTCGCCAAGGCCGGCGAAGAAGTCGCCAGTGCCCGGCGTCAGGCGATGTCGATCGCCGTGCTGGCCCAACTCTATGTGGCCAACGCCAACTATCAGGAAGCCAAGCGCCAGTTCAAGACCAACCAACAGCTGTCGGACATCGATGGGCAAATCGTCGGTCAGTTGCGCAACCGTCATCAGGCGGCGGGCATTGGTGAACTGGAACTGATTCAGGGCGAATTGAACAACCTGCAAGCGGACCTGCGGCGCGACCTGTCGTACGCCGATCTGCGCAATGCCTACGGCCAGATCTTCGCCAGCGCCGGCCTCGATCCGCTGCCGGACCAGGTGCAATCGACCGAAGTGCAATCGATCGCCACCGCGCTGGCCAATCGTGAATCGGCGTGGGCGGCGGGCGATATCTCCGTGCCCGTGGTGGCGCATGCCCCCGAGCAGTGATGTGCTGGCGCCACGCGCCAGTGTCATTCGCACGCAACGCGAGGCCCGCAACGGCCATCGCGGGGCGGCGATTCTGCTGACCGGTCTGCCGGCGGCGGGCAAGTCGACACTTGCCCAGGCGTTGCACGCCGAGTTGTTCGCACGGGGTTTGCACAGTGTGGTACTGGATGGCGACGGCTTGCGTGTCGGGCTTAATCGCGACCTCGGTTTTAGTGATGCAGACCGGTTGGAGAACATCCGCCGCGCCAGCGAACTCGCTGCGTTGCTGGTGGACAACGGCCAGATCGTGATTCTGGCGATGATTGCACCGCTGGCCGAGTTGCGTGAAGTGTTCGCCAGTCGCTTGGGCGACGACTATCGCGAGGTCTGGTGCAGCGCTTCATTGGCAGTCTGTGAGCAACGTGACCCGAAGGGCCATTACGCGCGCGCCCGGCGCGGTGAGCTGCCCGGGTTTACGGGCATCTCGGCGCCCTACGAGCCACCGGTGCAGGCGTCGCTGGTGCTCGATAGCGGCGCGCAGTCGGTGGACGCCTGCCTTGATCGCCTGCTGACCTGGCTCGGCGAATGTTCGGTGTTGCCTCGGACATGAGCCGACCGGCCTTCGCGCGCTTGCCGGTGACGCTGGATTTGCCGCGGCTGTTGCAAGCCTTGGCGGCCATTGACGAAGACGCTTGGCGCAGCCATTTCAATGCGGATTATTTTTCCGGCGAGTGGAGCGGTGTGGCGCTGATTTCAGCGCTCGACGCGCGCACCGAGTTGTCTCCCGGTCGTGGTGAACCGGTGCACCGCGCAGCCTGGCAGCATGATCAGCGCTGGTCGCGCGCGCTGCAGGATTTGCCGCTCGAAATCGTCAGTGCCCGACTCCTGCGGCTGGGGCCGGGCGGGCGGATTTATGAGCATCGTGACTACGATCTTGATGGCCCGGACGCCGATCTGCGCTTGCACATTCCGTTGCTCAGTCCACCCGATGTCGATTTCTGGCTCGACGGCCAGTGTGTGCCAATGCAGGCCGGCGAGTGCTGGTTTCTCGACCTCGCACGTGCGCATCGGGTGGCTAACCGTGACACCTCGGCGCGGGTGCATCTGGTCCTCGATTGTCGGCCCAGTGCCTGGCTGGCGCAGATGATTGCTCAAGGTCTACCGGACACGCCCGCGCCCAAGTTGTCTGAAAGCGCGCTGCAACGTTTTCAGCGTCGGCTGGCGGAGGATGCCGCGTTGTCTGCCGAGTTGCAGGCGCTGCAGGATCCGCAAATATTCATCAGCCGCACACTGGCGCTGGCCGCTGAACAGGGTCTGGAGTTTTCTCGCGAAGAATTGCGCGCGGCCATGCGCAATGGTCGCCGGCAATGGAATGAACAATGGAGCCACTGAATTTCGACGGCTGGTTGCCCATTCGGATCTGGCCGGTCGCCGGGCAATGGCAAGTGGATTGGTGCTGGTTCGGCGACACGCCGTTGCATCAGCCATTCTTTCGCGATGCGGTCGAAGATGCGCTGCGGCTGCCGTTCAACCAGGCATTCCGGCGCCAGACGCCATTGGCGGCGTTGACCGCTTGGCAAGCGCAAAGCCCGGGAATCGCCCCGAGCGCATTCGTTCTGCATGCCTCGCGCTGCGGTTCGACGTTGATCAGCCAGATGCTCGCGCAGCTCGACGATCACATCGTGGTGTCCGAACCACCACCGCTGGATGCCTTGTTGCGCAGCGATTTACCGGACGCCGAACGTCAGGCCGCGATTGCCGGTTTGCTTTCGGCGTATGGCCAGCGCCGGCGCGGTGTGGAAAAGCATCTGGTGATCAAACTCGATGCCTGGAACATCGGCGAATGGCCGCTGCTGCAAGCCTGTTTTGCCGATACGCCGTGGTTGTTTCTCTATCGTGACCCTTTGGAAATCGCGGTTTCCCACCTGCGCCGACCGGGCATGCACATGGTCCCGGGCATGCTCGGCGATTGCGTGCTGGAGGACGGCTTGCCGTTTGAGGGGCGCGAAGATTTCATCGCGCGGCGTGTGGGGCGGTTGCTCGAAGCGGGCTTGGTGCATTGCCGTGATGCGGCCGGTTTTCTGGTGAATTACAGCGAATTGCCGGCAGCGATGACGGGGCGGCTGGCGAGGTTTTTTCGCTTGAGCGATGAACAGCAGCAGCGGGTTTTTGCGGTAGCGACACGGCATGCGAAACAGCCTTCGCGTGCGTTCATTGCCGACGGAGAAGAGAAGCGCCGTGAGGCTTCGGCATTGTTGCAGGCACGCGTGCAGACGTGTGCGCGTGCGCCTTATGAAGCTTTGGAAAAATTGCGTGGAGCCTGAAAAGATCGCAGCCTGCGGCAGCTCCTACATTTGAATGTGATCCCCTGTAGGAGCTGCCGCAGGCTGCGATCTTTTGCTCTTCAGGACTTGCCGGACAGGTCCGCCATGCCCTTGAGCAGCTCGATCGGCAGCGGAAAGACAATCGTCGAACTCTTGTCCCCCGCAATCGAACTCAACGTCTGCATATAACGCAACTGCATTGCCCCCGGCTGGCGCCCGAGCATTTCCGCAGCCTGCATGAGTTTTTCCGAAGCCTGTAATTCACCTTCGGCATGAATCACCTTGGCCCGCCGTTCACGCTCGGCCTCGGCCTGTTTGGCGATGGCGCGGACCATCGACTCGTTGAGGTCGACGTGTTTGATCTCGACGTTGGCGACCTTGATGCCCCACGCGTCGGTCTGGGCGTCGAGCACTTGCTGGATATCGATGTTCAACTGCTCGCGCTCGGCCAATAACTCATCGAGTTCGTGTTTGCCAAGTACGGCACGCAGGGTGGTTTGCGCCAATTGGCTGGTGGCGGAGAGAAAGTCTTCCACCTGAATAATCGCCTTCTGCGGATCGAGCACGCGGAAATACAGCACTGCGTTGACCTTCACCGAGACGTTGTCGCGGGTGATCACATCCTGCGGCGGTACGTCGAGGACGACGGTGCGCAAGTCGACCCGAACCATTTGCTGCACCACCGGAATCAGCAGGATCAGCCCGGGGCCTTTGACTTGCCAGAAGCGTCCGAGCTGGAACACCACACCGCGTTCATATTCGCGCAGGATGCGAAATGTCGAGCCGGCGAGGGCAATCACCAAAAACAACAGCGCAACAAAACCGATTTGCAGACCCATGATCACTCTCCGAGCGGCGCCGCGTCAGCCGCGGCCACTTGCAGCAACAATCCCTTGCGAGCCACTACGCGCACCGATTGCCCGGTTTGCAGCGGCGTCGCGCTGAGTACTTGCCAGCGTTCGCCTTGCAACTGCACCCAACCGTTGCGGGCATCGCCCGGCTGCACGGTGGTGATTGCGGTCACGCTGCCGAGTAGCCCGGCGTCGCCACTGACCGCTTGGCGCGGGCGGGTTTTCAGCGCGCGAATCACTAGCGCGAGCAACAGCAGGGCGCTGATCAGACCGAGGCCGATCATCATCGGTATCGGCAATTCGGCGTTGCCCAGAATCAGCGCGCCGATGACAAACATGATGATCCCGCCCAGACCGATCACGCCGTAGTTGGGTAGCGCCGCTTCGGCGATCAGAAAGACGATGCCGAGGGTAATCAACCACAGGCCGAACGGACTCATCGGCGGCAACGGGGTGTCAGCGGCGAGGGCAGCGCCACTGATCAGCAGGAGCGAGACATACGTACAACAACGACTGTTCACGTGACCCTCCGCGAGAGTCATGGGCTGGTACTTTCAGTCTAGTTGAGCGTTGCGCTGTATGAATTTTGATCAATGTACGGATGTGTCCAGTGAGCGGATTTCCCCTCGCCAATCCCGCGCCGAACTAGACTCAAAGTCACCGCAACAACCTTCCGCGCGACACCGAGGTGCATCATGCGAATGGCAAAAAAGGTGCAAAGCAGCCTGACCCGGGCGCATTGCGAATATGACGTGGTCGCTCACCGGCATTCGTCCAGTAGCCTGGAAACCGCGCGAGTCGCCGGGGTACCCGCCGAGCGGGTGGCGAAATCGATCATCCTCGACGACCACCACGGGCACTACCTGATGGCCGTATTGCCGGCCAGCCGTCATCTGGATCTGAGCAAGGTGCGCAACAGCGGCGAATGGCAACTGACTCGCGAAAGCAATCTGGCGCACATCTTTGACGACTGCGAGCGCGGCGCGGTGCCGCCGCTGGGTGATTCCTACGGGCTGGACATGGTCATCGACCCGTTGCTGACGCGGCAGAAAGATATTTATCTGGAGGCGGGCAACCACAATTATCTGCTGCACATGAGCATGCCGGAGTTTCTGAAAATGGTGCCGCATCCCGAGGTGCGGGAGTTGAGTGATTAGGTTTTGCAGCGCCTGCACTGACGCCTTCGCGAGCAGGCTCGCTCCCACAGGTTGATCGCATTCCCCTGTGGGAGCGAGCCTGCTCGCGAATAATCTTCCAGACACCCCATTCATCAAGGAATTGCTCAATGGAAAGCCCAACGCACAGCTTGCCATCCCTGTTCAAACAACTCGGCCTTCCCGACGATCCGGTCAACATCGACAAATTCATCGCCACCCATTCCCCGCTCAAACCCGAACTGCATCTGGCCGATGCGTTTTTCTGGACGAAGAGCCAGTCGCAGTTCTTGCGCGACGAGATTCTGGATGACGCCGATTGGGCGGAGGTGGTGGATCAGTTGGATGTGATGTTGCGCAAGGGGCGGGATGCGTAGGGCTGGCGCAAAAACTTATTACAGATTGCCCGACTGATTTCAGCCCACATCGGAGTAGCGTTCCGGTTCTGAAAACCAGGAGAGCAAAGCGATGCCCCCGCTTTTGCCTGTAGAAACAATCGATATTGCGCAATTAGCAGACAAACTTGAGGCAATCATCCAAAGCAGCCGATTCGGGCCGATTGCTGTGCAGAATCATGATCAAACGGTGGCTTATTTGATATCCGCACCGTTGTATGAGGATCTACTGAACACGCTGGATGATCTCGAACTGGCTTCCGTCGTTCACTCACGCCGTGAGGAGGTTGGCCTTCCTCACGAGATCGACGACCTCTAAATATTGTCACTCTGGGAAGATTTGTTTCAAAACTTGACTGAAATTCCCCTCCAATGCGATATTGATAGTTAGCAAACTAACAGTGTGCATTTCCCCGTGCCGAACGAACTCGACGCTCTCCAGATGAACATCAGCAGTGCCATGGTGGTGGCCGCCAGGCATTGGCGGAAGATCTGCCAGACCACGCTGGTCAACTATGGAATCTCCGAAGCCTGCGCCGTGCCGTTGTTGATGATCGGCCGGTTGGGCGAGGGCGTGCGTCAGGTGCAGGTGGCGCAGGCGGCCGGGATGGAGAGTCCGTCGCTGGTGCGTCTGCTCGATCAGTTGTGTCATTCCGGCTACGTCTGCCGGACCGAAGATGCCCACGATCGCCGCGCCAAGTGCCTGAGCCTGACCGATACCGGGCGTGAACTGGTGCAAGCGGTCGAGATCGAACTGGTGCGCTTGCGTCATGAGGTGCTCGAAGGCATCGATCAAAGCGATCTGGAAGCTACGCTTCGGGTACTCAGAGCTTTTGAGGCGGCCAATCCGCCTGTGGTGGTCAATTCTTGAACGGTTTTTTCTCTGGCATTCCGCCGGCCCGCGACTGGTTTTACGGGGTCCGTACTTTTGCAGCGTCGATGATCGCGCTGTACATCGCCTTGCTTATGCAAATGCCGCGTCCGTATTGGGCGATGGCCACGGTTTACATCGTCTCCAGCCCGTTTCTCGGGCCGACCAGTTCCAAGGCGTTATACCGCGCAATCGGTACCTTTCTCGGCGCGGCCGCGGCGGTTTTTTTCGTGCCGATGTTCGTCCAGAGCCCGTATGTGCTGGTGGTGGTCATTGCGCTGTGGACGGGGATTTTGCTGTTCATGTCCCTGCATCTGCGCACGGCCAACAGCTACGCGCTGATGCTCGCCGGTTACACCTTGCCGCTGATTGCCTTGCCGGTGGTGGATAACCCGCTGGCGGTGTGGGACGTGGCGGAAGCGCGTACAGAGGAAATTTTTCTCGGCATCGCCGTCGCTGCCGTGGTCGGTGCGATGTTCTGGCCGCGACGCTTGGCGCCGGTGTTCAACGATGCCGTGAGCAAGTGGTTCGCCGACGCGACCACCTACAGCCTGAAATTTCTCAGCCGCGACGTGCAGCCCGAAGAAGTCACCGCGCTGCGCATGGCCATGGTCGCCAACTTCAACAGCCTCGAATTGATGATCGGCCAGTTGCCCCACGAAGGCTCGCGACCGCAAACCGTGCGCAACACCAAAGAACTGCGCGGGCGAATGATTCATCTGCTGCCGGTGATTGATGCGCTGGAAGACTCGCTCTACGCCCTCGAACGGCGCACACCAGAGCTGGTGGAAAAATTCGAACCGCTGCTGGTCGCAACCCGCGAATGGCTGGCTCATCAGGACGCCGATCTCGACCGTTGGCAAGCGCTGAAAGATCAGCTCGAAGCCCTGCAACCGAGCGCTGCCGCATTGGAAGATCGCCGGCAACTGCTGTTCTCCAACTCGATTTATCGCCTCGGTGAATTCATCGATCTTTGGCAGGACTGCCGCAGCCTGCAAGACGCCATTCTTTGCGAGCGTCAGGACAACTGGCGCGCGGTTTACCGCCATTGGCGTCTCGGTCGCCTGAAGCCGTTTCTTGACCGTGGCCTGATGATGTATTCGGTGGCCTCGACGATTCTGGCGATCATCACCGCCTCGGTGCTGTGGATTCTGCTCGGCTGGCCGGACGGCGGCAGCGCGGTGATTCTGGCGGCGGTGGCGTGCAGCTTCTTCGCCTCGATGGACGACCCGGCACCGCAGATCTACCGGTTCTTTTTCTGGACCGGCATGTCGGTGCTGTTCGCCAGCCTTTACCTGTTTTTGATTCTGCCCAACTTGCACGATTTCCCGATGCTGGTGCTGGCGTTTTCCATCCCGTTCATCTGCGTCGGCACCCTGACCGTGCAGCCGCGTTTCTACCTCGGCATGCTGCTGACGCTGGTCAACACCTCGTCTTTCATCAGTATTCAAGGCGCTTACGACGCGGACTTCTTCGCCTTCGTGAACTCCAACCTGGCGGGGCCGATGGGGCTGTTGTTTGCCTTCATCTGGACGCTGGTCGCGCGACCGTTCGGCGCTGAGCTGGCGGCCAAGCGCCTGACTCGTTTCAGCTGGAAAGACATCGTCCACATGACCGAGCCGGCCAACCTCGCCGAGCACCGCCAGTTGGGTGTGCAGTTGCTCGATCGGCTGATGCAGCATCTGCCGCGTCTCGCTCTCACCGGTCAGGACACCGGCATTGCCATGCGTGAAGTGCGCGTCGGCCTCAACCTGCTCGACTTGCTCGCCTACACCCCACGGGTGACCGGCGCGCCGAATGCGTTGTTGCAGCAAGTGGTCAGCGAGGTCGGCGAGTATTTCCGCGCCTGCCTCAAGGCTGGTGAACGCTTGCCGGCGCCAGCGCCTTTACTGATGACCATGGATCGCGCCCGCCGCGCACTCAACGGTCACGGCGATGATGAAACCCGGCTAAACCTGTTGCACGCCTTGAGCGGTTTGCGTCTGGCGTTGCTGCCCGGCGTCGAATTCGTCTCCAGCGCCGAGCCCGAAGAACCGCTGCCCGATGGAGCGCCCCTATGATCGGTGATCTGGACATCAGCGGCATTTTCCTGCCGACCCTGCTGGTGCTGATGGGCATCACTTATGTGCTGTTTTTGCTGGTGCATGCCGTGCTTACGCGTGTGCACTTTTACCGTCTGGTCTGGCACCGGGCATTGTTCAACGTGGCCCTCTACGCGGTACTGCTGTACGGCGTGGACTCACTCAGTCGATACCTGATGACATGAAAAAACCGTTCTTGACCATCGGTCGCGTGGTACTGACCCTGCTGATCGTGACTTTTGCCGTTGTCCTCGTCTGGCGCATGGTGATGTATTACATGTTCGCGCCGTGGACCCGTGACGGCCACATTCGCGCCGACATCATCCAGATCGCTCCGGACGTGTCCGGATTGATCCAGCAGGTTGAAGTGAAAGACAACCAGTTGATCAAGCGCGGCCAGGTGCTGTTCAGCATCGATCAGGATCGCTTCAAACTGGCTCTGCGTCAGGCCAAAGCGGCTGTCGCTGATCGCGAAGAAACCCTCGCTCAAGCCCAGCGCGAAGCCAAGCGTAACCGTGGCCTCGGCAACCTGGTGCCCGCCGAGCAACTGGAAGAAAGCCAATCGAAGGTCGCCCGTGCGCAATCGGCGCTGGCCGAAGCCATGGTCACCGTGGACAGCGCTCAGCTCAACCTCGACCGCTCGGTGATCCGCAGCCCGGTGGACGGTTACGTCAACGACCGTGCGCCGCGACCGCAGGAATTCGTCACTGCCGGGCGTCCGGTGTTGTCGGTGGTCGACAGCAACTCGTTCCACATTGACGGTTATTTTGAGGAGACCAAACTCGACGGCATTCATGTCGGCCAGTCGGTGGATATCCGTGTGATCGGCGACCGCGCCAAATTGCGCGGGCACGTCGAAAGCATCGTCGCCGGTATCGAAGACCGCGACCGTACCAGCGGCAGCAACCTGCTACCGAACGTCAACCCGGCGTTTAGCTGGGTGCGGCTGGCGCAGCGGATTCCGGTGCGGATTGCCTTTGATGACGTGCCGGAAGATTTCCGCATGATCGCCGGGCGCACCGCGACGGTGTCGATTATCGAAGACGCAAAAGTCGACGATAAAAAGCAGGAGTCCGCGCAATGAGCAGGGCCCTGATGATCGCCGGGTTGGGCGTGATGTTGTCGGCTTGTCAGATGGTCGGGCCGGATTATCACGTGCCTGAAAATTCGGCCGTTCAGCGCAAGGATTTTCAGGGCGAATTGGCCGTCGACGGTAAACCTGTGGTCTCGGCACCGGTGCCGGCAGACTGGTGGCGGCTGTATAAAGACCCGCGTCTGGATCAACTGGTGCAGCAGGCCATGGCGTCCAACACCGATCTGCGCGTCGCCGCCGCCAACTTGCAGCGCGCCCGCGCTCAGGTCGATGAGGCCGAGGCCGCTGGCGGCTGGAGCGCTGGGGTGAAAATGGGTGCCCAGCGTTTGCAGGAATCCGGACAGGCTTACCTGCTGCCGGAAAAGGTGCCAGTGGCCAACGTTGGCGATATTGGCATCAGCGCGTCTTATCAGTTCGATCTGTGGGGCACCTTACAGCGCGGCATTGAAGGCGCGAAAGCCAACGCCGACGCCACCCAAGCCGCAGCGGATACCGCGCGCATTACTTTGGTGGCAGACGTGGTGCGTGCTTACACGCAAGTCTGCGCGGCCAACGAAGAACGCGAAATCGCCCAGCATTCCCTTGACCTGCAATCGCAAGGCACCACGCTCATCCAGCGTCTGCGCGATGCCGGGCGCGGCGATGAAACCCAGGTCACCCGTTCGCAGACCCAATTCAAATCCCTGCGCGCCGACATGCCGCGCTATGAAGCGGCGCGTCAGGCCGGGTTGTTCCGGCTGTCGATGCTGTTGGCGAAACCGGTCGATCAATTGCCGGCCGGCACTGCGACGTGCGCCGAGCTGCCGAAGATCGCTCAACGGGTGCCGGTCGGAGACGGCGCGGCGCTGCTCAAGCGTCGTCCGGACATTCGTCAGGCTGAACGACGTCTGGCGGCTGCGACTGCCGGAATCGGTGTCGCCACCGGCGAGCTGTACCCGGACATCAGCATCGGCGCGACCATCGGCACTGTCGGTATCATTGATGACCTCGGTGATCCGTCGACCAACCGCTGGGGCTTCGGCCCATCGCTGAGCTGGAAAGTGCCGACCAACGGCGCTCGCGCGCGAATCCGTGAAGCCGAAGCCACAACCCAGGGCGCACTGGCGCACTTCGACGGTGTGGTGCTCAACGCCATTCGCGAAACCCAGACTGGCCTCGCTCAGTACAGCGCGCTGCTGCAACGCCGCGATGCGCTGGCCGACGCCGAACAGTCGGCGAAACTGGCCGCCGACCAGACCCACCGCTTCTTTCAGGCCGGCCGCGAGTCGTTCCTGGCTGATCTGCAAGCGACCCGCACCTACACCGATGTCACCGCGCAACTGGCCGCCGCCAACACTCAAGTCGCGATGAGCCAGATCGATTTGTTCCTCGCCCTCGGTGGCGGTTGGGAAAGCGGACGAACGCACGCTCCAAGCCCCAGCAAACCCTGAGGCCGTTGCTATGCTTTGAAGTGTTGGAAGGGCGCCCCGTGCAAAGCACCCTTCCAGCGCACATTGCTAGCGCTGGTCTAGGGGAAACCAATAATGAAAAACCCTTACGCTCTCGGCTTCTGGTGCGCCCTCGCAGCGCTGCTACTGCTATCGGCCACCTATTTCTACGGCATCATGCTGGCCCACCAGATCGACAAGGCCATGATTTTTCTCGACAGCGCCACGGCGTTGATCGCGGTCATGGCAATTGTTGTGGTGGCGTGGGCGTCGGTGCAGGTGCAGCGGGTCAAGAAACGGCAGCTTGAACAGGGCAAGACCCTGGTGCTGATCTGGGATACCAAAGTCGCCCTACGCCGGGTCGAAACCGTGTTCGACCGGTATTTCTGGGGCAGCTATTGGCAACCGGGGCGTACGTTCGCCGAAGTCATGGGCGAACTTACCGGCACGCCGCTGGAAAAAAGCCTCGAAGCGCTGAAAAAGCAGTGTCTGGAACTCGACAAGCAAATCGATGGCGAGGGCTGGCACTGGCTCAACAACGCTCGTGAATTGTCGGATGTCGCCACGGCCATGGCCCGTGAGCGTTATCAGCTGGATTTCTGCGATCCGCGCGCCGACGGGCCGGGCGGCGCGGTGATCGATCGGGACTTTGAAGTGCTGGTCTACACATGGACCGCGCGGCTGAAAAGCTTTGATCATCAGCTGGATGAGATCGAGGTTCAGTATTCCTGAACAGCAAAAGATCGCAGCCTGCGGCAGCTCCTACATTGGAACGTGTTTCCCTGTAGGAGCTGCCGCAGGCTGCGATCTTTTTGCTTTCCCGAGTGTCCATAGACACTCTTTAACCTTTAAACATTGGGCCACCTTGCGCGCCCGGTGCTAATCTCCACCGCTGAATTCAGCGGAGTCGAGCCGCGACCCGGTCACGGGTTCAGGGAAGACGACCACACTCACAGCCACGGAAATCGATCAGGTCATTCATGAATAAATCAGCAGGCGTGCTCCTCGGAATTGTTGTTGCCATCGGTGCCATCAGCGCTGGCGGGGCCTGGTACACCGGGACCAAGATCGAAGGCGTGTTGAACAACGCCGTCAGCAACGCCAACAAAGAGCTGCAGACCGCCATGGCCGGCTCCAACGGCACCGCGTCGCTGGAACTGGTGTCGCTGGATCGCCACACCTTCACCAGCACCGCGCACTATCGCCTCAAGGGTGAAGGCGAGATGTTCGGCGACAAGCCGGTCGAATTGCTCTTCGTCGACCACATCGAACACGGTCCGCTGCCGTTCTCGCGTCTGTTTTCGCTGAAATGGCTGCCAGTCATGGCCACCAGCAACTACGAGCTGGAAAAGAATGCCGCCACCGAGAAGTGGTTCGCCGCGACCAAGGGCGCTGCGCCGCTCAAAGGCGTGACCAATATCGGCTACGACGAATCCACCACCAGTACCCTCGACCTCGTGCCATTCGAAACCGCGCTGGATGAGCAGTCGAGCCTGAAGTTCTCCGGCCTGACCATGAACATTTCCGCCAGCGCTCAGGCGCAGAAGGTCAAGGCTGACGGTTACATGGACAACCTGAAACTGGTCACCGTCGCTGAAGATCAGGCACCGGTGCAGGTCGAGTTGAATGGTCTGACCCTGGCCAGCAACCTCGCGAAAAGCAGCTACGGCTACTACACCGGCGAAAACACCCTGGAGCTGACCAGCAGCAAAACCACCTTCGGCCCCAAGCAGTCGGTGCTCGGCGTGAACAACTTCGAAATGAAGAACCTCACCGAAGAAAGTGGCAGCAACGCCTCCGGTCGTGCTGACTACAAGATTGGTGAAGTCAGCCTCAACGACAAGAAAATCGGTTCGGCGAGCATGGCCATGAGCCTGAAGAACCTCGACATCCCGTCGACGATGTCGCTGATGCAGATCTACCAGACCAAGTTGCAGCCGTACGAAAAAGCCGCTGCCGAGGCCGCTGCTCAAGGTCTGCCAGCGCCAGAGCTGAACCTGACCGACGCGGAAAATGCGCAAGTCAAAGCCGACCTGCAAAAACTCCTCGCGGCTGGCCCGCAGATTGCCCTGGAAAACCTCTCGTTCAACACCGCCAACGGTGAGAGCCGCGCCAACCTGGTGATTGACCTGACCAAGCCGCAATCGATGGATCTGCCACCGGATCAACTGGGCAAACAATTGGTCGCGCTGCTCGATCTGAACATTCAGGTGTCCAAGCCGATGCTGGTCGATCTGCTCAGCGTGCAGGCGCAACTGGACGGTCAGACTGACGCCAAAGCCATTGTTGATCAGTCCAAGGAAGCGGCTGACATGTTCGCCGGCATGGCGGTCGGTTCGCAGTTGGCGGTCGTTGACGGTACCAACGTCGTGACCAAGTTGCATTACGCCGCCAATCAGGTCGAATTCAACGGCCAGAAGATGACCGTTGAACAGTTCGTCGGCTTCCTGATGAGCAAGTTCGCAGGCGTCACGCAAGTGCAGTAATTCTGCGCTCTAAATAGCAACGCCCGGTCTCCGTATCGCACGGACGCCGGGCGTTTTGCTGTCTGGCGTTCGGGTTTTCGGTGTCGCGGCCGGGCAGCCGCTTCGATTCTGAACAAATATTGTGTTCTGAATTCTGGTCTACGCTTGCGTGCAAGACTGCCTGACTAAGCTTGGCCGAGTGCTGTCAGTTTCGGCCACCGTTACGAATGGGCAAGGAGGGCATTGCGACCCGGCTGGCCATGTAAGGATGCTGACGAATGCCGCGTATTGATGTTCCCGTATTACATCGTGGTCTACGCCCGTTGTTCCGTGTCGCGCTGTGCAGCCAGTTGCTTTGGCCGGCATTGGCGTTTGCCGACACACCCTATGATCAGATGGTGCGTGATGCCCGTGCCGGGCAAACCACGCCTGCGCTGACGGTGCTGCGTCAGGTGCCGCCGGGTCAGTCGACCACCGGGCAGATCAGCGATCACCTGCAAATCGCCAGTTGGGCCGGGCTCGACGCCGAAGTGGTGCAGGTCTATGAAACCCAGGGCCGTGACCGTGTCTTGCCGGTGCAGGCACTGACAGCCACCGCCCGCGCCTACCGCAATCTCAAGCGCTGGGATCAGGCAACTCAGGTTTACAACAAGGCCTTGGCGCTGGAACCGGATAACGCTGATCTGCAACTGGGCCTTGCCCTGACTCAGGCTGACGCCGGTAAACCTGACGAAGCGGTGACTCGCGCCAAAGCGCTGGTGGCGGCAAAGCCTGATGATCCTTCGCGCCGCCTCGCGCTGGGCTACGCCCTGACCCGCGCCGGCAAGCAATACGACGCGCTTTTCGAATACGACCAAGCCTTCAAACGCGCCGGCAGCAAACCGGAGGTCGCGCGCGAATACGTGGTCGCCCTGCAAAAGGCACGTCTGCCGGAACCGGCACTGCGCTTGGCCAGTCAACGGCCGGGACTGATCGATCCGGTGACCTTGCGCCGCCTCGAAGGCGATCTCGCCGCCGAGCGCGTACGCCTCGCCGAATACGCCACGCGCAGTGAGAGTGAACGCTACGTCATCGCCGACCGGGCGCTCGCCGACTACGACAAACTGCTCGCCACCTGGACACCGGACGCCACGGCGCACGACGACGTGGTGCGCTGGCGCATTGATCGCATGGGCGCGCTCAAGGCCCGTGCACGCACCGCCGACGTCATCACGGAGTACCAGAAGCTGCAAGCCGAAGGCGTGAAGATTCCGACCTACGCGTTGCGCTGGGTGGCGGCGTCTTATCTGGATCAACGCGAGCCGGAAATCGCCGCCGATCTCTATCGCCAGGTGCTGTCCGCTCCGGACGCCGATGCCGGCGACCGCCTCGAAGACACCACGGCGCTGTATTACGCGTTGCTGGAAAGCGATCGCGCCGACGAGGCACGTAAAGTGGCGGAAGACGCCGCCAAGTCGCAGCGCCCGCGCATCGAACTCAAGGGCTTGCCGATCGGCAACCCCAACGATGAATGGATGGACGCCCAGCAACTGGCGGCGCAGGCCGGCACCTACGGTTCCGACCTGCCGCATGGCGAGGAACGCTTGCAGACCCTGGTCGACCAGGCGCCGGGCAACGTCGGCTTGCGTCTGGCCCAGGCCGATCTGTACCTCGCCCGCCAATGGCCGCGCCGCGCAGAAATCCAGCTCAAGGAAACCGAGAGCATGGTGCCGCGCGACATGGGCCTGGAAATCGGCCAGGCGCACACCGCAATGGAATTGCAGGAATGGCGGCAAATGGATGCGCTGACCGACGACGTCGTCGCGCGTTATCCGGACAACCGTCAGGTCCAGCGTCTGGCGCGCGAGCGCGAAGTCCATGACATGTCCGAACTGCGCGTCGAAGCCTACGGCGGCAAGGCCAATGGTGGCGGCAGCAGTGGTGCGGGCGCCGTCAGCGGTAGCCGCGATTTCGGTATTCAGAGCACGCTCTACAGCCCGCCGATCAATGAAGACTGGCGCGTCTTTGCCGGCGTCGGTTATGCCACCGGCGACTTTGCCGAAGGCACCGGCAACCATCGCTTCCAGCGCGTCGGCCTGGAGCGGCGGACCCGCGACATGACTCTCGAAGCCGAAGTCTCCAATCACGATTACGGCTACGGCGACAAACAGGGCGCGCGTCTGGCGATCGCCCGCGACATCAACGACCACTGGCAGTACGGCGGCAGCCTCGAATACCTCTCGGCGGAAACGCCGCTGCGCGCGCTCAACAGCGACATCAAGGCCAACGGCGGCAGCGGCTTCATCCGCTGGCGCGCCAACGAAAGCCGCGAGTGGCGCCTGTCGGTGAGCCCGTCGCACTTCAGCGACGGCAACGACCGTGTCGAAGCCTTGCTCACGGGTCGCGAGGGCGTTTACAGCGCGCCGAACATTCAGGTCGATGCCGGTCTGGAAGTCGGCACCAGCCACAACTCGAAATCCGATGACGTGCCGTACTTCAACCCGAAATCCGACTTCAGCGTGATGCCGCTGGTCAACGTCAATCACGTCCTTTACCACCGCTACGAAACGTCCTGGAGTCAGCAATTCCAGGCCGGCGCGGGGACGTATAGCCAGCGTGATCACGGCACCGGCGGCATGGCCTTGCTCGGCTACGGCCAACGCTATGCCTGGAACGACGTGTTCGAGGTGGGCGGTTTGTTCAGTGTGATCAACCGGCCCTACGACGGTGATCGGGAGACCGATCTGCGTCTGCTCGTCGACCTCACTTTCCGCTTCTAGAAGAGTTTGAAGATGCCTTTGATTTCGCGTTTCATCCTTCTGCTGGGAGTGCTGTTGATCAGCGCTTGCGCCCAGCAAGCTCCGGCCTTCGCGCCGCCGTCCGAGCGACCACTGGCGGCCAGTGAAAAACCGTGGCCGAAAAATCACGTGCTCGGCATTGCCTATCACGACGTCGAAGACCGCGACCCCGATCAGGCCGTGGTGGCGGTGCGCACCGAACGCATGATCGAGCAACTCGCCTGGCTGCGCGAGAACGGCTACAAGCCGGTCACGGTCGACCAGATCATGGCGGCGCGCAAGGGCGGCCCGGAGCTGCCGGCGAAGGCGATTCTGCTTAGCTTCGACGACGGCTATTCGAGCTTCTACACCCGCGTGCTGCCGGTGCTGCGTGCGTATAACTGGCACGCATTGCTGGCGCCGGTTGGCAGCTGGATCGACACGCCGCTCAATCAACCGGTGGATTTCGCCGGTGCGCCGCGTGCGCGTTCCGACTTCCTGAACTGGGATCAGGTGCGCGAAATCTCGCAATCGGGCCTGGTGGAAATTGCCGCGCACACCGACGCCAACCACAAAGGGATTCTGGCCAACCCGCAGGGCAACATGCAGCCGGCAGCGGCGACCCGGCGCTACGATCCAGTGACCAAACGCTATGAATCCGAGGCCGACTTCCAGGCGCGGATTCGTACCGACGTGAACAACATCTCGGAAAAAATCCGCAAGGTCACCGGCAAGAAACCACGCGTGTGGGTCTGGCCGTACGGCACGGCAGACGGCACTTCGTTGACCGTGGTGGGCGAGGAGGGCTACGAAATGGCCCTGACGCTCGACGACGGCCTCGACGCCCTCGACAACCTGATGAGCAGCCCACGCTTCCTCGTCGCTTCCGACCCTGACGGCGAACATTTTGCCAACAGCATCGTCGGCGCGCAGTCGGATTTCGTCATGCGCGTGGTCCACGTCGATCTGGACAACGTCTACGACCCGGATCCGGCGCAACAGGACATCAACCTCGGCAAGCTGGTGCAGCGCATGGCTGACATGGGCGCCAACACGGTGTTCCTGCAAGCCTTCGCTGACCCGAAGGGCGACGGTCTGGTGCATTCGCTGTACTTCCCCAATCGCCACTTGCCGGTGCGCGCCGACATCTTCGACCGCGTTGCCTGGCAGCTGCGCACTCGTGCCCACGTCAAAGTGTTTGCGTGGATGCCGGTGCTGAGTTTCGGCCTCGATTCGAAACTGCCACGGGTGACGCGCTGGGATCCGAAAACCGGCACCACGTCGGTCGATCCGGACCAGTACAAACGTCTGTCGCCGTTCGATCCGGAGGTGCGGCGAATCATCGGTGAAATCTACGAAGACGTCGCGCGCCTGACTTCGGTCGACGGCATTCTCTACCACGACGACGCCGTGCTGTCGGATTTCGAGGACGCCAGTCCGGAAGCCTTGAAAGCCTACGCCGCCCACGGTCTGCCCGGCTCGATTGCCGCCCTGCGCGATGATCCGGCAGCGATGCAGCGCTGGACGCGTTTCAAAAGCAAATACCTCATCGATTTCACCAACGAGTTGACCGCCAAAGTCCGCGCGATTCGTGGCCCGCAGGTGCTGACCGCGCGCAACATTTTCGCCGAGCCAATGCTCAATCCCGAGAGCGAAGCGTGGTTCGCGCAGAACCTCGACGACTTCCTCGTAACTTACGACTGGACGGCGCCGATGGCCATGCCGTTGATGGAGAAGCAGACCCAGGCTGAGTCTGGCCCGTGGCTCGAAGCCTTGGTGGCCACGGTCAAGAAACGCCCTGGAGCGCTGGATCGCACGGTGTTCGAGTTGCAGGCGCGCGACTGGACGAAAAAGGATCAGGCCGACATCGACGGTGCGCATCTGGCGGACTGGATGGGCCGTCTCAAGCGTCAGGGCGCGACCAGTTTCGGTTACTACCCGGACAACTTCCTCGACAACCTGCCGGACCTGAAAACCGTAAGGCCTGCGCTCTCCAATAAATGGAATCCATAACATGCTGGATAGACTGTTAGCCCTGCTTGTTCTGGCGCTCGTCCTCGGCGTGCCGCTGGGCCTGATCTTTCTGGTCACCGGGCAGTTCCTGATGGACTTCGTGTTCTTCTACCCGTTGTTCATGTCCGGGCTGTGGATTGCCGGTGGCCTGTATTTCTGGCTGCACTGGGAGCGGCACTGGCCGTGGAAGGACGACACCTTGCCGCCACCGCTGGAAGGCGAACCGCTGATCTCGATCCTGATCCCTTGCTACAACGAAGGTGACAACGCCGCCGATACCATCCATGCGGCACTGGCCCAGCATTATCCGAACATCGAAGTCATCGCGATCAACGACGGCTCCAAGGACAACACCGCGCAAGTGCTGGATGCCTTGGCCAAGGAAGATCCGCGACTGCGCGTGCTGCATCTGGCGGAAAACCAAGGCAAAGCGGTCGCCCTGCGCATGGGCGCCATCGCCGCGCGCAGTGAATACCTGGTGTGCATCGACGGCGACGCGTTGCTGGCGCCGAACACGGCGGCCTATCTGGTCGCGCCGATGCTGGATAACGCACGTCTTGGCGCGGTGACCGGCAACCCACGGATTCGCACGCGTTCGACTTTGGTCGGACGGGTTCAGGTCGGTGAGTTTTCGTCGATCATCGGGTTGATCAAACGGACTCAGCGCGTGTTTGGACGGATCTTCACCGTCTCCGGTGTCATCGTCGCGTTCCGCCGTTCGGCGCTGAACCGGGTCGGTTACTGGAGCCCGGACATGATCACCGAAGACATCGACATCAGCTGGAAGCTGCAACTCGATCACTGGAGCATCTTTTACGAGCCGCGCGCGCTGTGCTGGATCCTCATGCCGGAAACCCTCGGCGGCCTGTGGAAGCAGCGTTTGCGCTGGGCCCAGGGTGGCGCCGAAGTGCTGTTCAAGAACATCCGTGGCATCTGGCAGTACCGCCATCGTTACCTGTGGCCGCTGCTGTTCGAATACTGCCTGTCGACCGGTTGGGCGTTTACCTTCCTGTTGTCGGTGATTTTCTGGGGCGTCGGCAAATTCGTGGTGCTGCCCGAGGCCATCGCCGTGCATCACCTGATGCCGCCGGCGTTCACCGGGCTGTTACTGGCGTTTGTCTGCCTCGTGCAATTCGCCGTCAGCATCATCATCGACCGTCGCTACGAGCCGGGGTTGGGCAAGACCATGTTCTGGGTGGTCTGGTACCCGATTGCATTCTGGTTTGTCAGTTTGCTGACCACGCTGGTCAGCTTCCCGAAAGTGTTGTTCGGCCAACATCAGAAACGTGCGCGCTGGGTCAGTCCTGATCGGGGCATCAAGCCGATCGGCGACGACGAAGAGGAGGTCATCAAATGAAAATCATCCGGACTCGCCAGCGGCCTTTCCTCGTCGTGGTCGACGTGGTGCTTACGGTGGTGGCGTGGGTGGGCCTGTTGTTCTTGCTGATCCGTGGTCTGTGGCCATTGATCGAACCCCATGCGGGCGGGGCGCGCATCGATAATTCGGCGTTCGATGCACTCGGTACTTTGCAGATATATCTGTGGGTGGCGCTGGTCAACGCGGTGATTCTGATCGGTTGGGCGCGTTATCAGCAGCGTAAGAGCCGCAGCTTCGCCCAGCGCCGGTTGCCGTCGCCGGTGATCGATGATGAGGGTCTGAGCAAGAGCTTCAAACTGTGTGACGACCGTTTGCAGAAACTGCGCACGCCCGGGGTGATGACCATTCACAATGATCAGGAAGGCGATATCAGTCATGTGGTGACGCATTTCTGGCCGGTGCAGCAGGAAGAATTGCCGCCGCCATTGGCACCGCTGGAGCATCCACGGGTGATCTTCCTGCATGCCGAAGACGACGATAACCGCGAACCGGTGAACCGTCTCTCCTGATGGCGAAACCCCTGATTGATCGTTCCCACGCTCTGCGTGGGAATGCCTCTTGGGACGCTCCGCGTCCAGTGACGCGGAGCGTCACGGGCTGCATTCCCACGCAGGAGCGTGGGAACGATCAACAGCTCCTACAGGGGTTTTTATCAGTCGCGGATCAGGGTCCAGGCTTCTTCCATGGGCAGGGGTTGCTTCATGCGTTCGGCCAGCAGGGCCATGGCGCGTTCCTTTTCGCAGGCGACTGCAGCGACTAGAACACCCTTTCGGCCGAACAGACCAATAAACGGTGGGTGCTCCGGCTCGCCCAGAAACTCGACTTCATCCCAATGCTCAGCGTGGCCGAGGTAGTCGTAATTCTTGCCGAAGTGCCAGGTCCAGAAGTACGGCACATCAAGATAGTGTTCGTCGCCACCGAGCATGTTGGCAGCAGCGATTCGTGCGTGTTGCTGGGCCAGGCGCCAGTGTTCGATGCGCTGCGGCTGGCCGTTCAGCGGGAAGGTGGCGATGTCGCCAATGGCCCAAAGCCCCGCGGTGATGCGCATGCCGGCGTCGACGCGCAGCGACTGATCTTTTTCCTTGGGCAATGACGCAAAAGGCTCGGTGGCGGGGTGGACGCCAATGCCTGCCAGCACCAGATCCGCAGAAAGGCGCAAACCATTGTCCAGCAGCACCGCCTCGACCTTGCCGTCGCCGATGATTTCCGTGGCTTGGTGCTCGTTGATGAACTTCACGCCATTTTCTTCATGCAGTGTGCGAATCGCTTTGCCCACGGTTTCGCCGAATTGCGCGGCGAAGGGAATCGCATGGCGCGCCAGCACCGTAACGTCCAGACCGTGCTGGCGCAGGGCCGAGGCACACTCAAGGGCGATGAAGCTGTCGCCGATGATCACCGCGCGCTGATCCGGCTGGGCCGTGTTCATGATCTGTTCAGCCTGGGCTTTTGAACGCAAGACGAACACCTGCGGCAGGTCTGCGCCGGGCAACTCCAATCGATTGGGTGCGCCGCCAGTCGCCAGCACCGCTGCGTCGTAATTGAGGATTTGGCCATCGGCGAGGTGCAGGGTCTTGACCTGAGCGTCGAGTGAAGTGATTTCGCTGTGCAGCCGTTCAATGCGCTGCTCTTTATAGAAAGCTTCATCGCGCAGGGGTGGAATTTCCTCGGCTGGCATTTCTCCGGCGAGGACGAATTTGCTCAGCACCGTTCGGTCGTAACCGGCGTCGGTTTCACGGTCGATCATCAGGATTCGGCCACCAAAGCCCTTTTCCCGTAGCGCCGCCGCGCACGCCGTGCCTGCCGCCCCTGCGCCGACAATCACGAACGTACGGGAATCGTCTGCCGGCGGAGTGTGCGGATCCGCTAACGGTTGGTCATCCACCCACACCTCGTCGCCGCGTGTTTCCAGCGGATAACGTTTAAGGCTGTCGAGGGCTGGCGGCTCGCACAACGCGCCGTCTTCAGCGCGGAATGCGGCTTTATGCCACGGGCAGATCAGGCGTCCGTGACACAACGCGCCGTCAGCCAACGGCGCGCCGGCATGTGGGCATTCGCCCTGAAAGGCACGCAGTTGATCTCCGGCGCGCAGCAGGACGATCTTGCAGTCGCCGATTTCCACGGGCAGGCCACGGTCTTGTGGGACATCGGCGATACGGGCGACACGGTGCAGGGCCATATCCGGCTTCCTCGCAGGCATTTCTCTTGTGAGTTTGCGCGGTAGTGCGAGGTTCAGCCATTTGCCACTGCCACGGCACGAACGGTACAGCTATAGTTTGCAGGCCGACGAAGGCCCAACTGCACAAGGTGCTCCCGGAATGACCCGATTGACCTCTCTCAACCCATGGCTGGCGGCCGTTGCCGTCGCCCTTTGCGTGCAGTTTCCGGCGCAGGCCCAGGAGCGTTTCACCCTGAGCATCCCGGGTGTTTCCGATAACCGCCTGTTCACCGCAGCAGCGGCCAGCGATGCGGCCGGCTGTGGCGGCAAGAACCAGTCGCCGGCGCTGAGCTGGAACGCTGGCCCCACCGCGACCCAGAGCTACGCGATCGTCATGCACGATCCGGACGGCCAGAAAGGCCTGGGCGTCGATCACTGGATTCACTACGGCATCAAAGCCACGACCCGCCAGATTCCGGCCGGTGTCGGTGCCAAGTCCGCTTTCGAGGGTGTCGGCGGCACCAACAGCAAGGGCAACACGCATTACATGGGGCCGTGCCCGCCAGTGGGCGACAGTGCACACCACTACATCATCCAGATCTACGCCCTCGACCTTGCTCCGGACGCCTTGCCGGCCGGCTTGACCCGCGCTGAACTGATGGAAAAAATCAAAGGCCATGTGCTGCGCAACAGCAGTGCGGTGCGGCGTTATCACCGCTGAAAATTTTTTAGCGGCGTTTAACCCGAACTGAAAGGGCTGCCCGTCTCACTGGATGAATGATCAATTTCATCCCGAGGTCAGCTCCCATGTCTCATCTTCTTTTGCGTCCCGTCGTGGTCGGTATGTTGTTGGCCGTCGGTGGTTGCGGCGTCTCTTCCAATCCTGATTCCGCCGCTGTGCCAGCGCCTGCGCAGCCTCAAGCTGTGGTTCAACAGGAAGCGGTCATGGCGGGCGGAACGATGGCCAAGCGCATGGCGCATCCGGCGCCGCTGGCCAGTTTTGCCGCGATGCCCAGCGCGGACAGTTATCCACAGGGCTATCGTGACGAGCAGCGCGAGCAATATCAGACGCTGCCTGACAACCCGATCCACAGCGTCGCCGAAACGCCGGTTTCAACCTTCAGCGCTGACGTCGATACGGGCGCGTACGCCAATGTTCGCCGTCTGCTCAATCAAGGACGTCTGCCACCGGAAGGCGCGGTGCGACTGGAGGAAATGGTCAATTACTTCCCCTACGACTACGCGTTACCCAGCGATGGCTCGCCGTTTGGCGTGACCACCGAGCTGGCTGCCTCTCCATGGAACCCGCACACGCGGTTGCTGCGTATCGGCATCAAGGCCTCCGACCGCGCCGTGGCGGAACTGGCACCGGCCAATCTGGTGTTTCTGGTCGACGTATCGGGTTCCATGGATCGTCGCGAGGGCCTGCCGCTGGTCAAAAGCACCTTGAAACTGCTGGTCGATCAATTGCGCGATCAGGATCGCGTGTCGTTGGTCGTCTACGCCGGCGAATCCAGAGTGGTGCTTGAACCTACTTCCGGACGGGAAAAAGCGAAAATTCGTACGGCTATCGAGCAATTGACTGCAGGTGGTTCGACCGCTGGCGCTTCAGGCATCGAAATGGCCTACCAGATGGCGCAACAAGCCTTCATCCCCAACGGCATCAACCGCGTTCTTCTGGCCACCGATGGCGACTTCAATGTCGGCGTCAGCGACTTCGACAACCTCAAGCAAATGGCTGTGGATAAACGCAAAAGCGGGATATCCCTGACCACCTTGGGTTTTGGTGTGGATAACTACAATGAACACTTGATGGAGCAACTGGCCGACGCTGGCGATGGCAACTACGCCTATATCGATAACCTGCGCGAGGCACGCAAGGTGCTGGTCGATCAACTCGGCTCGACCCTCGCCGTGGTAGCGAAGAACGTCAAGTTGCAGGTGGAGTTCAACCCGGCGCAGGTCAGCGAATATCGTCTGCTCGGCTACGAAAACCGTGCATTGAAGCGTGAGGATTTCAGCAATGACAAAGTCGATGCCGGTGAAATCGGCGCAGGACACACAGTGACCGCGCTGTATGAAATTGTCCCGGCGGGTGAGAAGGGCTGGCTGGAGCCGCTGCGTTACGGCCAATCGCCGCCGGTTGCTTCCGCGAAAAACGGAGAAATGGCGATGCTGCGTGTACGTTATCAACAGCCCGAAGGTGGGAAAAGTCAGCTGATCGAACGGCCGATTACCAATCAGGTCGCCCCCGCCAGTGAAGACCTGCGCTTTGCCGCTGCGGTCGCCGCGTTTTCCCAGCAACTCAAGGATGGCCGCTACACTGGCGACTTCAGCCTGAAAGACACTGAGGCGCTGGCCCGTGGCGCGCGTGGTGACGATCGCTTCGGCCTGCGCAACGAGTTCGTGCAACTGGTGGAACTGGCGCAGAGCCTGCGCACCTCGACCGCAGCGAATGCGCCGGCCACTCCACGACGGATTGAATAAGTGAGTCGTCTGAAGGGGTTCATCAGCCAGCTGTTTGCTTCGGCAGACAGCTCAACCGCCAGCAGCGATGAAGCGCTGCTGGCGCGTTATCGCGAGGGCGACGGCGCGGCGTTCGAGATCTTGTACGCGCGCCACCGCCAGGGCCTGTATCGGTTTCTGCTCGGTTTGAGTGGCAAACCGGAGTTGGCCGACGAAGTGTTTCAGGACACTTGGCTGAGCCTGATCCGCAGCACCAGTCAGCCACAGGGCCGGGCGACCTTTCGTACATGGTTGTTCCAGATTGCACGCAATCGTCTGATCGATCACTGGCGCAAACACGGCGCTCGGCAACCGCTGCACGACAGCTTTGACGAACAGGCGCACGCCGTCAGCGATGACACGAACGATCCCGAACAACTGCTCAGCCTTAGCCGCGACAGCCAGCGCCTGGAAAGCGCCCTGCAAACCCTGCCCGCCGACCAGCGCGAAGTGTTCCTGCTGCGTGCCCACGGCGACCTCGACCTGGCGCAAATCGCCAGCCTCACCGAAACACCGCTGGAAACCGTGAAAAGCCGCTTGCGCTACGCCCAGCAAAAACTGCGTCGGCTGCTGGCCGAGGAGGTACTGACATGACTGACGCCCGCCAGACACCCGATGACTCGGTGATAAAACATGTGCGCGAACAGCACAACGCTGAACCGCCAGCGCACCTCGATGCATTCATTCTCAACGTTGCCAGGCGTGAAGCGCCGATGCCCAAGCCAAGCCTGTGGCAACGCTGGCTCGACGCCTGCCGCAAACCGCGCTGGCAAGTTGCGTTCGCCAGTCTCGTCGGCGTCGCCCTGATGTTGTCGCTGGTGCAGCGCGCGCCTGAGCCGCAACCACAATTCGACTTCGCTCCGGCAGCCAAACCGGCAGCGCCACTGGCCCGCAAACAGGCGCCCGAGGCATTGAGCGCCCCCGCTGGCGGCATGCCCGCTCCCGCGCCAATGGCGGAAATGGCTGCGCCAATGCAAAGTCAGGCGATCAGCGCCGATGAAGCCAAACTCGGCAAACGCGCTGCCGCCCCGGTCAATGGTCTCGATGCACAACTGCGTGAAGTCCTGCGCCTGCGCGAATCCGGCCAGTCACTAGCGGCCGACAGTCTGTTCAACAACCTGCACAAACGCTATCCGAACGCCGATCTCGACGCCCGACTCGAACAGTTGCAGAAAAAATGACCGGCTTCTCCTCCCGCCATTTGGCATTGCCCCGCAAAAGCGCGCAATATCGGGGCATTGCCAATCCACTGGAGGATAACGTGGCATCGAAAATTGACCGCATCGCCCAACTCCTCAATTGCCCCGAGAAGGGCGAAGAGATACGGCGCGCGATTACTGAAGCACGCAAGGAGTTTCTGCTGAATCAGCCGGAAGAAGATGTCGTTGATGAAGACGAGGTTTTTGAGGAGATTGAGGAAGAAGAGGACGACGATGATTACGATGAGTTTGACTGGACGACGGAGTAGCGTCGTTGCGCAGTCTGTTCATCGCCCACAAAAAAGCCCCGGACCATCACAGTCCGGGGCTTTCTCGTTTAAATCAATGGTGCACCAGGCGGGATTCGAACCCACGACCCCTGCCTTCGGAGGGCAGTACTCTATCCAGCTGAGCTACTGGTGCAGCGGGCGACATCATACCTAGGTCGGCTCGGGGCGTCCATGCTGGGTTTTGGCGCGGATTGTCAGTGCGCGTGTCGGTTGAAATCGCTGCATTCCTGAAAGCTGTAACGTCCTGCAAAACCCTCGCTTGGCGCTTTCGCGGGACTGATCTATGGTTCTGTTGCCGCGAGGGCTTTTTGCTCGTTGATCTGAAAATTTCCACAAACGCGGCGTTTTTGTTCTTTTTTTCGAACGACCTATTGTCCTTTACCCCCTTTGATCCTACGATCCGTTTGAGATTTCAAACGCTCTTTGCTGGGTGTTGAAGCGCTGGTGGTTCGAATCGTCCACTGTTTATGCGCCACACCCGGTCACTGATTTCCCTGACGGCAGCCTTGCGAGGCGCCTTTCTACAATCATAATTTGCTCCGCGCAGGCCGCGGTGCTGTTAAGGAAAGCCGACATGCAGCTTAAAGATACCCAGTTGTTCCGCCAGCAAGCCTTCATTGATGGCGCTTGGGTCGATGCGGACAACGGTCAGACGATCAAGGTCAACAACCCGGCCACCGGTGAAATCCTCGGTACCGTGCCAAAAATGGGCGCCGCCGAAACCCGCCGTGCCATCGAAGCCGCTGACAAAGCGCTGCCGGCCTGGCGTGCACTGACCGCCAAAGAGCGTGCCGGCAAGTTGCGTCGCTGGTTCGAACTGATGATCGAGAACCAGGACGACCTCGCGCGCCTGATGACTCTCGAACAGGGCAAGCCGCTGGCCGAAGCCAAGGGCGAAATCGTTTACGCCGCTTCGTTCATCGAGTGGTTCGCCGAAGAAGCCAAGCGCATCTACGGTGACGTGATTCCAGGTCACCAGCCCGACAAGCGCCTGATCGTGATCAAGCAGCCAATCGGTGTGACCGCAGCGATCACCCCGTGGAACTTCCCGGCCGCGATGATCACCCGTAAAGCCGGCCCGGCACTGGCCGCCGGTTGCACCATGGTCCTCAAGCCTGCTTCGCAAACGCCATTCTCCGCTTTCGCCCTGGCCGAACTGGCTCAGCGCGCGGGCATTCCTGCGGGCGTGTTCAGCGTGGTGTCCGGCAGCGCCGGCGACATCGGCAGCGAGCTGACCAGCAACCCGATCGTGCGCAAGCTGTCCTTCACCGGTTCGACCGAAATTGGCCGCCAGCTGATGGCTGAATGCGCCAAGGACATCAAGAAAGTCTCGCTGGAACTGGGCGGCAACGCGCCGTTCATCGTGTTCGACGACGCGGACCTGGATAAGGCCGTCGAAGGCGCGATCATTTCCAAGTACCGCAACAACGGCCAGACCTGCGTTTGCGCCAACCGTCTGTACATTCAGGATTCGGTCTACGACGCGTTCGCCGAGAAACTGAAAGTGGCTGTGGCCAAACTGAAAATCGGCAACGGTCTGGAAGACGGCACCACCACTGGCCCGCTGATCGACGAAAAAGCCGTGGCCAAGGTCAAAGAGCACATTGCTGACGCTGTGGCCAAAGGCGCGACCGTGCTGGCCGGTGGCAAGGCGATGGAAGGCAACTTCTTCGAACCGACCATCCTCACCAACGTGCCGAAAAATGCTGCAGTGGCCAAGGAAGAAACCTTCGGTCCGCTGGCGCCGCTGTTCCGCTTCAAAGACGAAGCCGAAGTGATCGCGATGTCCAACGACACCGAATTCGGTCTGGCTTCGTACTTCTATGCTCGCGACCTCGGTCGTGTGTTCCGTGTCGCTGAAGCACTGGAGTACGGCATGGTTGGCGTCAACACCGGGCTGATCTCCAACGAAGTCGCGCCGTTCGGCGGCATCAAGGCCTCGGGCCTGGGCCGTGAAGGCTCCAAGTACGGCATCGAAGATTACCTGGAAATCAAATACCTCTGCCTGGGCATCTAAGCCCGGACAAGGATCGCTGCAAACGCAAAGGGCACGAGAGCGCTGTCCCTTTGCGTCGTTTCAAACCGGAATTTTCTCTGCGGCCGGGAACGCCGTGGCAGTCGATCATCGCATGCTGCCGCCGTCGCTTCCTCCCGCTTAATCCTTGAACCACGCCGCCCGATGAGCGGCGAATGAGGACTGTAATGAGCAAGACTAACGCTGAACTGATGGCCCGTCGTACCGCAGCTGTTCCACGTGGTGTTGGCCAGATTCACCCGATCTTCGCTGAGTCGGCAAAAAACGCTACCGTGACTGACGTTGAAGGTCGTGAGTTCATCGACTTCGCCGGCGGTATCGCTGTACTGAACACCGGCCACGTGCACCCGAAAATCATCGCCGCCGTGACCGAACAGCTGAACAAGCTGACCCACACTTGCTTCCAGGTGCTGGCTTACGAGCCGTACGTAGAAGTGTGCGAAAAGATCAACGCGAAGATCCCGGGTGATTTCGCCAAGAAAACCCTGCTGGTCACCACCGGTTCCGAAGCGGTAGAAAACGCCGTGAAAATCGCCCGTGCCGCCACTGGCCGCGCTGGCGTGATCGCCTTCACCGGCGCCTACCACGGTCGCACCATGATGACCCTGGGCCTGACCGGTAAAGTCGTGCCGTACTCGGCCGGCATGGGCCTGATGCCAGGCGGCATCTTCCGCGCGCTGTACCCGAATGAGCTGCACGGCGTGAGCATCGACGACTCGATCGCTTCCATCGAACGCATCTTCAAGAACGACGCCGAGCCGAAAGACATCGCGGCGATCATCATCGAGCCTGTACAGGGTGAAGGTGGTTTCTACGTCGCGCCGAAGGAATTCATGAAGCGTCTGCGCGCGCTGTGCGACCAGCACGGCATTTTGCTGATCGCTGACGAAGTACAAACAGGCGCTGGCCGTACCGGTACGTTCTTCGCCATGGAACAGATGGGCGTTGCCGCCGACCTGACCACCTTCGCCAAATCCATCGCTGGCGGCTTCCCGCTGGCCGGTGTTTGCGGCAAGGCCGAATACATGGACGCCATTGCTCCGGGCGGCCTCGGTGGCACCTACGCCGGTAGCCCGATCGCTTGCGCCGCTGCTCTGGCAGTGATGGAAGTGTTCGAAGAAGAAAACCTGCTGGATCGTTGCAAGGCAGTCGGCGAGCGTCTGGTCACTGGCCTGAAGGCCATTCAGGCCAAGTACCCGGTGATCGGTGAAGTCCGTGCCCTGGGCGCGATGATCGCGGTCGAGCTGTTCGAAAACGGCGACAGCCACAAGCCGAACGCTGCTGCTGTGGCATCGGTTGTGGCCAAGGCTCGCGACAAAGGTCTGATCCTGCTGTCCTGCGGCACCTACGGCAACGTTCTGCGCGTCCTCGTACCGCTGACCTCGCCGGACGAGCAACTGGACAAAGGCCTGGCGATCATCGAAGAGTGCTTCTCCGAGCTCTGATCACCCAGTGTGACCTGATCGACAAAAAACCCGCTTCGGCGGGTTTTTTTACGCCCCTTGAAACACATCGGGCGCTTTAGCGCTGTATCGAAAGGCCAGCATTGGCTAAGGTTCAGGGATTGCAAGGGAGAGCGCGCATGACTGCCGTTGAATTACCCGCCGTACCGCGAGTGCTGATTGCCGAGGCTGATCCGTGGTCCCGCGACCTGCTCAAACAAGTGCTGCTGAACGTGCGCTGCGATGCGCGGCTGGATCTGTGTGCCGATGGCCAGCAAGCGCTGTCGATGCTCAGCGAAATTCCTTATGACCTGGCCATCGTCGATTGGGAACTGCCCGGCGTCGATGGCTTGAATGTGCTGCGCAGCGTGCGCCAGCGCAAACGCAATCCGCCGCTGCCGTTCATTCTGATGAGCAGTCGCAATGACAGCGCCAGTGTGCGCGAAGCCATTCCGTTGGCGCCGACGGCGTATCTGACCAAACCGCTGAACATGGAAAGTCTGACCGCCCGTTTGCAGGGTTTGCTGCTCAATGCCGGGGAAGAGGTGTTCTGCGAAGTGCCGGCGCTAGCGCCGGGCATGACCTTGTCGGTGTTTCTTGAGCGTCGCCGTGAGCAAGCCGATGGCGCGCCGTTGATGACCGACGTTCAAGTGGCCGTGAAGCGCAGCCTGAATCCCAATGGCCTCGACCTGAAGCTGCTGGAAGATGAGATAAAAACCGATCCGCAAATCACCGCGGTGTTGATCGCGGCGGCCAACAGCGCCGCGCAACACCATGGTGCGCCGGTGCAGACATTGGCTCAGGCGCTGCATCGACTGGGCACCGGGCAGAGCATGAACCTGATTCTCGGCCTGGCGCTCAAGCGCAGTGCCAAACTCAGTGACCCGTGTCTGGCCGATTATGCCGAGCGTTATTGGGGCTTGTCGCTGCACACCGCTGAATACGCGCGCACGCTGGCTCGACTGCTTGATCTCGATCAGGAGCGCTGCTATTGCGCAGGCATGCTGCACCGTCTGGGTGATCTCGCGCTGCTGCGTTGTTTGCAGGAATGGCAGCAGGCTGGCGGTGAGCTGGATGAGCTGGAGGAGGTTGGCGAAGCGCTGGCACAATTTGGTGCAGCCTACGGTTCGGCGCTGCGTACGCGCTGGCGACTGCCGCTGGAGCTGCGTGAGTTGATTGCGTCGGTCTACCAGCTCGGCGGCGGGGTGTATTCGCGCGAGGCGCTGGTGATGAACATGGCCGCGCAGATGGCGCATCTGACCGAGCATGAAGGCATCGAAGAGTTGGCGAAGAGCCGCACGGCGCGGTTGCTCAAGATCGGCTTGCCGGAGCTGATGCGGATGCGCAAATAACATTCGCACAATCCCCCTGTAGGAGCTGCGGCACGCTGCGATCTTTTGATCTTTAGAACAAGATCAAAAGATCGCAGCGTGCCGCAGCTCCTACAGGGTTTGTGTTCGGGGTCAGGCTGTGATGATGCGGTTCTTGCCCTGGCGCTTGGCTTCGTACATCGCGGCATCCGCGCGGGCGAACAGGCTGTCGAGGCTTTCGTCTTCTTCAGTGAGACTGGTCAGGCCCTGGCTGACGCTGATGCCGAACGTCTGGCCGGCATGGCTGAAACTCAACCGTTGAATCTCCTGCTGCAACCGCTCGGCCACCTGCATCGCCATGTCCGGCGCACAGCCCGGAAACACCGCGGCAAACTCTTCCCCGCCAATTCGCCCGAACAGATCGCCACGGCGTAACGAACCGCGGCCGCACTCGGCAATCCGCTGCAGCACGTTGTCGCCTTCCGGGTGGCCGTAGGTGTCGTTGATTATTTTGAAGTCGTCGATGTCCAGCAGCAGAAAGGCCATGGGCGAACCTTGCAGGCGCGCCTCTTCGAACTCGCGGTTGGCGCATTCGAAAAAGTGCCGGCGGTTACTGCTTTGCGTCAGCACGTCGGTGGTCGCCAGGCGATGAAGCTCGGTTTCCATCTGCTTCTTGTCGGTGATGTCTTCGGCGATGCCGACGATGATCACCGGTTGCCCGGGTTCGTCCTGGCGATTGATGAAGCACTTGTCGCTGAGCCAGCGCACCTGGCCATCGGCGGCGATGATGCGGTATTCGCGATCTTCTACTGCGCCTTTGTGCAGCACTTCGGCGAGGCTGCGTTCGGCGTATTCCAGATCGTCGGGGTAGATGCTGTCGCGCCACTGGTTGTAGTCGCCCAGCAACAAGCCGGCAGAACGGCCGAAAATCCGTTCATAAGCCGGGCTGACGTACAGCACTTGCCGGGTTTCCCAGTTGAAGGCCCAGAGTACGGCATTGACGCTGACCAGCAGCGAGCTGAACAGCTGTTCGCGTTCGCTCAAGCGCGCAACTTCGCCTTGGGCGTGCATCAATGCCATGAGGGTTTGTGCGGCCTCGGGCCACTGCGGGAAGGATGAGTCTTTTTGATTGTTGTTGACCATCGGCACAGATCTCAAAGGGCGTGCCGGGAGTTCGACAACAACCACAGTACAACCCGCCGGGGTGGCGAAGTGTCTTTGAGATAGGGGATTTTCAGCGAAGTTCCCAGCGGGTGCGGGGTTCCGCCGGGCGGCTGCCAATGGTCAACCCTGTGAGCTGCCGCAGGCTGCGATCTTTTGATCTTTTCTTTTTGAAACAAAGTCAAAAGATCGCAGCCTGCGGCAGCTCCTACCGATTACGCGATTACGCGATTACGCGATTACGCAGTAGGGCGCAGCGAGTAGGTTTTCAACTGGTCGGCGAATTCACGCAACGACTGAATGCCGCTGGCTTCCGCCTCGTGAATCCATTCCTTGATGGCCGCGAGCATGTCGTGACCATTTGCGCTGGTCTTGACCCAGATCTGCTGCAGGGCCAGGCGTTTTTCGTAAATTACCTTCAATGCCTGACTGTGTTCGAGCATGTTCTGGATGCGCAAGTGATGACGATCTTCCAGCAGGCTGGTTTCCCGCGACAGCAGGCGCTTGGCGCGGTGAAACTGGTGGCGCACCGAATGATCGACCTTGGCCAGCTCTTGCTTGACCAGCGGCCCGATCACCAACTTGCGGTACTGGGCCATGATCTGGAAGCGGTTGTTGAGGATCGCCATGGCGGTGTCCATGTCCAGATTGCCCTTGCCTTCGACCCGGTGGGCGATCGGCGCGACACGCTGAACCTTGGCCAGACGCAGGAAACTGAAGACTTTGATCCACGCCCAACCGAGGTCGAACTCCCACTTCTTCACCGACAGCTTGGCCGAGTTAGGGTAGGTGTGATGGTTGTTATGCAGTTCTTCGCCGCCGATCAGGATGCCCCACGGCACCAGATTGGTCGCCGCGTCGCGGCATTCGAAGTTGCGGTAGCCGACGGCATGGCCAAGACCGTTGATCACGCCGGCGGCCCATACCGGGATCCACATCATCTGGATCGCCCAGATGGTGATGCCGATGGTGCCGAACAGCAGCAGGTCGATCACGCCCATGATTGCCACGCCCAGCAGCGGGTAGCGGCTGTAGACGTTGCGTTCGATCCAGTCTTCCGGGCAGTTCTTGCCGTAGATGCGCAGGGTTTCCGGATTCTGCGCTTCAGCGCGGTACAGCTCGGCGCCAGTGCGCAGCACGGTGGAAAGGCCTTTGATGACCGGGCTGTGCGGGTCATCCTCGGTTTCGCACTTGGCGTGGTGTTTACGGTGGATGGCGGTCCACTCGCGGGTGTTCTGCGCCGTGGTCAGCCACAGCCAGAAACGGAAGAAGTGCTTCAGGCCGGCATTAAGCTCAAGCGAGCGATGGGCCGAATAGCGGTGCAGATAGACCGTGACGCCGACAATTGTCACGTGGGTCATCAACAGGGTGACCGCGACCAGAGACCAGGCCGACAAGCCAAGAAAACCTTCGTACCACATAGGCTATAGGGCCCTCGATAAAGATAAAAACAGCCGTTGCATTATCACTAAGCACACAGATAAAACCAGTCGCCCTTTCAGATAAGAGTCGCTGGATGTTTCTTGACCTATAATTCCAACCTTTTTGTAGGGACATGGATAGCCGAATGTCTGCCACATATCGCGATGCCTTGCGTGCAGCGCTGCTCTATCTCGTGCTTGCCGTCGTCTGGCTGCAAGGTGCTGATCATTTATTAAACAATTTCTTCGATAACTCCGTCGATCTTGGCCGATGGCAACTGATCAACGGTTATGTGTTTGCGGCGGTCAGCGCCGCGCTGATTTTTCTGGCGCGGGTTCGACTGTGCGAGTTTCTCGGGATCGGCGCGCGGTTGCGCGAGCGTCACGCTGATCGCGAACGCCTGCGCCAGGCCGCTGCGGTGTTCGATTGCACCCGCGAAGGGGTGTTGGTGACCAACCATCAGGGGCTGATCGTGCACGTCAATCGTGCGTTCATCGAGATCACCGGTTATCAGCGCGAAGAAGTCCTCGGCCAGCGTCCCAGCCTTTTCAAGTCCGGGCATCATCCGCCGGGTTTCTATCAGGCAATGTTCGCCACCCTCGAGACCGAGGGCGAATGGAGTGGGGAAATCTGGAACCGCCGCAAGAGCGGCGAGATTTATCCACAGTGGCAAACCATCCGCGTCATTCATGACGATCAGGGCCGACTCAGTCATTACGTCGCAGTGTTTTCCGATATCAGCGCGATCAAGCACTCCGAGCATGAACTCAAACACCTTGCGCACCACGACCCGCTGACCGATCTGCCCAATCGCCTGTTGTTCAGCGACCGTGCCGAGCAGGCGCTGGCCTCTGCGCAGATCCACAAGCGCGGCTGTGCCTTGCTGATGCTCGATCTCGATCACTTCAAGATGATCAACGACAGCCTCGGGCATAACGTCGGCGATCGCTTGCTCAAGGCCGTGGCGGCGCGCCTGCAGGAACTGTTCGGACCGGGAATCACCCTGGCGCGCCTCGGCGGCGACGAGTTCGCCGTGCTCGCGGAAAGTTGTCCACAGCCCGTGCAAGCGGCGGCACTGGCGCAACGCATTCTCGATGCGCTCAAGGAACCGCTCTGCATCGATGGCCACGAGTTGTTCATAAACGCCAGTATCGGCATCAGCCTGTTTCCCAGCGATGCATTGAGCGCCGATCAACTGTTGCGTAATGCCGATGCGGCATTGTTCAAGGCCAAGAGCAGCGGCCGCAACGGTTACGCTTTGTACACCGAAGAACTCACCGCCCACGCTCAGCGACGGGTCGAAATCGCTTTCGAACTGCGCCGGGCGCTGGAACAGCAGGAACTGCGTGTCTACTACCAGCCGGTGCATGACCTGAAAAGCAGTCGCCTGATTGGCGTCGAAGCGCTGGTTCGCTGGCAGCATCCGCAACGCGGTCTGGTGTCGCCGGCGGAGTTCATCCCGATTGCCGAACGCACCGGATTGATCGCCGAAATCGACGCATGGGTGATGCAACAGGCCTGTCGGCAGATGTGTGAGTGGCAGCAGGCCGGAATGGTGCTGTCATTTGTCGCGGTCAATGTGTCATCGCGGTTGTTTGCGCGCCGCGAGTTGTATCAGCAAGTGGCGCAGGTGCTGCATGACACCGGGCTGGATCCGGCGTATCTGGAGCTGGAAGTCACCGAAAGTGCGGTGATGGACGATCCGGAAGTGGCACTGGAGCAGATGCATCGTTTGCGTGAGTTGGGGATTCGCCTGGCGATCGATGATTTCGGCACCGGCTATTCGTCGCTGCTGCGACTCAAGCGTTTGCCGGTGCAAAAATTGAAGATCGATCAGGGCTTTGTAGCCGGTTTGCCGTGGGATGAGGATGACGCGGCGATTGTCCGGGTGATTATTGCGCTGGCGCGGAGCATGGGCATGCAGGTGCATGCCGAGGGGATTGAGCAGGCTGAGCAGGCGGTGTTCCTGCTCGCGCAGGAATGTGATCTGGGACAGGGCTACTGGTTTGGACGGCCGAGCCCGGCGACCGAAATTGACTGGACGAAAGCACCCGTTATTGCTGACAGCTGACACAAAACCTGAGGTGAATACAAAATCTGTGGCGAGGGGATTTATCCCCGTTGGACTGCGCAGCAGTCCCAAATTTTCAGGGTCGCTTCGCAACCCAACGGGGATAAATCCCCTCGCCACAGGGTTATCTATCGCTCTCAGATCGGCGCAAACCCTTGCCCCGCCACATAATGTTTTCTAGTTATATAAACATTCTTAAATAGTCTTTTTAAGAATATCCATGCCTCTCTTATATTGCTCCCACGCCGAACGCAGTGCCGCCCACTGCCAGGCAAATCCCATTCAAAGGAGCAGCACCATGAGCGCATCCCTTCGCAGCGTTGACGGTCAGGACGAAACCACCATCTTGCGTGAAATCCAGAGCGCTCTGCGCGATCTGCGGTTTGGCGCAGTGGAGATCACTGTGCACAACGCGCAGGTCGTGCAGATCGAACGCAAAGAAAAATTCCGTTTGCAGCAACCGGGTAAACAACCGGGCTGAGGTGAACATCAAAAGATCGCAGCCTGCGGCAGCTCCTACGGGGGATTGATGTAGGAGCTGCCGCAGGCTCCGATCTTTAGCCGGCAAACCCGATTCCAGATATTCATAAGAAAAAGCCACCACCAAGAATTCCAGGAGCTTTCACCATGTCGTCGATTCGCCGTTACGCTTTGGCCGCCCTGGCCAGCGCTGTGTTTGCCGGTTCCGCGGTTGCCAAGGATTACGAGCTGCTCAACGTGTCGTATGACCCAACGCGCGAGCTGTATCAGGACTACAACGCCGAATTCATCAAGTTCTGGCAGAAAGACCACGCCGGCGACACCGTGAAAATCCAGCAATCCCACGGCGGTTCGGGCAAGCAGGGCCGTGCGGTGATCGACGGTCTGCGCGCTGACGTAGTGACCCTGGCTTTGGCCGGCGACATCGATGAAATCGCCAAACTCGGCAAGACCCTGCCCGCCGACTGGCAGAAGCGTCTGCCGGAAGCGAGCACGCCGTACACTTCGACCATCGTCTTCCTGGTGCGCAAGGGCAATCCGAAAGGCATCAAGGACTGGGGCGATCTGGTCAAGAACGACGTCTCGGTAATCACCCCGAACCCAAAAACCTCCGGCGGTGCGCGCTGGAACTTCCTCGCCGCGTGGGCCTATGGCCTGAAAGCCAATGGCGGTGACGAAGCCAAAGCCAAAGAATACGTACAGACCCTGTTCAAGCACGTGCCGATCCTCGACACCGGTGCGCGCGGTTCGACCATTACTTTCGTCAACAACGGTCAGGGCGACGTGTTGCTGGCCTGGGAAAACGAAGCGTTCCTGGCGCTGAAAGAAGATGGCGGCGCTGACAAGTTCGACATCGTCGTGCCTTCGCTGTCGATCCTCGCCGAGCCGCCAGTGGCCGTGGTCGACAAGAACGCCGAGAAGAAAGGCAACGAGCAGATTGCCGAAGCCTATCTGAAGCACCTGTACAGCCCGGCCGGTCAGGAAATTGCTGCGAAGAACTTCTACCGTCCGCGTGACAAGGACGTGGCTGCGAAGTACGCCCAGCAGTTCCCGAAACTGGACCTGGTGACCATCGACAAGGACTTCGGCGGCTGGAAAACCGCGCAGCCGAAATTCTTCAACGACGGTGGCGTGTTCGACCAGATTTATCAGGCGCAGTAATCTGACTACAAAACTGTGGGAGCGGGCTTTTGTGGCGAGGGGATTTATCCCCGTTGGGCAGCGAAGCTGCCCCAAAACCATCACATGCGGTGTATCTGGTTTTCCGCATTTGCCGATTTTGGGGCTACTGCGTAGCCCAACGGGGATAAATCCCCTCGCCACAGGGTTCACTCCCACATTGATGCGTTTTTAACCAAGGACTTTTATGTCGCGTCGTATCTCCCCCGTCATACCCGGCTTCGGGCTGACGCTGGGCTACACCTTGGTGTACCTCAGCCTGATTGTGCTTATCCCCCTGGCGGCGATGTTCGTCCACGCCGCCCAACTCACCTGGGATCAGTTCTGGGCGATCATCTCCGCACCACGGGTGCTGGCGGCATTGAAGCTGAGCTTCGGCACCGCGCTATGCGCCGCGATCATCAACGGCATCATCGGCACACTGCTGGCGTGGGTACTGGTGCGCTACACCTTCCCGGGGCGCAAGGTGATCGACGCGATGATCGATCTGCCGTTCGCGCTGCCGACAGCGGTGGCCGGCATCGCGCTGACCGCGCTGTATGCGCCGGCCGGACTGGTCGGCCAGTTCGCTGCAGACCTCGGTTTCAAAATCGCTTACACCCCACTGGGTATCACTTTGGCGCTGACCTTCGTCACGCTGCCGTTCGTGGTGCGCACGGTGCAACCGGTGCTGGCCGACATTCCCCGTGAAGTCGAAGAAGCCGCCGCGTGCCTCGGTGCGAAGCCTTTGCAGGTGTTCCGCCATATTCTTGTCCCCGCGCTGCTGCCCGCCTGGCTCACCGGTTTTGCCCTGGCGTTTGCCCGTGGTGTCGGCGAGTACGGTTCGGTGATTTTCATCGCCGGCAACATGCCGATGAAAACCGAGATCCTGCCGCTGCTGATCATGGTCAAACTCGACCAATACGATTACACCGGCGCTACCGCCATCGGCGTGCTGATGCTGGTGGTTTCCTTCGTCCTGTTGCTGCTGATCAACTTGCTGCAGCGGCGCATCGAAACCCCATAAGGAGGCGCGAACCATGTCCCAATCGTCTATTGCGGCCGCCTCTTCGGCCAACGCTGCACGCCGTGGCAGCGCCACTTCGCGCAGAGTCTTGATCGGTCTTGGCTGGCTGGTCTTCTTCCTGTTTCTGCTGCTGCCGCTGTTCATCGTCGTATCGCAAGGCTTGAAAAACGGCCTCGGTGCCTTCTTCACCGCGATCTTTGAACCGGATGCCCTGTCGGCACTGAAACTCACGGTGTTCGCCGTACTGATTTCGGTGCCGCTGAACCTGGTGTTCGGCGTCAGCGCCGCATGGTGCGTGAGCAAGTACTCGTTCCGTGGCAAGAGCATGCTGGTGACGCTGATCGACCTGCCGTTCTCGGTGTCGCCGGTGATCGCCGGTCTGGTCTACGTGCTGATGTTCGGTGCGCAGGGCCTGTTCGGGCCGTGGCTGCAGGATCACGACATCCAGATCGTCTTCGCCCTGCCGGGCATCGTGCTGGCGACGATTTTCGTCACCGTGCCGTTCGTGGCCCGCGAGCTGATTCCGCTGATGCAGGAACAAGGCACACAGGAAGAGGAGGCCGCGCGCCTGCTCGGTGCCAACGGCTGGCAGATGTTCTGGCATGTCACTGTGCCGAACATCAAGTGGGGCCTGATCTATGGCGTGGTGCTGTGTACCGCGCGGGCCATAATTAAAATCCATACGATATCACAGGTCTACTCTCACATTCCCGCGGTGACCAAAACCTTGCCGTTGCAATACGAGATCCTCTACAACGAATACAACCACGTGGCCGCGTTCGCCGTGGCGAGCCTGTTGCTGATCCTGGCGCTCTTCATCCTGCTGCTCAAGCAGTGGAGCGAAAACCGTATCAACCGCCTGCGCGCCAGCGCCGCGGAGGAATAATTCATGTCGATCGAAGTGCGTAACGTCAGCAAGAATTTCAATGCGTTCAAGGCGCTGGACAACATCAGCCTGGACATTCACAGCGGTGAACTGGTCGCGCTGCTCGGCCCATCGGGCTGCGGCAAGACCACGCTGCTACGGATCATTGCCGGTCTGGAAACCCCGGATCAGGGCAACATCGTCTTCCACGGCGAAGACGTCTCCGGCCACGACGTGCGTGATCGCAACGTCGGTTTCGTGTTCCAGCACTACGCCTTGTTCCGCCACATGACCGTGTTCGACAACGTCGCGTTCGGCCTGCGCATGAAACCGAAAAACCAGCGCCCAAGCGAAAGCCAGATCGCGGTCAAGGTTCACGAACTGCTGAACATGGTGCAGTTGGACTGGCTGTCGGATCGTTATCCGGAGCAGTTGTCCGGTGGCCAGCGTCAGCGCATCGCCCTGGCCCGCGCCTTGGCGGTAGAGCCGAAGGTGTTGCTGCTGGATGAGCCGTTCGGCGCCCTTGATGCCAAGGTGCGTAAAGAACTGCGCCGCTGGTTGGCGCGGCTGCACGAAGACATCAACCTGACTTCGGTTTTTGTAACCCACGACCAGGAAGAGGCGATGGAGGTTGCTGACCGTATCGTGGTGATGAACAAGGGCGTGATCGAGCAGATCGGCTCACCGGGCGACGTCTACGAAAACCCGGCCAGCGATTTCGTTTATCACTTCCTTGGGGATTCGAATCGCCTGCTGTTGAGCGACGACAATCACGTGCTGTTCCGTCCGCACGAGGTGTCGTTGTCCAAGCATGAGCTGGAGGATCACCATGCGGCTGAGGTGCGTGATATTCGGCCGTTGGGCGCGACTACGCGGGTGACGTTGAAGGTTGAAGGGCAGACTGATTTGATCGAAGCCGAAGTGGTCAAGGATCACGACAGTCTGATCGGCTTGGCCAAGGGTGAGACCCTGTTCTTCAAGCCCAAGGTCTGGCAGAAAGTCGCCAGCCTCTAAGATCAAAAGATCGCAGCCTGCGGCAGCTCCTACAGTGGTTTCGGTTGGTCACACATTTTGTGATCGACCAAATCCACTGTAGGAGCTGCCGCAGGCTGCGATCTTTCAAGCGGCCTAAGCCGCCGCTTTGCCATTCGGATTAACCCGCACCACCCCCGCCCGCGCCTCGATCTGCTCTTTCAATTCATGCCGCATCCCGAGCATGAACGCCAATTCGGCCACGACAAACAGCGGCCCGACAATCAGCCCCGACACATCATCGACAAACGCCGGTTTGCGTCCTTCATAGTGATGCCCGACAAACTGGATCACCCAGCCGATCACAAACATCGCCACACCGCTGCTCAGCCAGACCATGGTGCTCTGCTGCGCCAGAACATGCCCGGCCCAAACAGATAGTCCCATCAGCACCGTCATCAGTACGCCCAACTTCACTTCCAGGCGCAGATAAAACCACGCCGAGGCCAGCGCCAACACAACGGCTGGAGATATCCAAAATCCACCCAGCAACCATTCTGGCCGCGACAACAACACGGCCACCGCCACCACGATCAGCGGAATACCGATAAAGTGGCTGGCGATGTTGCGCGGATCGCGGTGGTAGGCGGCGTATTGACTGAGATGGTCGACGAGGCTTTTCATTGTTGTTCCTCCGGTAGGGTTGATTGCATCATCCCTCGGGATCAGGTTTCGCTCTGTCAGGCAGGCGACAATCCAGGAGTGTTTATGCAAATGCGTTCGCGGCTGATGAGCGGCCAGTGGTTCAGTCATCTGCCGGTGTCCTTTCAGGATAGTCTGCTGGCCGCGGCCCGGGAGCGGCGGCTGACGGCGGGGCAACGGTTGTTCCAGCGCGGCGATGCGCCTTGCGGTTTGTACGCGGTGCTTGATGGCGCCGTGCGCATCGGTGCGGTCAGCGAGCAGGGCAAGGAGGCGTTGTTGAGCCTGGTGGAGGCGCCGCACTGGTTTGGCGAAATCTGTCTGTTCGATGGTCAGCCGCGCACCCATGACGCCTATGCCGTCGGGCCGTGCACCCTGCTGAATATTCCGCAGGCGACGCTGCTGAAACTGCTCGACGAACAGCCGGTGTATTGGCGGCATCTGGCGCTGCTGATGAGCCACAAACTGCGCCTGACCTTTATCAACCTCGAACAATTGAGCCTGCTGCCAGCGCCGGCACGTCTGGCCCATCGCTTGCTGATGATCGCCGAAGGCTACGGCGAACTCGATGCGCCGCGCCGGGTGCTGCAACTGCCGCAGGAGCAACTGGCGTCGATGCTGTCGCTGTCACGGCAGACCACCAACCAGATTCTCAAGGATTTTCAGGGACAGGGGATTATCGGGCTCGGGTACGGCGAAATCGAAATCCTCGACGCCACGCGCTTACGCGCCTTGGCCACGATCTAAAAACTCACACCGATCCCCTGTTGGAACTGGCTCCTGTGGCGAGGGGATTTATCCCCGTTGGACTGCGCAGCAGTCCCATTTTTAGGGCCGCTGCGCGCCCCAGCGGGGATAAATCCCCTCGCCACAGGGGCCAGTTCCCATAGGGGTTTTGCGTGGGGCTCAGGAACCGCGATAGGTCGAGAAGCCGTACGGGCTGAGCAGCAGCGGGATGTGGTAGTGCTGATCCGTCTGTTTTACCTCGAAAATCACCGGGATCTCCGGGAAGAACGTGTCGTGCCTGATCTTCTTGAAGTACTCGCCGGTCTTGAACACCACGCGGTATTCACCCGCCTCAAAAGGCTGCTTGGCCGGGAACAGTTCGGCAATCCGCCCTTGTTCATTGGTTGTGCCCTGAGCCAACGGCTGCCAGTTCTGGCCGACGTGTTTCTCCAGCGTCACGTCGATGCCCGGCGACGGCAAGCCGTTTTCCAGATTGAGCACGTGCACGCTCAAGGGGTTTCCAGCGGCCAGCGCCAGGCTTGAGAAAGCACTCAGGCCGAGCGCGGCGAAAGTCATGCGCAAAGTATTCATCGATGCATCTCCTTATTGGGAACGGGTGGTGGCCAGACCGGTTTTTTCGGCAGCCTTGAGCGCACAGTTTTCGTCTTGCTCGCCGCCGCCGGAACCGGCCACGCCCATGGCGCCAACCAGCTCATCAGCGGCGAACAGCGGAATTCCGCCACCGAGCAACAGCAACTCGTCGAGGGTGTTGAGGTTGGCGGTTTCCGGGTTGTTGCGAGCACGTTCGGCAAACAACCGGGTCGCGGTTTTCGTTGACAGCGCGGTGTACGCCTTGCGCTGGCTGGCGGCAGTGTTGTGCGGGCCGACACCGTCGCCGCGCAAGGTCACCAGCAGGTTGCCGCCACGGTCGAGCACCGACACGGTGCCGGTGCAATTGCTCATTGCCGTGTTGGCCAGCAGTTGCGCGGTTTTCAGGTCGAGGTCGGCATGGCGCGGCAGTTCAGGGCTTGCGAACACGCTGGCGCTGAGGCTGACGGCGAGGCTGGCGACAAGGTATTTGACGGTCATGGAAAGGCTCCAAAAGCTAAGGTCGCCACCTTAATCGCCGGTCTTCGTCAGAACCTCGTCAGTCTGATTACAAGTTTGTAATGGGCAACGCCGCTGAAGGCGCCTAGCCTGTGTGCCTGTCAATCGAGGTGTGCCATGCGTTTGCTGGTCGTAGAAGATGAAGCCAAAACCGCGAATTTCCTCGCCAAAGGCCTGGGCGAGTCGGGTTTTGCCGTGGACGTGGCGCTCAATGGTCTCGATGGCCGTTACTTCATTGAGCAGCAGGAATACGACCTGATCATCCTCGACGTGATGCTCCCCGGCCTCAACGGCTGGCAGTTGCTGCAACTGATCCGCCAGCGCAGCGCTACGCCGGTGTTGTTCCTGACGGCCAAGGACGCCATTGAAGACCGCGTACGCGGCCTCGAACTGGGTGCCGACGACTATCTGCTGAAACCCTTCGCCTTCGCCGAACTGCTCGCGCGCGTGCGCACATTGCTGCGCCGTGGGCCGATGCGTGAAGCCGAGTCGTACAGCATCGCCGATCTGGAAATCGACGTGCTGCGCCGTCGCGTCAGTCGCGGTGGTCAGCGCATTTCCCTGACCAATAAAGAGTTCGCCCTGCTGCAACTGCTCGCCAGTCGCCAAGGCGAAGTGCTGTCGCGCACGTTGATCGCCTCGCAGGTGTGGAACCTGAATTTCGACAGCGACACCAACATGGTCGAAGTAGCAGTGCGACGTCTGCGCGCGAAAGTCGATGACCCGTACATGCCGAAACTGATCCACACCGTGCGCGGCGTCGGTTATCAGCTGGAAGCTCCCGACGATGCGCTCTAGGTCGATCGCCTGGCGCCTGGCGCTGGCGTTCGCACTGGTCTGCGCGTTGGTGCTGAGCGCGATTGGCGTATTTCTCTACCGTTCGCTCGCGTCGGAAATCGCCTATCGCGACGACCTCGCGTTGCTCGGTCGACTGGAGCAAGTGCGCGCCTTGCTCGCCGACAGCGACAGCCTGGGTGCCTTGCAGGCGCGACCACGGCTGTATCAGAACATGCTTGGCAATCTCGACAGTCTGCTGCTGGTGCTGCGTGCCGACGGTTCAAGCGTGATCGCGATCAATCCCCGTCAACGCGATTTGCCTGCGCTGAACGCCATCCCCCGCGAGCACACGCCACAGCGTTCCGATGTACTCACGTGGCAAGCGCCGGACGGTGCTGAACTGGCGCTGTTGTCCGGCGCGGCGCAAGGGCCGAACGGCGAGCCGCTGACGGTGATCGCCGGCAAAGTGCTGAGTGAGCGCGAGCAGATGCTCGGCAGCTATCGCATGCGCTTGTACCTGTCGGTGGGACTGGGCGCGTTGCTCGCTTTTGCCTTGGGCTTGCTGTTGCTGCGCCGGGGCCTGCAACCGTTGCGGCAGTTGAGCGAAGCGGTGCGCGGCATCGATCTGCGCAGCCTCGATCAACGCTTGCCCGCCAATGGCACGCCTGCCGAACTGCTCGAACCGGTGCGGGCGCTCAACGGCATGCTGGCGCGGCTGGACGACAGCGTGCAGCGCCTGTCGCAGTTCTCCGCGGACCTCGCCCACGAAATCCGCACGCCGTTGCACACCTTGCTCGCCAGTAACGGCCAGGCACTGAATCATCCGCGCAGCACGGCGGAGTATCAGGAAGTTCTGGCTTCGAATATGGAAGAGTTTGAACGGCTCAAGCGCATGGCGGAAAACCTGATGTTTCTCGCTCGTGCAGAACAGGCTGAGCGCGCGCTGAATCTGCAAACGCTGGATTTGCACAGTGTTGGTAGCGAGTTGTGTGATTATTTTGAAGCGTTGGCCGATGACCGCGATCTGCGGCTGGACAATCGACTGCTCGGTGAATTGTTTGCCGATCAGCAACTGTTGCAGCGGGCGCTCGGCAATCTGTTGGCCAATGCTGTGCGTCACGCTGATCGCGGATCGGTAATCAGTTTGCGTCGTCGCGACGAGCCAGGTGAGTGCTGGTTGCAGGTTCACAACCATGGCCAGGCGATTGCGCCGGAGCATTTGGGCAAGCTGTTCGACCGCTTCTACCGCGTTGATCCTTCACGAGCAGAGCCGGGGGATTCGGGTGGGCTGGGTTTGGCGATCGTGCAGTCGATCATGCAATTGCATGGGGGGCAGGTGGGGGTCAGCAGTGATGCTGACGGCACTGTTTTTGAGCTGGGGTTTGTGCTGAGCAAGTGATTCCTTCGTGATCACTCGGAACTAGGCTAATCTTGTTCAGTGAGTGCATCAAATGCGATGCAAACTATACATATATCGAATTTTGCACCGCATTTGATGCAGGTAATCATATGGAACAGCTTGGCGAACTAATCAAAGCCCTGCGCAAGGCGAACAAAATGACCCAACAGGCATTGGCTCAGCAATACGGAATGAGCCGCTCGACGATCTCGGGGATAGAAAACAACACCATTGCGGAAATCGGCCTGCGCAAAGTCGAAGCGATCCTCAACGGGTTTGGCTATGAGCTGACTGCGGCTCCACGGCAGGCTCGCCGCCCGACACTCGATACGCTGCAAAAGGTCAGCTTCCATGACTGAGTCATCGGATCGATTAAACGTCAGTGTCGGCGGACAAGCGGTGGGAACGTTGGCGCGCGGGCAAGATCGAGTCGACAGCGTCTTCAATTACCGCGAAGAAGCCAGTGCTGAGAATGCCGTGTCACTGACAATGCCGTCCCGGTTGGAAAGTTATGGTTGGGAGCATGGCATTCATCCGGTTTTCGAGATGAACCTGCCCGAAGGCGCGCTTCGTGATGAGCTGGTCCGGCGTTTCAGCAAAGCGGTTCGCGGCTTCGATGACTTTGCATTGCTGGCCATTGTCGGCCCCTATCAGCTCGGTCGATTATCCATTGCCGGCGCATCGATGACGGATCGCCCGCCTGAAACGTCGCTTGCCGATCTGCTGGTACACGATGGTGCGCAAGACTTGTTCGAGGATCTGTTGCAAACCTATGGCCAGTATTCCGGGGTATCAGGAGTGCAGCCCAAAGTACTGGTGCGTGACAGTGCGGCTGCGATTGATCGCCTGACTCATCGGGGATCCACTCACCTGGTTAAAGCTTTTCGCGCCGATGAATATCCGCAGTTGGCAACCAACGAATACTTTTGCATGCGTGCTGCGCAACACAGCGGGCTTGAGGTGCCGCAGTTTGAGCTGAGCGAACATGGCAAGTTTCTGGTTATCGAGCGCTTTGACCTGAGCGCTACAGGCTACCTCGGTTTTGAGGACTTTTGCGTGCTCAACGGTTGGCCCTCGAAAGCCAAATACGACGGCTCTTACGAAGGCGCGGCCCGGCAGATCAAAGCATTTGTTTCGCCTGCATTGCTCAATCAGGCGCTGGAAGCATTTTTCAAAATTGTGGCTTTGTCCGCAGGCTTGAAAAACGGCGATGCACATCTAAAAAACTTCGGTGTGTTGTACGAAGACTGTGGCGAGAAATCGACAATCAGACTCGCGCCCGCATACGACATCATCACCACGTCGGTCTACATAAAGCACGACAGCATGGCGTTGCTCTTGGGTGGCTCGAAGGCTTGGCCCAAGCACAAAATGCTGGTGCGTTTTGGCCGGACGGTCTGCAACCTGACTGAGGCGCGTTGCAGTGAATTACTGCTGCAAGTTGCTAACGGCATGCTGGTGGCGATGGGCGAAATGGCGGAGTACAGCGCAACTCATCCAGCTTTCGCCGAGATGGGGGCTGCCATGATCGAACAATGGTCGTCCGGTATGGAGCGAAGTCTGGCTAAAGGCTGACGATCAGCGCAACCCATCCCGAAACTGCCCCGGCGTCAGCCCCGTCCAGCGCTTGAACGCGCGGCTGAAGCTGCTGGTATCAGCGAACCCCAGCAGATAACTCACCTCACTCAGCGAACACTGCGGATCGCGCAGGTGCAGCAGCGCCAGATTCTCGCGGCTCTCGTTCAATAAGGTATCAAAGCGACAACCCTCATCCGCCAGATGCCTTTGCAAGCTGCGCAAACTCAGGTGCAGCGCCTGGGCAATCCGTTCAGCACTTGGCTCACCTTCCGGCAATTGTTCTTCAATGGCATCGCGCACCTTGCGCTCCCAGGTCAGCGGTTTGAGCTGGGCCATCGTGCGTTTGAGCACGGCTTCATTGTGCTCGGCGAGTTCCGGGTTGGCGTCGTCGAGGTGGCTGTCGAAGTCGGCGAGGGCGAACTCCAGGCGATCCTCGGCACAGCCGAAATGCACCGGGGCGCGGAAGACTTTGTGCCATTGGTGCGCGTCGGCCGGCTCCGGGCGGCGCAGATAAACGGCCAGCGGCGCGTAATCGCGGCCGAGGCGATTGCGGCAGGTGCGCACATAGATTGCGGCGAACGCATCGATGGCTTCGAAGGCCGGCGCCGGATTGCCTGACGGAATTTTCAGACGAAATTGATAGCGATCATCGCTACGACTCAGCTCCAGTTCCAGCGCATCGCTGACCACCGGGTGATAACGCACGATACGTTCAAACACTTCCCGCAAACTGCCGCTGGCGACCAGCGCATATCCGAGCGCATGAAAGGTGGTCGGGCTGACGAACCGCGACACCCGCAGACCAATCGCCGGGTCGCCGCTGACCTGCACGGCGATTTCCCACAGGCGGGTAGTGCCGGACAGTGGATAGCGCGCGTTGGGGTCGTCCATCAACTGCGGATCGAGCCCGGCCTGTTGGCACAGGGCAATGCTGTCCAGTCCCAGCGCGTCGAGTTGCTTGCGCAAGGCACGGGTCCAGCTGGCGAGGGAGGTCGGTTCCTTCATGCTGATTGGCGCTTCCGGTCAACAGGTTGGCGTTCTCGGCTACCGTAAGTGAAGCCTTGGCGAGGCACGATGCGAACATCATAAACCCGAGGATGGAAGCATGGACGGTACTTCTGCAAGTCTCCAGCGACACAATGCGGCCCAGCGATCAGCGCATATTCGCGAAGTGGTGCTGGCCAAAGGCGTCGAACTGCGCGAGCGCTACCCGATTCTCAAGCATCAGGACGCGTTGGGCGCGGGGATTCTGGCCTTGGCCCTGATCGGGATGATCGGCTCGGCGGCGCTGTACATCAGCGGCCATATGGCGTGGTGGGTGTGCCTGTTGCTCAATGCGTTTTTCGCTTCGCTGACCCATGAGCTGGAGCATGACCTGATCCACAGCATGTATTTCCGCAAGCAACGCGTGCCGCACAATTTGATGATGGGCCTGGTGTGGCTGGCGCGGCCGAGCACGATCAATCCGTGGATTCGTCGGCATCTGCACCTCAATCACCACAAGGTCTCTGGCACCGAAACCGACATGGAAGAGCGCGCGATCACCAACGGCGAGCCGTGGGGTTTTGCACGGTTGCTGATGGTCGGCGACAACGTGATGTCGGCGTTCATCCGCATGCTCCGAGCCAAGACCTGGGCGCACAAGTTCAGCATCATCAAACGCACGTTGAAGGTCTACGCGCCGCTGGCTCTGGTGCATTGGGGTGCGTGGTATGTGTTCTTGGGTTTTCATGCGGCCAATGGCATCGCGTACTTGTTGGGTGCGCCGATTGAATGGTCAGCGACGACGTTGTCGGTGATGCAGGTGATCGATATCGCTGCCGTGGTGATCATCGGCCCGAACGTGTTGCGTACGTTCTGCCTGCACTTCATCAGCTCGAACATGCATTACTACGGGGACGTTGAACTGGGCAACGTGCTGCAGCAGTGTCAGGTGCTGAACCCCTGGTGGTTGTGGCCGTTGCAGGCGTTCTGCTTCAACTTTGGCAGCAGCCACGGGATTCATCATTTTGTGGTGAAGGAGCCGTTTTATATCCGCCAGATGACCGTGCCGGTGGCGCATAAGGTGATGCGCGAGATGGGCGTGCGGTTTAATGATTTCGGCACGTTTGGGCGGGCGAACCGGTTTGTTCGCAGGGATGAAATCGCGGTGGCTGGGGAGGCGGTGGAGGCCTGACGAGTTGCCCTCACCCTCGCCCTCTCCCGGAGGGAGAGGGAACCGATTGGGGGATATTGAAGAGTTACGCCGACGTGAAAGTGCTTCGTTGAATCCATAATCGACTCGTTTTCACAGGTCGATATTTAACGGAAGACACCTCGGTCAGTCCCCTCTCCCTCAGGGAGAGGGTTAGGGTGAGGGGCTTTTGATCTTCCCCTTCAATCCGGCTGAAACGGCGACTCACTCAAAATCACCCCGGTCTCCTCGACATACTGCTGCCAATGCCCGATCAACGCGCTGAGCTTCTCCGGTTGGCTCACCGCCAAATCATGAATCTCCCCCGGATCACTGCTCAAATCATAAAGCTGCCAGGTCGCCGGCCCTACCGGCCCCGGGATCCACACCGCTTTCCACGACCCCTGCCGAATCGCCCGGCGCCCGAACAATTCCCAACCCGTCACCGTGTGTTCGTCATGCACCTGCGCGGTCTCGCCCGACAAGAACCCCAGCCACGATTTGCCCCGCAGCGGCGCCACCGGTTTGCCGTGCCAGAGCTTGCCCGGATGACGCACGCCCGCCAGATCGAGAATCGTCGGCGTGATGTCCATCACCGTGCCGAAGCCATGGCTGATCTGCCCTTTGAGCGCCAACTGCGGATAGTGCAGCAGCGCCGGCACGCGAATCCCGCCCTCAGTAGTAAACGCCTTGAATAACCGCGATGGCGCGGTCGCCACCTGCGCCCAATCCGGTCCGTACCACACGTAGGAATTGGCCCGGCCAATGTTGTCGAGGCTGTTGTCGTAGTGCTGGCTGAGATACGTCACCAGTTCCGGGCCGAACTTGGGGAACGCTTCCAGCAGCGCGCCTTCGGCACCGTTGTCGGACATGAACAGGATGAACGTGTTGTCGAGCTGCCCTTGCTGGCGCAGATAATCGACCACCCGGCCGATGTTCCAGTCCATGCGCTCGACCATCGCTGCATAGACCTCCATCGCCCGCGCGGAGATCTGTTTTTGTTCCGCGCTCAGTGCGTCCCATTGCTGGGTCAACTGAATCAGCGGATGCGGCTCGACGTCCGGTTCGATCAGGCCGAGGGCTTTGAGTTTTTCCAGACGCTCCAGGCGCAACACTTCCGGGCCTGCGTCGTAACGACCACGGTATTTCTCAACGATGTCGGCGGGCGCCTGCAGCGGCCAGTGCGGTGCGGAGAATGGCAGGTAAGCGAAGAACGGCCGGGTTTGATCACGCTCCTTGAGGTATTGCAGCAACTTGTCGCCGAAGGCATCGGAGGAATAGAAATCCTTCGGCAATTCGTCGATGAAGGTGTCGTCTTCGATGTACAGCGCCGGGGTTGATTTCAGCAGGCCGGGGGTTTGCTCATCGTAGGTCGGCTCGAAACCGTAGTGGTTGGCCGCGCCCGGCAGCAGCGAAAACGAGCGCTCGAAACCGCGCGCATGCGGCGCCAGTTCAGCTTTCAAACCGAGGTGCCATTTGCCGCTCATCAACGTTTGATAACCGGCCTCGCGCAGCAACTCGGGCAGCGCAACGACGCGGTCGTTGAGGTAACCCTCGTAACCCGGTTTGCCGATCAGATCCGGGGTCAGCGTCTCGGCCATGGTGCCGATGCCGGCTATGTGGTGGTCGGTGCCGGTGAGCAGCATCGAGCGGGTCGGCGAGCAGGTCGGTGCGGTATGAAAATCGGTGAGGCGCAGGCCGTTGTTGGCCAGGGCATCAAGGTGCGGCGTGGCGATTTCGCCGCCGAACGCACCGATGTCGGAGAAGCCGAGATCGTCGGCCAGAATCACCAGAAAATTGGGACGTTGCGGCATCGCAAAACTCCTGTTCAGCAGGCAATGAACGTCAGCGGCAGATCACGAATCTGCACCGGCACGCTCGGTTGGTAATGGTCGTCACTGGTCAGTTCGTGCAGCAGCTCTTCACGCAACTGATGGAAGTCGAAACTGCTGCGCTGGCGCGGATGGGGCAGGGCGATGTCGACCACTTGCTTGATCCGCCCCGGACGCGGCTCCATCACCACCACGCGGTCGGCGAGGAAGATCGCTTCTTCGACGTCGTGGGTGACGAGGATCGTGGTGATCTTCGCGCGGGCGCGGATCGCCAACAGTTCGTCCTGCATTTGCTGGCGTGTCAGTGCGTCGAGCGCGCCAAAGGGTTCATCGAGCAGCAGAATTCGTGGGCTGGCGACCAGACCGCGAGCGATCGCCACACGTTGCGCCATGCCGCCGGAGAGCTGGTGCGGATAGGCGCGAGTGAAGTCGCGCAGACCGACCAGATCAATGAAATCATCGATGCGTTTTTGCTTTTGCGCAGCGCTCAACGGCTCGTTGACCAGACCCAGGCCAATGTTGTCGGCGACGGTCAGCCACGGGAATAAACGGTGTTCCTGAAAGACAATGCCGCGTTCGCCGCCGATGCCGCTGACAGCTTTGCCGTCAACAGTGATCTGCCCACGAAATTGCGTATCGAGGCCCACGAGCAAGCGTAATAACGTCGATTTGCCGCAGCCGCTGGAGCCGACGATGGCGACGAATTCGCCCTCGGCGATGTCCAGATTGAATTCACGAATCGCCTCCAGTTCGAAACCGTCGACGTCGAAGGATTTGCCTACGTGGTTGAAGCTGACAATCGGTGCGTTCATGCGTGTCTCCAGCGGGTCGCGCGAATTTCCAGGCGTTGGCCAATGAGGTTGAGCAGGGCGCCGGTGAGGCCGACGAAGAGCATGCCGGCCATGATCAGATCCATGCGCAGCAGTTGTTGTGCGCCGATCATCTGGCTGCCGATGCCGCCATTCGACGGCATGAAATATTCAGCGCCGATGGTGCCGAGCCAGGCGTAGATCAGACTCAGCCTGAGGCCGGCGAAAATCCCCGGCGCGGCGCCCGGCAGCACCAGGCGACGCAAGCGCTGGCCGAGGCTGAGGCGCAAGACTTGCGCGGCTTCGTTCAGTTGCGGTGAGAGATTGGCGACGCTGCGTTGCGTGGCGATGAACAGCGGGAAGAACGCGGCGAGGGCGACGAACACCCACTTCGCCAGTTCACCCAGACCGAACCAGGCGGTGAGCAACGGCACCCAGGCGAAAATCGCGATCTGGCGGATGGCGGCGAGGGTCGGACCGAGCAGGCGTTCACTGGTGCGCGACAGCCCCAGCAGCAAGCCGAGGGCGAAACCGAACCCGCCACCCAGCAGCAAACCACCGAGGGTGCGACCGAGGCTTAGCGCCATGCCACTGATCAACGTGCCGTCAAGCAAACCGTCCCAAGCAGTGATCAACACGGCCAGCGGGCTGACCAGAATGTTGTTATCGACCCACTGCTGATCGTTCGCCAGTTGCCACAACGCCAGCAAGCCCAGCGGCAACAACCACGGTTGCAGGCGCTGCCAGCCTTGATAGCGCGGGCCTCGCCGAATCTCGGCAGTGGCGGGATGTGGCCAGTGCACCAGTTTGCGGTCCAGCAGCCCGATGCCGCGATCCATCGCCACGCCGATCACACCGATGACCACGATGCACACGAAGACGATGTCGAGCATGAACAGCTGGCGCGCCCAGACCATCAGGTAACCAATGCCTTCGCTGGAAGCGAGCAACTCGACCGCCAGCAACGACGTCCAGCCGGCTGCCAGCGCCAGACGCACGCCGGCCATGAACGCGGGAAGGGCGGCGGGCAAGACCAATCGACGAATCAGCAGATGCGGCGGCAGGCGCAAGACGGCGGCAGCCTCGCGCAGTTTCGGCTGTGCGTCGCGCACGCCAACCAGTGTGTGCAGGGTCACGGGGACGACGATGGCTTTGATCAGCACCACCAGTTTCAACACTTCGCCGATGCCGAAAAACACCATGAACAGCGGGATCCACGCCAGCGTCGGCACCTGCGCCAGACCGGCGAAGGTCGGGAAAATCAAACGTTCCAGACGGCGACTGAAACCCAGCGCCGCACCGAGTAACGCACCGGCGCAAACCCCTGCGAGCAAGCCCCAGAACAATCGCTGCAGACTGATCCACAAATGGCTCCACAACTCGCCATGCGCCAGTTCGACGGCGCTGTTCCACACCAGTGATGGCGCGGGCAGGATCTGCTCGCTCATCCATTGGTTGCGCGCTGCCAGCCACCACAAAACGAACAGGCCGATGGGCAGCAGCCACGGCAACAGGCGTTGGTTGATGGTTGGCGAAATGCCTTGGCTTTTCAGCGGTGGCGCCGGCAGCGGCAAACTGAGCAGGGATTGACGGGCCATGGGTGACCTCCGTTGTCGGGTTGGATCGAGATCGAGTCAAGATCAAAGATCGCAGCCTTCGGCAGGGGGATTGCGTCGCCCCTGTAGGAGCTGCCGCAGGCTGCGATCTTTAGCGGTATTAGCTAAAAACAAATAGTTATAACAATATCGATATAGATTCTTTTAAGAGATAAGCGAGGCCATTTAAGGCCTCCAGACCACACGCATCCAATGCATTCGGAGAATATTTTCCATGCTGTTAATGCATACGCCGCTGCAAGCCCCGCTTTTGCTTGCTTAGCTTTAAAAGCTATAAAAATGTGCATTTATAGTATTTAAGTGAAGGTGTGCATTCAGCCTACTTTCGGCTCCTCAACGCCTGTCGTGATCAAGGAGCAGCACCCATGAACCTTCCCTTCAAACGTGTTTTCAGTCTGTTTGCCGTTCCTGCACTGGCGGGCCTGCTGGCGTTCACCGTTCACGCCGACGAACTCAAGGAAATCAGGATCGCCGTGCCCGACCTGAGTGCCGGCACTCAGCACAGCGGTGGCGGTGTGGTCGACGTATTGCGCGATCAGCAGATCTTCGAAAAGGCCTTCGCCGATCAGGGCATCAAGATTCAGTGGAGTTTCTTCAAAGGCGCCGGACCGGTGATCAATGAGGCGTTCGCCAATGGCCAGGTGGATCTGGCGTATCTGGGCGATCTGGCGGCGATCATCGGCAAGTCCAATGGTCTCGATACCCGGTTGCTCAGCGCGAGTGCGCGTGGGGTGAAGCAGTATCTGGGCGTAGTGCCTGGCTCGGGGATCAAGACCCTGCAGGATCTGAAGGGCAAGCGCGTGGCGATCTTCCGGGGTACTGCGACGCAACTGTCGTTTGACGCGGCGCTGGCCAGTCAGGGCTTGAGCGAGAAAGATCTGAAGGTCATTAACCTCGACTTCACCGGCGCGACCGCAGCGCTGGCGGCCAAACAGATTGATGCATCGTGGGGCAGTTCCGGGTTGGCGGCGTTGCAGACCAAGGGCCTCGCCGAGTTGCCGTTGAACACCAAGGATCTCGGTGGTGCTGGCAGTGTGCAGTCGGTACTGGTTGGCACCGGCAAGTTTGTCGATGCGCATCCGGAGGCAGTGGCGAAGTTGTTGAAGGCGCAGCAGCAGGCAGTGGAGTGGCTAACGCAGGACAGCAACAAGGACGCCTATGTGCAATTGGTGTCGGGGCTGGCGAGTTATCCGCCGGTGATTCTCACTGAAGATCTGAAAGATCAGAAACTGAGCGAAGTATTCCCGTCGACGCTGGATCCGGCGTTCCTGGATAGCTTGCAGGACAAGGTCGATCTGGCGGCGCAGCAGAGACTGATTCGCAAGCCGTTCAAGGTTAATGAATGGGTGGCGCCGGAGTTGGCCGCGGCGAAGCTTTAAAAACAAAGATCGCAGCCTGCGGCAGCTCCTACAGGGGAACCGATCGTTCCCACGCTCTGCGTGGGAACGCATCAATGGACGCTCTGCGTCCGCTTTGGGACGCGGAGCGTCCCGGGCTGCATTCCCACGCAGAGCGTGGGAACGATCCTCTTCAAACGGCGACGCTGACTTCCTGCCGATCCACCGCCACCAGCGTCTCAATCATCGCCCGCGCCGCCGGCGACAGTCGAAACCCGGTACGGCTGACAATCCCGCAACGCGCATTCATGCTCTCCAGGTTCTGCGGCAAATTGCGCCAGTGCAGCAGCACCAGCGAACCCTTGGCAATGTCCTCGACAAACGCCTCTTCCGTACCGACGCCAATCGCATTCGATTGCAGCACCACTTTCACCAGCGCCGGAAAATGCTCGGTCTCGATGGTCGGGGAAAAATCGATGCGTCCACTGAGGTTCGCCAGCAATTTACGAATGCCCGGCGGGATCCGCGTGGTCGCCAGCGGGTAGTCGAACATGTCGTTGGTCGACAGGCTTTCCTTGGCCAACAACGGATGCCCCGGACGGCAAAAAAACACTCCGCGTTTCGGTGTCAGGGCTTGAGTCTGAAAGTTCGGATCCGCCTCGAAATGGCGGATGTCGGCGATGAAGAATTCGATCTCTTCACGGCTCAGCGCGCGGCTGAGTTTTTCCCAGTTATCCACTTGAAAACAGGTGCGCACTTTCGGGTGCGCATTGATGAATTGCGCCACCGCATCCGGCACCAGTTTCACTGCTGGCGCCGGGCCGCAACCGAAGTGCACCTCGCCGGCATCGAGTTTGGTCATCTGCGTCACTTCCGCGCTGAGCATCGCCGCGCCTTGTACCAGGCTCAGGGCGTGTTGCAGCACCACTTGGCCTTCGGGGGTGGGGCGCAGATCCTTGTTGCCGCGATCCACCAGCACGCAGCCGAATTCTTGCTCCAGCCCTTGAATACTGCGGCTGAACGCCGGTTGAGTGATGCCCATCGCGTCCGCCGCACGGACAAAACTGCGGTGTTCGTTGAGGGCGATGAAGTAACGCAACTGGCGAAGATCCATATGCTTTTCCGGCATCCTAAAAATAGCTCGAAGGCATTTGCGACGAGGGTTGCTAGAGGTTTTAAATGCAAGCTCTTATTCCGTCAACGAAGCATGTGAATATCTATTAGATGTAAATGGAATATAGATAGAGCGTTGTTTCGCTGCCGTCCAACCGTAAGCAGTCGATGAGGGTCTACCCATGAGCAATGCCGCACTCGCTGTAAAACCCGCTGTCCACGCGCTGGAAATTCACCCGGTGGCCGGTCGTATCGGCGCCGAGATTCGTGGCGTGCACTTGTCCGGTGAGCTGGACGCCGCCACCGTCGAAGCCATCCAGCAGGCTCTGATTCAATACAAGGTGGTGTTCTTCCGCGAACAGACCCAGCTCGACGATCAGCGTCAGGAAGCCTTCGCCCATCTGCTCGGCGAACCTGTGGCGCACCCGACCGTGCCGTCGCGTGAAGGCACGCGCTATCTGCTCGAACTGGACGGCGCTGAAGGTCAGCGCGCCAACTCTTGGCACACTGACGTGACCTTCGTCGATGCCTACCCGAAAGCCTCGATCCTGCGTTCGGTGGTGGCCCCGGCATTCGGTGGCGACACCCTGTGGGCCAACACCGCGACGGCGTACAACGGCCTGCCGAGCGAGCTGCGTGAACTGGCCGATAAACTGATCGCCGTGCACAGCAACGAATACGACTACGCCAGCGCCAAGCCTGACGTCTCGGCGGAGAAGCTTGAGCTCTATCGCAAGGTCTTCACCTCGACCGTCTACGAGACCGAGCACCCGGTGGTGCGTGTGCACCCGATCAGTGGCGAGAAGAGCTTGTTGCTCGGGCATTTCGTCAAACGCATCAAGGGTTATTCGCAGGCAGATTCGGCGCACCTGTTCGGCTTGCTGCAGAGCCATGTGATTCGCCAGGAAAACACCGTGCGCTGGCGCTGGCAGGCGGGTGATGTGGCGATCTGGGATAACCGCTCGACGCAGCATTACGCGATTGATGATTACGGCACTCAGGATCGGGTGGTGCGTCGAGTGACACTCAAAGGTGAAGTGCCGGTGGGTGCAAACGGGCAGCGCAGTCAAACCATCAAAGGCGCAGATATCGTCGGCGTCTGACCGGACTTGGCACCTGTAGGAGCTGTCGAGTGAAACGAGGCTGCGATCTTTTGATTTCAAAGGTCAGGATCAAAAGATCGCAGCGTGCCGCAGTTCCTACTGGAATCACCAAACGCCGATCTGCACGACCTTCTCGGTTTCCGGCTCACCGTAACGAAACCGCTGCCCACGCAAATCTATCTCCTGATGACTGATCGTCGTGCGTCGTTTCAACCCCCGCACCCACTCGAACAAATACCCCGCATGCTCCTCGCGCACCGCTGCGAATTCCGGGTCATCACCCAAATCATGCAGCTCCTGCGGGTCATTGAGCAGATCAAACAACTGCGGCCGAAAGCCGTCGTACGCCAGGTATTTCCAGCGCTCGCTGCGCACCATGGTCATGCGGCAACGGTCGATCGGCTGACCCAGTCGCTCTCGCGCCGGTGCCTGAAAGGCGTAGTCGTATTCGCTGATCGCATAGCGGCGCCAGTCCGGGTTTTCGCCATGAAGAAGCGGGATCAAAGAGCGCCCTTCCAGTCGATGCGCCGCATCCGGTAATCCCAGCGCTTCAAGGAAGGTCGGCAACGCATCGATGGTTTCCGCCAGCCGATGGTCCACCGTTCCGCGCGTGAGATCCGCCGCCGCCCGAGGGTCACGCACGATCAACGGCACACCCACCGCCTGCTCCAGCAAGAACTCCTTCTCACCGAGCCAATGATCGCCGAGGAAGTCGCCGTGATCGCTGGTGAACACGATCAGTGTGTCGTCCCAACGGCCGTTGCTTTGCAAAAAGTCGAACAGACGCCCGAGCTGATCATCCACTTGCTTGATCAAGCCCATGTAGGTGGGAATTACAGTCAATCGTACTGAATCGCGGGAGAAGTTGAGGCTTTCCTCGTGCTGGCGAAAGGCAGTGTATACGGGGTGTTTGCTGGCTTCTGAGGGCGCCGCGCGGACCGCTTCGAGAATCGATTTCGTACTGTACAAGGCGTGGTATGGAGCTGGTACGATGTAAGGCCAGTGCGGTTTGATATAGGAAAGGTGTAAACACCAGGATTTCTCACCTTGCTCGGCGATGAAGTCGATGGCTCGATTTGTAGTGTAGACAGTCTCTGAGTGTTGCTCGGGAATTCGTGCTGGCAAATTCGCATGACGCATTTGCCAGCCACTGAGGATTTCACCGTTTTCGCCTTCGGCGGCATTGGCCCAGTCGTGCCAGGGGTTTTTGCCGTCGAAACCCTGCTCGCGCAGATAATGGGTGTAGGGCGCGGATTCGCGTTTGTCGGCGAACAGCGGATCGTCGGGATAGATACCGTCGTGGCGCATGTACGGTTCGAAGCCGACTTCGTTGAGGATTTCCGCTTGTTGGCTATCGGGATTGATCGCCAGCCGCTGCAAGGCATCCACGTTCGCCGTTGCGTGGGTCTTGCCGACCAATGCAGTACGGATGCCGTGCGGGCGCAGGTAATCGCCGATGGTCAATTCTTCCAGTGGCAACGGCACAGCGTTCCACGCCACCTGATGGCTGCTGACGTAGCGCCCGGTGTAGGCCGACATTCGCGACGGGCCGCAAATCGTGCCTTGGGTGTACGCGCGGCTGAAACGTACGCCGGCGGCGGCCAGGCGATCGATGTTCGGTGTGTGCAAATGCGGGTGGCCGTAGCAGGACAGGTAATCGCGGCGCAGTTGATCGCACATGATGTACAGCACATTGCGCACGGGGTTTGGCGGGGTGGGCATGGGGTTCACCGGTCAGTGGGACAGGCGAGGGTTTTCGCTTTCGGTGGGGGTGTTCGGCAAGTGCATTTGGGGAATGGGGTTTATGCAGGGAGTGCATTGGTGCCCGGGCAGCCGCTATCGCGAGCAGGCTCACTCCTACAGGGGAATGCATTTCTAATGTAGGAGTGAGCCTGCTCGCGATAGCGGTCGATCAGACAGCGAGTCCGTCCAGTGAACACACCTCCTCATCCACCGCATCAATCGCCTTGATCTGCTCAATCATCGCCTCCGCCAGCGGCGACAACCGATACCCCGCGCGGCTGACGATCCCATAGCGCGTATACAACTCCTCAAGATCATCCGCCAACCCTTCAATGCGCAAACACACCAGTTCACCCTTGGCCTGATGCAGTGCATCCGAATAGGCGCCAACAATCCCGATCGCCTCCGAACGCAGCACCACACTCAGTAGGCTGGAGCTGTTTTCACACTCCACATTCGGGGTGAAATCCGGGCGCCCGCTGAGATCGACAATCACCTTGCGCAAGTTCGGCGGGCGGATACTCACCGCCAGCGGATAGCTCATCAATTGCTCAGCAGTGATTCGATCAAAAGCCGCCAGCGGATGCCCCGCGCGGCAGCAGAAATGCCACTTGCGCGGCCGCAACCGGTGCGTCAGGTAATCCGGATCGGCTTCAAAATGCCGAGTATCAGCAACGAAGAATTCAAACTCTTCGCTCAGTAAGCGTTTGCTCAAACTCTGCCAGTCATCGACCTGGAACTGAACGCGCGCTTTTGGATAACGCCCGATGAAGCTGCCAATCGCGCGCGGGATCAAACCCGCCGCTGGTGCCGGCCCGCAACCGAAGCGCAGTTCCCCCGCCTCCAGCCCATTGAACTGACTGATCTCGTTGGCCATTTGCTGCGCGCCACTGACCAGCCGCCGCGCGTGCTCAAGCAGCACCTGGCCCTGTTTGGTCGGCGGCAATTCCTTGCGCCCGCGATCAACCAACTGACAGCCGACGCTGTGTTCCAGCGCCTGAATGCTGCGGCTGAACGCCGACTGCGACAGGTTCACCGCCTGCGCGCCGGCAACAAAGCTGCGTTGCTCAGTTAGGGCGATGAAGTGACGAAGTTGTCGCAAGTCGATATGCATTTTTCACATAAAAAATATCCGGGAAATGCATTGGATATGCATTAGGTCGACTCCTTATAAAGGCAATCTCTTATGCAGTAAATATTTGTAAATCCATAAATAAATAACTTAAAAGAATATGCAGCGCTGAAGATGTCTGTGTGTTTTTTGACCAGGAGCCGCGCCATGAGTCCGTTGAACCTCGCGTCACCCCTAACACCACGACGGCTCAAACGCCTGCCTCTGGCCCTGTTGCTGGCAGGCAGCGCCAGCTGGACGCACAGCTACGCGGCGGAAACGCAAGCGCCGACGCCGGTACCCGCAGGCAAACCGGTGGCGAACAGTTCGCAGTTGGAAACGGTCACCGTTACCACTCGCCGCCGCGAAGAAAGTTCGCAGGACGTGCCGACACCAATGAGCGTGGTCAGCGGCCAGAATCTGGAGACGCAACGGGTTTACCGGATTCAGGATTTGCAGCAACTGGTGCCCAGCGTCAACGTCGCCTACATGCACGCGCGGCAGTCCAGCGTGTCGATCCGTGGCCTGGGCAACAACCCGGCCAGCGATGGTCTGGAAGGCAGCGTCGGGTTGTACATCGACAACGTCTATCTGGGCCGCCCGGGGATGGCGGTGTTCGACTTGATGGACATCGAACAGCTCGAAGTTCTGCGCGGGCCGCAGGGCACGTTGTTCGGCAAGAACACCACCGCCGGGGTGATCAACATCAGCACCCGCGCGCCGACGTTCACGCCTGAGCGCAGCATCGAAACCTCGGTTGGCGAGGATGGTTATTTTCAAACCAAAGGCACGATTTCCGGGCCGCTCAACGATGAATTGGCCGGACGTTTTTCGGCGTATCGCACGCGCAGCGACGGCGACATCAAGAACGAATACAACGGCCATGATCTGAATGGCGGCTCGCGCGATGGCTTCCGTGCGCAGTTGCTGTTCAAGCCGAATGAAGACTTCAACCTGCGCTGGATCGGCGACTACAACGAAGAGGATTCCAGCGCCGGCACCCGCGTGTTGTACAACACCGGGCCGACCATCAATGGCGTCAATCTCTACTCGGCGCGGGCGGCTGCCGCTGGCGCAACGCTGGTCAACGGTTCGCACCGCAAGGTCAATCTGGACAGCGACCAACACGTCACCGTGCACCAGGGCGGCACCTCGGTTGAAGCCAATTGGGCACTGCCGAGCGATTTCACCCTGACCTCGATCAGCTCGTATCGCTTCTGGAATTTCACCCCGAAAAATGACGATGGTCTCAACGTCGCGTCGACTTACAACGCTGGTGTATCGGTAGAAGACAAACAGTACTCACAGGAATTTCGTCTGGCTTCGCCCAAAGGCGAGTTCTTCGATTACGTGGTTGGCGCCTACTACTTCGGCAACGATCTGGACAACAAATCCTTCGCCTATTACGGCCCGCAAGCGGATATCTGGAACGGCACGCCGGCCGGTGCGCTGGCCAACATTGGCAGCGTCGGCAACGGCCATATCAAGACCGACAGTTTTGCGCTGTTTGCCCAAGGCACCTGGCACCTCAGCGAGCGTCTGGATTTCACGGCCGGCGTGCGTGGTACTTACGAAGAGAAGAACGCCTGGGTCACTCGCGATGCGCCGGTCGGTGGCGCGGCGGTGGCGGGTGCAGCGGCGACGGCGCGACGCGGTCGTGCCGGTGCCTACGATTCCGGCGACTTGAATCAGTACAGTTCCAGCCCGTCCGGTTTGCTCAACCTCAGCTATCGCATCACTGACGATTTACTCGGTTACGCGACCGTGTCCCACGGTGAAAAATCAGGCGGCGTTAACCTCTCGGTCGGCTCTGCACCAGCCGCCGGCGCTGACTCGCTGCTGATCGGCACCGAACGCGCAAACAACGCCGAACTCGGTTTCAAAAGCACGCTGTGGGATCGACGTTTGCAGCTTAACGCCAACGTATTCTGGACCCAGGTCAACGCCTATCAGACCAACGCCTACGACGACGTCAACCGCGTGCAATACCTGACCAACGCCGGTTCGGTGCGCTCGCGCGGCATCGAGTTTGAAAGCACGGTGATCCCGTTGCGCGGCCTCACGCTGAACTTCAACGGCTCCTTCAACGACGTCAGCTACCTCTCCTACAAAGACGCGCCATGCCCGCCGGAAATCAGCCAGGCGCCGGGTGCCCCAGCCTCTTGCGACCTCAGCGGCCATCAAGTGGTCGGCGCTTCGAAATGGATCGGCAACGCCAACGGTGAATACAAATGGAATCTTGATAACGGCTTCGAACCCTACGTCACCGGCAGCTACGCCTTCCGCTCGAAAGCCGTCGGTACGGTCGAGGATTCCGACTACGGGCAGATCCCGAGTTACGCAGTGGTCAATCTCTCCACCGGCCTGCGCGGCGACTTCAACCAAGGGCAGTGGGACATCTCGCTGTGGCTGAAAAACGCCTTCGACAAAACCTACTACACGACCCTGTGGACGGGCGGCAACGGCGGCTATGAAGGCTTGCTCGGCACGCCAAGAACCCTCGGCGTCACCGGTCGCTACGACTTCTGATTCGTCACTCAAGGAGCTGCACCATGTTACGTATCAAAACGGCTTTTGCGCTGTTGTTGTCCGGCGCGGTGTTCAGCGCTGGCGCCTTCGCCGCGCCCAGCGTGTACCCGACCGGCGTCACTCGGTACGACCCGGACAAAGCGTTCAATCAGTACGTGATTTTCAGCGGCGCCGACAAGCAGACGCACTTGATCGACATGAACGGCAACGAGGTCAAAACCTGGCCGCAGGCAGGTTTCCCGTCAGCGATCATCGACCCGAGACTGGTTGGCGGTGAGCGCGGGCATGTCCTGCTGCAACTGAGTGACAAGGACCCCGGCAAGCTCGGTTCGGCTGGCAATGGCCTGGGCAATCAGAGCGTCGGCGAACTGGACTGGAATGGCAAAGTCGTCTGGCAGTGGGGCGACAAGGCGCCCGGTGGCGCAGCGCAGCAGCATCACGACCAACGCCGGTTGAGCAACGGCAACACGGTGGTGCTGGCGAACAAAGTGCACTCGATCAAAGGCTTCAAAGTCCCCGAGGTGATCGACGATGCAATCTATGAAGTCAGCCCTGACGGTGAAGTGAAATGGCAGTGGCTGGCGTCGGAGCACCTCAACGAATTCGGCTTCACGCCAGAGCAATTGAAACTGGTGCGAGGGAGCGAGGATGCCGACTACCTGCACATCAACAACCTCAGTGTGGTCGGGCCGAACAAGTGGTTCGATGCCGGCGACAAGCGTTTCAATCCGGACAACCTGTTGTTCGATTCACGCAATGCCAACTTCATCGCGATCATCGACAAGCACAGCGGCAAAGTAGTCTGGCGTCTGGGGCCGAACCTGCCATTGGCCAGCCCGAAAACCGCACGAACCTTGCCGCGTCCGGTCGATCAGTTTGTCGGTCAGCATGACGCCCATATCATTGCGGCCGGGCTACCGGGCGCGGGCAATGTGCTGGTGTTCGATAACCAGGGTTCGGCAGGTTATCCGAACGTCACCCTCGGGCTGATTTCCGGTTCACGGGTGCTGGAAATCGACCCAGTGAAAAATGAAATTGTCTGGCAGTACAGCGCCGCCAATTCGAAGCAACCGGGATGGGCGTTTTACAGCTCGTTCATCAGCAGCGCGCGGCGTTTGCCCAACGGCAATACGTTGATCGATGAAGGCATGAACGGGCGGTTCTTCCAGGTGACGGCCAGCGGTGAAAACGTCTGGGAATACGTCAGCCCGTACCTCGGCAAGGCGCCGGGCGGTGACGCCATCAGCAACTGGGTGTATCGCGCGCTGCCTGTGAGTTATGACTGGGTGCCGCAAGGTACACCGCGCTCCGAGACGGCGGTGATTGCGCCTGGCGTCGCAATACAACAGACCAACGCCAGTCGCTAGTTTAATTGGAATTAATGCTCGAATGATTGGCGATAAGTTATGAGCGAGATGAATGGTGCTTATTGCAAATTGGTTAGTTTCTCGTGTGGACAATGACTGAATGTCGAACCATTCTCTGACTCGTGAGTTTCCAGGAGGAAACTTGCTCTCATCGGAAGACACTTATCCAACAATAAAGGGAATCTCGTTATGTCGAGCATTAATGGCACTTATGTAAACGCCAACGCTGGCGCCAAGCTGGTAATCACCGATGGCAATGATTCCAACGGTACTTTCAGCGGGCAGTTCAGCCAAGGTGGCGTGAATTATGACGTCAGCTACGGGCATTACCATTTCCAAAACAGCACCGGACAACCTACCACCATTACGTTTGTCGGTCTGAATGGTAATAGCGGGTTTCAGGCGTGGTCGTTATTTTCTCCTGATCACAACTATGCCAAAGTTCGTGCAGCCGGTTCCCGAACTAACTTTGATGGCGAAGTAGTAAACCTGGCAGGGGAATTCGTGAAGCAGTAATGCCGCTGTAATAAACAGGCTGGCGTACGCAAGTGCGCTGGCCTTTTTTATTTTCTGTATTAACAAGTAATTAGGTTTTATTACTTGTTCGGCCGTGTGGATAGCTGCAAACGATGCGTTGCATGAATACTTTCAATGCCTGAAAAGCATGTATTTTTTCAACCTGCGCTGCAGCCCGCGTACGACGTGGCTTTGGCGGAATTGATCAATCTACATATTCCATAAAAGCCTATGTATAACGTTAAAGATTACTTTCGGAGATAAGCGCCAAGCCCAATGATTCACCCAGCGATCTGCCGTGGGGGCTTCAACAAACGGTCGATCGGCATCTTTTGTAGAGAACGCAAAAAGACCGCAGGGAGTGAATCAATGGGCAATGTCCAGACCGCCGCCAGCGCAGAGGAATTGCTGTGGCGTCAGACGCCGAGTGGCGAACTGGTCGATCTCGGCCGGCCGCACCGTGTGCCGTTGGGGCAGCAGAGTTTGCAGCGTGCCCCCAAAGGCATCTTGAGTCGGCGCGAGGCAATCCTGCTGGGTGTGCTGGCGTTGTTGGCGCATGGCGCGGTGATCTACTGGATCAACCAGCAGCCGACGCCGACGTTGCCAATCGTGCCGCCGGAAATTCCACCGATGACCATCGAATTTTCGCGCCCGGCACCACCAGCGCCACCGGTTGTCGAGCCGCCGCCACCAGCGCCGGTGGTGGAGCCGCCACCACCGGTAGAGGACGAACTGGCCGTCAAACCACCACCGCCGAAGCCAATTCCAAAACCAAAACCGGTGGTTAAACAGCCGCCGAAACCGGCACCAAAGGCTGTCGAGCAACCACCGGCGCCGCCACAACCGGCCGCTCCGGTCGCCGCGCCAGCGCCTCCGGCACCTCCTGCGCCAGCACCGGTAACGCCGGCCTCGGCCAACGCCGCGTACCTGAAAAACCCGGCGCCGGAATATCCGTCGCTGGCCCAGCGTCGAGGTTGGGAAGGCACGGTTTTGTTGCGGGTGCATGTGTTGGCCAGCGGCAAACCGGGCGAGATCCAGATAGCCAAAAGCAGTGGCCGGCAACAACTCGACGATGCGGCCCTAAGCGCCGTCAAACGTTGGAGTTTCGTCCCGGCCAAGCAGGGTGATGTCGCCCAGGACGGCTGGGTCAGCGTGCCCATTGATTTCAAGATTCATTAAACCGAAACCAAATTCGCGCGAAACGTTTACACGAGGGAATCATCATGACGTTACTGGCATCTCCACTGGAATCCATCGAAAGCGCGGTGATCTGGCTGCTGGTGGTTTTTTCCGTCGCCACCTGGGGCCTGGCATTGCTCAAGGCTGTGCAGTTCGGTCGTCTGAAGGCACAGGATCGCAAGTTTCATAAACGTTTCTGGGCGGCGTCGAGTCTCGATTCCGCCGCTGAATTGAGCGAAACCCAACCCGGCGCTGCGGCCCGGGTGGCACAGGCCGGTTACGCAGCGATTCAAGTAGGTGAGGTGCCACAGGCCACGGATCTGAGCCAGGCGATCAACCATCAGGATCGCCTGGAGCGTGCGTTGCGTCAGCAGATTGTCCGCGAACGCCGTTCGCTGGAAACCGGTCTGGCGGTGGTTGCGAGTATCGGCAGTACGTCGCCGTTCATTGGTTTGTTCGGCACGGTGTGGGGGATCATGGAGGCGTTGAAAGGTATCAGCGCAGCGGGTTCGGCGAGCCTGGAAACGGTCGCCGGCCCAATTGGTGCGGCACTGGTCGCCACCGGTGTGGGGATCGCTGTCGCGGTGCCGGCGGTGCTGGTTTACAACTACTTTTTGCGTCGGTTGAAACTGACGGCGGCGGATCTCGATGACTTCGCCCACGATTTCTACAGCCTGGCGCAGAAGAGTGCGTTCCGCGTGCTGATCCACCCGACCGCGCACAAGGTTGCAGCGCCGGGCAACGCGGCAAAAGTGAAGGAGGCGTCCTGATATGGCCTTCTCCACGCAAGACAGTGATGAGGTGCTCAGCGAGATCAATGTGACGCCGCTGGTGGATGTGATGCTGGTGCTGCTGGTGGTGTTTATCGTCACCGCGCCGCTGCTGACCAACGCGATACCGATCAACCTGCCGAAGACCGAAGCGGTGGCTCCGGTCGAGCAGAAGGACCCGCTGGTGGTGAGCATCGATGGCGCCGGCAAACTGTTTATCAACAAGGATGAGATTCAGCCGGACTTGCTGGAATTCAACTTGAAGTCGGCGAAAGCCAAGGACCCGGAAGTGCGCGTGCAATTGCAGGCCGATGACGGGGTGAACTACGGCGAAGTGGCGCGCGCCATGGCCTCGATCGAGCGCGCGGGGATTACCAAATTATCGGTGATCACCGCGCGGTAAAAGCTTTCATGTTTTTCCGGGGCCGTCTCCTTGGCAGGGTGCGGCCCTTTTTTTTATTTATTGCGTTGAAAAAGCCCCTCACCCTAGCCCTCTCCCAGAGGGAGAGGGGACTGATCGAGGTATTTGGTAGACGTACGCCGACGTGGGATATCGAGTCGAACTCAAGATTTGAACGGCATGAAGATCGGCTCCTTTTCCCCTCGCCCCCTTGGGGGAGAGGGCTGGGGTGAGGGGGAAAAGATTTCAACGCACGCACAAATCTCATATTCAATTCAGGTCTTAATAAATAGCTTCTTATTCCTTAACGAATATAAATCCTCTCCCTATACTCGTTCAGGAACAGACACGACGCAGGAGAGCTTCCCCATGCGCAACGAATCAATCCGCTACCTGATTGTGCCGGGCTGGCAAGGATCGCCAGATGATCATTGGCAAACCCATTGGCAGAACAGCCTGCCGAACAGTGCGCGGGTCGAGCAGGCCGATTGGCTGACGCCGCGCCGCGAAGACTGGGTGGCGGCACTGGCGGATGCGATCGCCGCCGACAGCACGCCGGTGATCCTCATCGCGCACAGTCTCGGCTGCGTCACCGTTGCTCACTGGGCCGCCACTGCGCCGTTGCAATACCTGCGTCAGGTGCGCGGTGCCTTGCTGGTCGCGCCAGCGGATGTAGAACGTCCGACCTGCGCCCCGGCATTGCGCAATTTTGCCCCGATCCCGACGGATCTGCTGCCATTCCCAAGTCAGGTCGTCAGCTCCGACAACGACGCCGCCGTCAGCGCCTCGCGAGCGCTGCAGCTGGCGCGTAACTGGGGCGCCGAGGCGGGCATTCTCGGCGGTGCCGGGCATATCAATGTGAAGTCCGGGCATCAGCGTTGGGAGCAGGGTTTTGCGTATCTCTATCGCCTGCAAAACCGTATGGAACACCACGCCCGCCGTCGCGCCTGATTTTTTCTTTCAACGCCCCCGTCTGCCGGCGGTTTTGGGCGGGAGTCTGCCATGAGTTTCGAAACTTTCGGTCAGCCGTTGCTGACCTTTCCCGATGCGGAAAAAAGCCCCCTGAGCATTCGCGCCAAAGCGCTGGTGTTCGTCGATCCGCGTTCGCGGCAATTACGTGAAGAACTCGAGCATCTGGCGCCGCGCTCGATTTCGGTTTTGATCCGTGGCGAGACCGGTACCGGCAAGGAGTTGCTCGCCCGGCATATCCATCGCGCCAGTGATCGCAGCGGTTTGTTCGTTTCGGTCAATTGCGGCGCCATCAGCCCGACCTACGCCGACGCGGAATTATTTGGCTACGCCGCCGGCGGTTACAGCGGTTCGGCCAGCAGTCGCGCTGGCTGGTTCGGTTCGGCCAATGGCGGCACGTTGTATCTGGATGAGATCGGCGACCTGCCGCTGCCGATCCAGATCAAACTGCTTGCCGCTTTGGAAAACCACGAAGTCACCCGCGTCGGTGCGCATCAGCCGAGCCCGGTGGATGTGCGCCTGGTGGCCGCGACCAGCATCGATCTGGCGCAAGCGGTCGACGCCGGGAAATTCCACGAGCGGCTCTATCATTACCTCAGCGAGGGGCATCTTGAGCTGCCAGCGTTGCGCGCGCGTACCGGCGATATTCTCTCGCTGGCCGAGTATTTCCTAGGCATCTACAGCCAGCGTCTGGACCTCCCTGTGCCACTGATCAGCGAAGCCGCGCAGCACGTGCTTGAACAGCACAGTTGGCCGGGCAACACCCGCGAACTGGAAAACGTCATTCACTTCGCCTTACTGGTGAGCACTGGCGACGAAATCCTCCCGGAGCACCTCAATCTGCCGCCGCTACTGACGCAGATCGAGGCCCAGATCAAGCAGATCCTCTCCACCGGCTCGACAACCGACCAGACCGCCCTCAAGCAGCTCCTGAAAAACACCGGTCTCCTGTAGGAGCTGGCGCAGCCTGCGATCTTTTGATCCTGCTTTAGCGATTTAACCTATTGAAAATCAAAAGATCGCAGCCTTCGGCAGCTCCTACGCGTCTAAATCGGGTGTATGAACAAAATGGAATAACAACGTGAATAAACGTTATTGTCCGGGAATAAAAAATCCCGGTATTGTCCGCTTCACGCCAGCGATAGCACTTCACTGGCACTCGTATTAAATGCCGTCGCCATCCGCGACCGTGATTTTCGATAAGGACACTGCATGAAAAAGGTTCTGTTGTTTACCGCATTGGCGGCTGCTCTGACTGCTTCCCTGGCCAACGCCGGCGAGAAACTGGTGGTTGCCGCGACCCCGGTTCCGCACGCTGAAATCCTCGAGCTGATCAAACCGACCCTGGCCAAAGAAGGCGTGGATCTGGAAATCAAAGTCTTCACCGACTACGTTCAGCCGAACGTGCAGGTAGGCGAAAAGCGTCTGGACGCCAACTACTTCCAGACCCTGCCGTACCTGAACAGCTTCAACCAGGGCAAATACAAGGACGACAAATCCAAGTACCTGGTGACCGTGCAAGGCGTGCACGTTGAACCGTTCGGTGGTTACTCGAGCAAGTACAAAACCCTGGCTGAACTGCCGGACGGCGCGACCATCGCCATCCCCAACGAAGGCAGCAACAGCGGCCGTGCACTGATCCTGTTGCAGAAGGCTGGTTTGATCGAACTGAAAGACCCGAAAAACGCCCTGGCAACGCCGAAAGACATCGCCAAGAACCCGCACAACTTCAAGTTCAAGGAACTGGAATCGGCGCTGCTGCCACGCGTTCTGAAAGAAGTTGATCTGGACATGATCAATACCAACTACGCGCTGGAAGCCAAGTTGAACCCGACCAAGGACGCTCTGGTGATCGAAGGTGCTGACTCGCCTTACGTGAACTTCCTGGTGGCCCGCGAGGACAACAAGAACAGCGACGCGATCCAGAAACTGGCCAAAGCCCTGACCAGCCCGGAAGTCAAAGCGTTCATCGAGAAGAAGTACAACGGCGCGGTACTGCCGGCGTTCTGATCTGACGCTTGAGTGAACCCCTTCAAGGTATGAAAACGCCGATGGCCAGCGACGGTCATCGGCGTTTTTGTGTGCGTGCGCAAAGCGGCCCTCACCCTAACCCTCCCGAAACGTCGGACCGCCCAGAGGTAGAGGGGACTGAATGGGGGATATTGACGCAATACGCCGACGTGAAAGATCTCTGCCGAATCCATAATCGACTCGGTCTTTCAGGTCGATGTATGACGCCAGACACCTCGCTCAGCCCCCTCTCTCTCGGGGAGAGGGCTGGGGTGAGGGTGCTCTTGATTCTCAGGCCACCTGAGCCTTCAACGCCCGGCGCAACGCCACGAGCAATTTCACAATGTCCTGCGGATCCAGTCGCTGCGGCACTTTTACGTCCATGTTGTCTTCCTTGTTATGGTTTGGCCGGGGGAGTCTGGCCAAAAGCTGTTCATCCTTGGAGGGCTTTTGTGAAAAAAAGATCCGTCCTACAGCGCAAAGGAAAATAGCCTTCTTATTCCTTCCCGGCAAACCTACAAGATAGTTTTTTGGGTGATATCAATATGCTTTAACGGTATTTAAATTCTGGTTTTTATACCTATAAAGTCATCCCCTGCCGGACAGCCATCCGCTGTCCATGGACTGCATCACCGCCGCTTACCGAGCGACGTCCAGGACGTTTCATGACCTTCGATTACGCTTTCATCCTCAGCACCCTGCCGGCGTTTCTCAAAGCCGTGGGCGTGACGCTGCAGGTCGGTTTCATCGCCATCGGTACCTCGTTACTGGTGGCGCTGCTCAACGCGACGATTCTGGTATTCCGCACGCCTTACCTGCAAAAGCTGGTCGGCCTGTACGTGGAACTGGCGCGTAACACGCCGCTACTGATCCAGCTGTTCTTCGTCTACTTCGCCTTGCCGGCAACGGGAATTCAGGTTTCCGGTTTCACCGCCGCGATCATCACCATGACCTTTCTCGGTGGCGCCTACCTCACTGAAGTGCTGCGCGCCGGCGTCGATGCCGTACCGCAGGCGCAGCTGGAATCGGGACGCTCCATCGGCCTGTCCCACGGCCAATTGCTGCGCTACGTGATCCTGCCGCAAGCGGGGATCCTCAGTCTGCCGTCGCTGTTCGCCAATTTCATTTTCCTGCTCAAGGAAACCACGGTGGTCTCGGCGGTGGCGGTGCCGGAAATCCTCTACACCACCAAGAGCTACATCGCGCTCTATTACAAAACCTACGAAATGCTCGCCGTGTTGACGCTGATCTGTGTGCTGTTGTTCTTGCCGCTGTCGCTGTTGCTCAGCCGTCTGGAAAGGAGGCTCCAGCATGGCCAGTTCGGGTCTTGAATTGCTCTGGGTGTCGTTGCCGCAATTGGCCAAGGGCGCCGGGCAAACCTTGTCGATCTCGTTTCTGAGCATCGCCATCAGTACGATCGGCGGCGTGCTCTACGGCGTGTTGCGCACGCTCAACATCACGTGGCTGAACGCGATTCTGCGGGTGTATCTGGAGCTGTTCCGGGCGATTCCGGTGCTGGTCTGGTTGTATCTGTTGTTTTTCGGCTTGCCGATTTTCTTTGGTTTGAGCATTCCGAGTTTCTGGTGCGCGGTGCTGGTGCTGTCGTTGTGGGGCGCGAGTGAAGTCGGCGAAGTCGCGCGTGGTGCGCTGCATTCGTTGCCGCGCGGCCAGCGTGAAGCAGGGCTGTCGATTGGCCTGAACGCCGCGCAACTCTATGGCTACGTGCTGTTGCCGCAAGCGTTGAGACGCATGACGCCGCCGACCATCAACGTCTACACGCGGATCATCAAGACCAGTTCGCTGGCGGTGCTCATAGGTGTGGTCGACGTGATCAAGGTCGGCCAGCAGATCATCGAGCGCACTTACGAATCGGTGTTGATCTACGGCGCGCTGTTCCTGTTTTTCTTCTTCATCTGCTACCCGCTCTCGGCCGCCTCGCGCGTGCTGGAGCGGCGCTGGACGCCAGCATGAGCGCATTGATCGAGTTTCACGGCTTCAACAAATTCTATGGCGAGCAGCAAGTGCTCAACGGCATCGACCTGCAAGTGCAGAGCGGCGAAGTGATCGTCATCCTCGGCCCTAGCGGCTGCGGCAAAAGCACTTTGCTGCGGTGCCTCAACGGTCTGGAAGAAGCACACAGCGGCAGCCTGAAATTTGTCGGCCGCGAGCTGCTGGACAAAGCCACCGACTGGCGTGACATCCGCCAGCAGATCGGCATGGTTTTCCAGAGTTATCACCTGTTCCCGCACATGAGCGTGCTCGACAACCTGCTGCTCGGCCCGCTGAAGGTGCAGAAGCGCCAGCGCCGCGAAGCGCAGCAGCAAGCTGAGGCCTTGCTTGAACGCGTAGGTCTGGCCGACAAGCGCGATGCATTTCCGCGCCAGCTCTCCGGCGGCCAGCAACAACGCATCGCCATCGTCCGTTCGTTGTGCATGAACCCAGGGGTGATGCTCTTCGATGAAGTCACCGCTGCCCTCGACCCGGAGATGGTCAAGGAAGTCTTGCAGGTGATTCAGGGCCTGGCCCGCGAAGGCATGACCCTGTTGATTGTCACCCATGAAATGGCCTTCGCCCGCGCGGTGGCCGACCGCATCGTGTTCATGGATGCCGGGCGCATCCTTGAACAAACCCCGCCCGAGATTTTCTTTACGAACCCGCAAACCGCACGCGCGCAGCAGTTTCTGGAGAAGTTCTCCTTCGTTGCAACACTGCCAAAAACGAATCCGACAAAGGAACTGGAACTGTTATGAAAACGGCCACTTTTTTACTGCCCTTGCTCAGCCTCGCCTTGCTCGCTGGTTGCAGCAAAACCGAAGAACCACCGAAGCCGAAAGTCGCCAGCGAAAGCGCTGCGCCAGCTGGTTATCTGGACAAGATCAAGGCCCGCGACAAGCTGATCGTCGGCGTCTTCACCGACAAGCCGCCGTTCGGTTTTGTCGATGAGGCCGGGCGTTACGTTGGTTTCGATACCGACATCGGCCGGCGCTTCGCCAAGGATCTGCTCGGTGACGAGACCAAGGTCGAGTTCGTTGCCGTCGAGCCAGCGAGCCGTATTCCGTTCCTGCAAAGCGATAAGGTCGACCTGATCCTCGCCAACATGACCGTGACCCCGGAGCGCAAGGAAGCGGTGGAGTTCACCAACCCGAACCTCAAGGTTGCCGTGCAGGCACTGGTACCGCAAAGCAGCCCGGTGAAAAACCTTGATGACCTGGCGACTCGCACCACCATCGTCACCACTGGCACCACCGCTGATATCTGGCTGACCAAAAACCACCCGGACTGGAAACTGCTGAAGTTCGAGAAGAACTCCGAGTCGCTGCAAGCCTTGGCCAACGGTCGTGGCGATGCCTATGCGCAGGACAATCTGGTGCTGTTCAGCTGGGCCAAGCAGAACCCGGGGTACCGCGTGCTGGAGGACAAACTCGGTGCAGAAGCGCCGATTGCGCCGGCGGTGAAGAAGGGCAATATCGAACTGCGTGACTGGGTGAATACCGAGCTGACGAAGTTGGGTGAAGAGAAGTATCTGCTCAAGCTGTACGACCAATACGTGCGTAAAGAACTGAGCGATGACACCAAGCCTGAGAGCGTGATTGTTGAAGGGGGCAAGTGGCAGGGGTGATTGTCTGTGGGGGCGGTGGTGAGGCTTGGCCCTCACCCCAGCCCTCTCCCGGAGGGAGAGGGAGCCGACCGAGGTGTCCTGCGTCACACATCGACCTGAAAAACCGAGTCGATTATGGATTCAACACAGCAAGATCAGGTCGGTGCACCTCGAATATTCAACTCGGTCAGTCCCCTCTCCCCCCGGGAGAGGGCTAGGGTGAGGGGCTTTTGACCGAAGCACTCAGTCCGGCCAATACCACGCCGGCGTCTCCAGCACTTTCTGCCCGACAATCCCGGTCTCCCCCAGCGTCTTCTCCAGCACAATGCAATTGCATTCCTGATCCTCCTGCAACGCCGAAATCAACCGCCGCGCATGCGATACCACCCACACCTGACACTGCTCCGAGGCGCGAATAATCAACCGCGCCAACGCCGGTAGCAGATCTGGGTGCAAGCTGGTTTCCGGCTCGTTCAGCACCATCAGCGACGGTGGCCGCGGCGTCAGTAGCGCCGCAACCAGCAGCAGATAGCGCAATGTTCCGTCCGACAACTCCGCCGCCGACAGCGGCCGCAACAAGCCTTCCTGATAAAACTCGATAGCAAATCTTCCGCCGGCCTGAGCTTCGATATGCAGGCGCGCGCCGGGAAAGGCATCGGTGATGGCGGCGCGCATCGCCTCGCCGTCGCCGATTTCGATGATGGTCTGCAACGCGGCCGCCAGATCGCGTCCATCGTGATGCAGAACCGGCGTGCGCGTGCCCAGTTGTGGCTGACGCACCGGCGCGTCGGCATCGCTGCGAAAGTGATCGTAGAAGCGCCAGCGACGGATGAACTCGCGCATCTGAAACACTTCCGGCGAGCTGCGCAGGCTGCCGACCTGATCGAACAGGCTGTCGAAGTTCGGCGTGTGCTGCGCCAGCACATCCCATTTGCGCTCGGCGCGTGCGCGGATCATCGGCCCGTCGCGATCGACCAACAGGCTGGCTGGCCGGTAATGCGGCCCGGCCCAGATGCATTCGCGTTTGATCTGCGGGTCGAGGCTGAAGCGGGAGGGAATTGGCCGCGCATGTTCGGGCAGCATGAAATGGCCATTGGAGTCGGGCAGACCGAGGCTGATCGAATAGCTGAAATCTTCCCCGGCGAATCCCAGGCGCAGACGCTTCACACCTTGGCGCACTGTCGATTGGATCGGCACCTCGCCGTTGCGCATGCGCCGGCTAATGGTTTCCGGCCCGGCCCAGAAGGTCGAATCGAGTCCGCCCTCGCGGGCCAGCGCATTGACCACGCCGCCCTGCGCGGTTTCCGCCAGCAGGCGCAAAGCTCGATAGAGATTGGACTTGCCACTGCCGTTGGGGCCGGTGATCAGGTTCAGCCGGCCGAGCGGGATCACCAATTTATTGATCGAGCGGTAATTGGCCACCGCCAGGGTTTTAAGCATGAGTGTCCTTCTCTGGATGCACTGAATCCGCCACAGAATACCCCCTGTGTAGGAGCTGCCGCAGGCTGCGATCTTTTGATCTTTGAAAACACCATCAAAAGATCGCAGCCTGCGGCAGCTCCTGCGGAGATTAATCTTCATTCGAGCGAGCAATGGTGGAACCCTGTTCTAAGCTCTGAAGTCGTATCGTCCCGATAGTCTCGAAAAATGCCAAGGAGTCTGCATGGCGGGTCCCGGATTGAAAGTGGTGGTGGCCCTCAGTGCCGTCGCCTTGCTGACCGCTTGCGGCGACAAGAAACCCGCGCAGGAATACTTGCCACGGGTCTTCGTACAGGAAGTGAAACCCACGGATTACGCGGCTTCGGTGACACTCACCGGTGACGTGCAGGCGCGCGTGCAGACCGAGCTATCGTTCCGTGTTGGCGGCAAGATCATCCAGCGCATGGTCGATGTCGGCGACCGGGTTTCGGCCAAACAGGTACTGGCCAAGCTCGATCCCAAGGATCTGCAGACCAACGTCGATTCTGCGCAAGCCCAGGTGGTCGCTGAACAGGCGCGGGTGCAACAGAGCGCGGCGGCCTTCGTGCGTCAGCAGAAATTGCTGCCCAAAGGCTACACCAGCCAGAGCGAATACGATTCCGCGCAAGCGGCATTGCGCAGCAGTCAGAGCGCATTGAGCGCGGCGCAGGCGCAACTGGCCAATGCCAAAGACCAACTCAGCTACACCTCGTTGATCGCTGATGCGCCGGGCGTGATCACCGAGCGCCAGGCCGAAGTGGGTCAAGTGGTCCAGGCCACCGCGCCGATTTTCAGTCTGGCCCGCGATGGCGACCGCGACGCGGTGTTCAACGTTTATGAATCACTGCTCGCCGAGCGCCCCACGGATAACAAGATCACCGTCAGCCTGCTCGACAATCCCGAGATCAAAACCACTGGCACCGTGCGCGAAGTCACCCCGGCGGTGTCCGCGCAGTCCGGCACCGTGCAAGTCAAAGTCACCCTCGATAAATTGCCGCCGGGCATGCAGCTCGGTTCGGTGGTCAGCGCCACGGCGAAAGGCTCCGGCAAATCGGCGGTTGAATTGCCGTGGTCGGCGCTGACGAAAAACATCAGCGACCCGGCGGTGTGGATGGTCGACGACAAGGGCGAGGCGCAGTTGCACACGGTCACGGTCGGTCGCTACCTGACTGGCAAAGTCATCATCAGCGAAGGCCTCAAGGGCGGCGAGAAGGTCATCGTCGCCGGCGGGCAGTTGTTGCACCCGGGGATGAAAGTCGAGATTGCCGAAAACACCTACAAGGATCTGCAACCGGGAGCACAGCCATGAAGTCTCTGTGGCTGTTTCCCGTAGCTGTGTTGTTAGCCGCGTGCTCGAAGAAAGAACCACCGCCCGAGCCGGTGCGCCCGGTGCTGTCGGTCAAGGTCCAGGCGTTGAGTGAGGAAAGCCTCGGGCGTTTTGCCGGCAGCATTCAGGCGCGCTACGAGAGCAATACCGGGTTCCGCGTCGGTGGCCGTATCGCCAGTCGTAACGTCGATGTCGGCACGGAAGTCGAGAAGGGCACGCTGCTTGCGACCCTCGACCCGTCCGATCAACAGAATCAGTTGCGCTCGGCCCAGGGCGACCTGGCGAAGATCCAGGCGCAATTGATCAACGCCCAGGCCAACGCTCGCCGGCAGCAAGCGCTGTTTGATCGCGGCGTTGGCGCGCAGGCGCAACTGGACGTCGCCAACACCGATCTGAAAACCACTCAGGCTTCGCTCGATCAGGCGCGGGCGGCGGTCAATCAGAGCAAGGATCAACTCGGCTACACCGAGCTGCGCTCCGACCACAAAGCCGTGGTCACCGCGTGGAACGCCGAGGCCGGGCAGGTGGTGACCGCCGGCCAGCAAGTGGTGACACTGGCGCAGCCGGACATCAAGGAAGCGGTGATTGATCTGCCCGACACCCTGGTCGATCAGATCCCCGCCGACGTAGTGTTTTCAGTGGCCGCGCAACTCGATCCAAGCATCAACACCACCGCCGTCATTCGCGAGATCGAACCGCAAGCGCAGAGTGCCACGCGTACTCGCCGTGCACGGCTGACCCTGGCCGATACGCCGGACGGTTTCCGCCTCGGTACCGCGATCAGTGTGACCCTCAGTTCAGCGATCAAGCCGCGTATCGAATTGCCCGCGACGGCATTGCAGGAGGTCGATGGCAAAGCGCGCATCTGGGTGATCGACACCCAAAGCAAAACCGTCAGCCCGCGTGATGTCAGCGTTATCAGCCGCACCGACAGCACTGTGGTGCTGGCCGGCGGGGTAAAGAACGGCGAGCAAGTGGTCAGCGCCGGCGTCAACAGTCTCAAACCCGGACAATCCGTGAAACTTGACGAGGACAGTCAATGAAAGGCTCTTTCAACCTCTCCGAATGGGCCCTCAAGCATCAGTCATTCGTCTGGTATCTGATGTTCGTCGGATTGCTCATGGGGGTGTTTTCGTACTTCAATCTGGGCCGCGAAGAAGACCCGTCGTTCACCATCAAGACCATGGTGATCCAGACCAAATGGCCGGGCGCGACCCAGGAGGAAACGCTCAAGCAGGTTACTGATCGCATCGAGAAAAAACTCGAAGAGCTCGACTCCCTCGACTACGTGAAAAGCTACACGCGCCCCGGCGAATCGACGGTGTACGTGTACCTGCGCGACACCACCAGCGCCAAGGACATCCCGGAAATCTGGTACCAGGTGCGCAAGAAGATCAACGACATTCGCGGGCAGTTCCCCCAAGGCATTCAAGGCCCGGGGTTCAACGACGAGTTCGGTGATGTATTCGGTTCGGTCTACGCGTTTACCGCCGACGGCCTGACCATGCGCCAGCTACGCGATTACGTCGAGCAGTCGCGAGCCGAGATCCGCAACGTGCCGGGGCTGGGCAAGATCGAAATGGTCGGCCAGCAGGACGAAGTGATTTACCTGAACTTCTCCACGCGCAAACTCGCCGCGCTGGGCATCGATCAGCGTCAGGTGGTGCAGAGCCTGCAATCGCAGAACGCCGTAACCCCGGCGGGTGTGATCGAGGCCGGTCCAGAACGGATTTCCGTGCGCACCTCGGGGCAGTTCGCTTCGGAGAAGGACCTGGCCGAGGTCAATCTCAAGCTCAATGATCGTTTCTATCGCCTGGCCGACATCGCTGAGATCAGTCGCGGTTACGTCGACCCGGCGACACCGGAGTTCCGTTTCGACGGCAAACCGGCAATCGGCCTGGCGATCGCCATGCAGAAGGGCGGCAACGTGCAGGCGTTCGGTAAAGCCCTGCACGAACGCATCGACCAACTCACCGCCGACCTGCCGGTGGGCGTCGGCGTGCACACCGTTTCCGATCAGGCGGTGGTGGTGGAAGAAGCCGTTGGCGGTTTCACCAGCGCGCTGTTCGAAGCGGTGATCATCGTGCTGGTGGTGAGCTTCATCAGCCTCGGTGTGCGCGCCGGTCTGGTGGTGGCGTGCTCGATTCCGTTAGTGCTGGCCATGGTGTTTGTGTACATGGAGTACAGCGGCATCACCATGCAGCGGATTTCCCTCGGTGCGTTGATCATCGCCCTCGGCCTGCTGGTGGACGACGCGATGATCACCGTGGAGATGATGGTCACGCGCCTGGAAATGGGCGAGACCAAGGAACAGGCGGCGACCTTCGCCTACACCTCGACAGCATTCCCGATGCTCACCGGTACGCTGGTGACCGTCGCCGGTTTTGTGCCGATCGGCCTCAATGCCAGTTCTGCCGGCGAATACACCTACACGCTGTTTGCGGTGATTGCCGTGGCGATGCTGGTGTCGTGGGTGGTCGCGGTGTTCTTTGCGCCAGTGATCGGCGTACACATCCTCAGCACCAACGTCAAACCCCATTCTGCCGAGCCCGGGCGCATCGGCCGCGCGTTCAATGGCGGTTTGCTCTGGTGCATGCGCAATCGCTGGTGGGCCATCGGTATCACCGTGCTGTGTTTTGCCCTGTCGATCTTTTGCATGCGTTTTGTCCAGAACCAGTTCTTCCCGTCTTCCGACCGCCCGGAAATTCTGGTTGATCTGAACCTGCCGCAAAACGCCTCGATCGACGAAACCCGCAAAGCCGTCGACAAACTCGAGGAAACCCTCAAGGGCGACCCGGACATCGTGCGCTGGAGTACTTACATCGGTCAGGGCGCGATCCGTTTCTACCTGCCGCTCGACCAGCAATTGCAGAACCCGTACTACGCGCAACTGGTGATCGTCAGCAAAGGCTTCGAATCCCGCGAAGCATTGAGCGAGCGCTTGCGCGAGCGTCTGCACAAGGAGTTCGTCGGCATCGGCAGCTACGTGCAAGCGCTGGAAATGGGCCCGCCCGTGGGGCGTCCAATCCAGTACCGGGTCAGCGGCAAGGACATCGATCAGGTGCGCAAGCACGCCATCGACCTCGCCACCGAGCTGGACAAGAACTCGCACATCGGCGAAATCATTTACGACTGGAACGAACCGGGCAAAGTCCTGCGCATCGACATCGCCCAGGACAAGGCGCGCCAACTCGGGCTGTCGTCCGAAGACGTGGCAAACCTGATGAACAGCATCGTCAGCGGCTCGCCATTGACCCAGGTCGATGACGATATCTACCTGATCAACGTGGTCGGACGCGCAGTGGATTCCGAACGCGGTACCCCGGAAACCCTGCAAAACCTGCAGATCGTCACGCCGAGCGGCACGTCGATTCCGTTGCTGGCGTTCGCCACTGTGCGTTACGAACTGGAGCAGCCGTTGGTCTGGCGTCGCGACCGCTTGCCGACGATCACCATCAAGGCGTCGGTGCGCGACGAGATCCAACCCACCGACCTGGTGAAAATCCTCAAGCCTTCTATCGACGCTTTCGCCGATAAACTGCCGGTGGGTTACAAGGTCGCCACCGGCGGTACCGTCGAGGAAAGCGGCAAGGCCCAAGGGCCGATTGCCAAGGTTCTGCCGTTGATGCTGTTCCTGATGGCGACCTTCCTGATGATCCAGTTGCACAGCGTGCAGAAGATGTTCCTGGTGGCGAGCGTGGCGCCGCTGGGTCTGATCGGCGTGGTTTTGGCGCTGGTGCCGACCGGTACGGCGATGGGTTTCGTGGCGATTCTGGGGATTCTCGCGCTGATCGGCATCATCATCCGCAACTCGGTGATTCTCGTGACGCAGATCGATGAATACGAGAAGAAGGGTTATGCGCCGTGGGATGCAGTGGTCGAGGCGACCGAGCACCGCCGCCGACCGATCTTGCTGACCGCAGCGGCGGCGAGCATGGGCATGATCCCGATTGCCCGGGAGGTGTTCTGGGGGCCGATGGCCTACGCGATGATTGGCGGGATCGTGATCGCGACATTGCTGACGCTGCTGTTCCTGCCGGCGCTGTATGTGGCCTGGTACAAGATTCGCGAACCGAAAAAAGACGCCGCCTAGGGCAAAAGTAAAAGATCGCAGCCTACGGCAGCTCCTACCTATCACCCCATGTAGGAGCTGCCGCAGGCTGCGATCTTTTGATCTTCAACCCACACGCCGCCAGACACTGGCCAACCAGGGCTGCTGCTCGCGTGGCAGCCCCGCCGGCCGGAAATAATGCTCCAGCTCGACAAACCCCGCCGCCGTCAGCAATCCGCGCCAGGCCTCCAGATCGTGATAAGAGCCATAGCGCGGCCCGTTCCAGCCCTCACGGTTATCCCCACGCGGATTCGAACTGAACAACACCCCACCAGGCTTCAACGCGCCGTGCAATTGCTTGAGTACCCTCGGTAACTCCTGCAACGGCACGTGAAACAGCACCGCGTTGGCAAAAATCCCGTCAAAGCGTTCAACCGGCAGCTCAAGCTTGAGAAAATCCTGCTGCAACACCTCGCAGCCGCTGTCCTCGCGCGCCATCCGCGCAAATTCCTGCGAACCATCCAGGCCGACCGCAACGTGACCCATACGGGTAAACGTCTGCAAATCCCGGCCCGGCCCGCAACCGAAATCCAGGATCGTGAACGGCGCCGCGCCCTGAATATGCCGCAGCAATGCATCGATGTTCTGGCTGACATCGTGGTCGCGGGTGCCTTCGCGGAAGTCCTCGGCCACCGAGTTGTAGTGGCCGAGGGTGGTGGCGGTGATCTGTTCGAGGTCGGTGGGGGTCTGTTTCATGGTCAGTTGCGTGTTCAAGGAGAGATGCGCTGACTATAAGCGAAAAGATCGCAGCCTGCGGTAGCTCCTACAGAGGGTACACATGCCAATGTAGGAGCTACCGCAGGCTGCGATCTTTTGCTCTTGCCTCAGCGCTTGTTCAACCCCCGCGCCAAGCGATCCCCACCCAGCTGAATCACCGCTACCAACGCCACCAGCAACACAATCACCGTCAGCATGATCTGGCTATCAAAACGCTGATACCCGTAGCGATAAGCGATATCCCCCAAGCCGCCAGCACCAATCGCCCCAGCCATCGCCGAAGAGTTGATCATCGTCACCAGGGTAATCGTGAACCCGCCGACAATCCCCGGCAGCGCCTCCGGCAACAGCACATGCCAGACAATGTGCCAACGTCGGCAACCCATTGCCTGCGCCGCCTCGATCAAACCATGATCGACCTCACGCAAACTCACTTCGGCAATCCGCGCAAAGAACGGCGTAGCGGCAATGGTCAGCGGTACCACGGCGGCCCAGACGCCGTACGTGGTGCCGACAATCAACCGGGTAAACGGAATCAGCGCGACCATCAGAATCAGAAACGGGATCGAGCGAAACAGGTTCACGAACGCGCCCAACGTGCGGTTCAACAGTGGCGCTTCGTAGATCCCGCCCTTGTCGCTGGTGACCAGGATCACCGCCATCGGAATGCCCACCAGCAGGGCGATCAGCGACGACACACCGACCATCAGGAACGTGTCGATAAAACCTTGCAGCAAGCGATCAAACCACATATCCGACGACCTCCACCCGTTGTGCCCATGGCGCGGCGCGCTCGCGCAATTGCTCGGCGCCAAACGATGAGCCGCTGACGGCTAACAGCAGTTGCCCCAGCGCATGCCCCTGAATCCGTTCGACGCCGCCCTGCAGCAACTTCACCCGGCCACCGAGCGCAGTAAAAAGCGCCGCCAGATCCGGTTCGTCGCTGGCACTGCCGGTGAACTGCAAACGCAGCACCACGGCTGCGTCGGAGGAGGGCGGCTGCGGGTGCAAACGGCTCTGCAATTCTTCCGGCAAGGCGTGTTGCAACGGTGCGAGCAAGGTCTGGCTGACCTCGTGTTGTGGGTTGCCGAACACTTCCCAGGCCGGGCCTTGCTCGACAACGCGGCCTTGCTCCAACACCACCACGCGGTCGCAGATCTCGCGGATTACCGCCATTTCGTGAGTGATCAGCACGATGGTCAGGCCCAGGCGTCTGTTGATCTCGCGCAGCAGGCCGAGGATCGACTGGGTGGTCTCCGGGTCGAGCGCCGAAGTCGCTTCGTCACAGAGCAGAATGTCCGGGTCATGCACCAGCGCGCGGGCGATGCCGACACGTTGTTTCTGCCCACCGGAAAGCTGCGCCGGATAGGCTTTGTGCTTTTCTTGCAGACCGACCAGTTCGAGCAGTTCGCGAACTTTTTTCTCGCGTTGCTCTTTCGGCACGCCCGCGACTTTCAGCGGCAGTTCGACGTTCTGCCAAACGGTTTTCGCCGACATCAGATTGAAGTGCTGGAAGATCATGCCGATCCGTCGACGCAGCGCTACGAGACGGTCTTCATCGAACTCGCCGATGTCGATCTGATCGATCAGCACGCGCCCCGAAGTCGGCTGTTCCAGACGATTGATCGTGCGGATCAACGACGACTTGCCGGCACCGCTGCGACCAATGATGCCGAACACTTCACCGCGCGAAATCGCCAGATCGATGCCTTGCAGCGCAGCGACCGGGCCTTGCCGGCCGTTGTAGGTTTTGCCCAGGCCGATAAAGCGTACGTGGGCGCGATTCAACTCGGGATGCAGCTCGGTTTTTTCAGCATTGTGTGGCTCTGGAATTTCCAGTCGCCGTTGGATCGCGGCCGTCATGCTCAGCTTTCCCAACCGGCTTGATACAGCTTGCCGTGGGCCTTATCCAGCGCCGCGCGAACGACTGGCGAATGCTGGTAGATGTCGACGAATTTGATCAGGCGCGGGTCGGTTTTGCTCTTCGGCTGGATGACGAACTGGATTACGTATTCCTTGTGATCGAGACCGTCGAACAGCAGCGCGGAACCGGCATCGAAGGTCTTCGCCAGACGAATGTAGGCCGGATAACCCTGGACCAGATCGGCGTCGTCATAGGCGCGTACCAGTTGCACGGCCTCGACTTGAAGGATTTTGATTTTCTTCGGGTTGGCGACGATGTCGTCTTCGGTGGCCTTGTAGCCGACACCCGGTTTCAGCGTGATCAAACCAGCCTTGGCGAGCAATTGCAGACCGCGACCGCTGTTGATCGGATCGTTGGCGATAGCGACGCTGGCGCCCTCTGGCAGCTCATCGAAGCTTTTGTATTTTTTCGAGTAGAGGCCGACGTTATTGATGATCCCCGGCGCGAACGGCACCAGGTCAAAACCGGCGGCAGCCTTGGCGTTTTCGAGGAACGGGATGTGCTGGAAGTAATTCACGTCGATGTCGCCGGCGGCGAGGCTGACGTTCGGCGCGATCCAGTCGGTGAACTCCACCAGCTCGACCTTCAGGCCCTGTTTGGAGGCTTCTTCGACGGCGGCTTCCAGAGGGATGGCGAAGGCGGCGGTGGTGCCGATTTTCAGGGGGGCGTCAGCGGCGAAGATCGCAGAGCTGAACAGGCCGAGGGCCAGGGCCAGTGCTTTGACTGGGTGGGACAGAGTTTTCTTGGTCATGATGGGTTTTCCAGTCAGTGCATGAATTTTTCACAGATCGTTCCCACGCTCTGCGTGGGAATGCCTCTATGGACGCTCTGCGTCCGCTGTTGGGACGCGGAGCGTCCCGGGCTGCATTCCCACGCAGAGCGTGGGAATGATCAGTACAAAGAGTTATTGGCGATAGTGGGAGCCGGTGTGCTGCTCAGGTAGCTGCGCCTCCCCGTGAAACAGCTTCTCGCGCAAGCTGCCGCTGTCATACGAGGTCTTGTACGACCCGCGCCGCTGCAACTCGGGAATCACCAGTTCAATGAAATCGACATAGCTCTCTGGCGTAACAATCCGGGTCAAATTGAAACCATCGAGACCTGTTTCGGCGATCCACGATTCCAGCTCGTCCGCCACTTGCTCAGGCGATCCGACCACGGTGATGTAGCGACCACCGAGGGCGTGCTGGTCGAGTAACTTGCGGCGGGTCCAGTCGTTGTTCTGCAGGTTCTTGGTCGCCGACTGAATCGCGTTGCTCTTCACGTACTGGATCGGTTCGTCGATTTCGTATTGGGAGAAGTCGATACCGGTCGACGCCGAGAAATGTGCGACGCCGGCCTCGGCGCTGGCGTAGCTGAGATACTCGGCGTGCTTGGCCCACGCGGCTTCTTCAGTCGCGCCGACAATCACGTTAAGGCCCATGAGCACCTTGATGTCCTCAGGATTGCGCCCCGCTTCAACGGCGCTGGCACGCACTTTGTCGACCTGAACCTTGGTCGATGGCTTGTTCTGACCGCTGATGAAAACGCACTCGGCATGGCGCCCGGCGAAGAGCAAACCGCGATCGGAACTGCCGGCCTGAAACAACACTGGCGTGCGTTGTGGTGAAGGCTCGCAGAGGTGATAGCCCTCGACCTGATAAAACTCGCCCTTGTGCTCGACCTTGTGCACTTTCTCCGGCTGCGCATAGATGCGTTGCTCGCGGTCATTGAGCACCGCGCCGTTTTCCCAACTGCCCTCCCAGAGTTTGTAGAGCACTTGCAGGTACTCATCGGCCTGATCGTAGCGACGGTCATGTTCGACTTGCTCGCTCAGGCCCATGGCTTTCGCAGCGCTGTCGAGGTAGCCGGTGACGATGTTCCAGCCCACGCGGCCGCGACTCAGATGATCGAGCGTGGACATGCGGCGGGCGAACAGATACGGCGGCTCGTAGGTGAGGTTGGCGGTGAGGCCGAAGCCAAGGTTCTTGGTTACCGCAGCCATGGCCGAAACCAGCAGCAATGGATCATTGACTGGCAACTGGATCGACTCTTTCAGCGGCACATCGACCGAGTTCTGGTAGACGTCGTACACGCCGACGATGTCGGCGATGAACAATCCGTCGAACAGCCCACGCTCGAGCAACTGTGCCAGTTCGGTCCAGTATTCAATCGTGTTGTAGCGGGTCGAGGTATCGCGCGGATGCGTCCACAAGCCATGGTTGATATGGCCGATGCAGTTCATGTTGAACGCGTTGAGCAGGATCTTCTTTTTCGTAGCGCTCATCAGATGGTCCCCCGCAACGGCGGGTTTTCATCGTTGAGGTAGTAGTTACCCACCGCGTGATATTTCCAGCGCACCGGGTCGTGCAGGGTGTGCACGCGGGCGTTGCGCCAGTGGCGGTCGAGGCCGTGCTCGATCAGCGTGGCCTGGCTGCCGGCGAGTTCGAACAGTGTGCTGCCCGCAGCGAGGGAAATTTCCGTGCTGATCGCGCGTGCTTCGGCGACCGCAATTGACGCGGCGGCAACGGTGTCTGCGTTGGTCTCGGCTTGCGCGGCGTCGAGGAATTCGCCAGCACGTTCAAGCAAGGCTTCGGTGGCGTGCAGGCGAATGCTCAAGCGGCCGAAGCTCTTCAGTGTCAGTGGGTCTTCGGTGGCTTTGTCGTTGCCGGAATCGATCCAAGGACGGGTTTTGCTGCGCACAAAATGCAGCGCGTCTTCATAAGCGGCGCGAGCAATACCGGTGTCGATGGCGGCGTGAAGGATCTGTGCCAATGGGCCGACGGTGGTCGGACGCTCAAACGCACTTTGAAAAGGCAGTACATCTTCTGCGGCAACGTAGACGTCTTCGAACACCACGGAGCCGCTGCCGGTGGTGCGTTGACCGAAACCACTCCAGTCATCGATCACGGTCAGACCTTTGGCGTCACGCGGGACGAAGGCCAGTCGCTGCACGCCGTTTTCATCGACGACCGAGGTCGGAATGCGCTGCGCATAAATCGCACCGGTCGCATAAAACTTGCGACCGTTGATGCGGTAGCCGTCACCGTCGCGTTTTAGGCTGGTGACGCGGTCGTGCGCGGTTTTCGTGCCCAGTTCCGCAAGGGCATTGCCGAAGCGCTGGCCGGCGAGTACTTCGGCGTACAGCCGTTGTTTTTGCGCGTGGCTGCCGTTTACCCGGAGCACTTCCAGTGCGTAGAAATGGTTCTGCGGAATCTGCCCGAGCGAGCCGTCGGCCTGAGCGATCAGGGCGATGACTTTGGCCAGGGTTACGTTGGACACGCCGGCGCCGCCGTATTCCTTCGGCACACTGATGCCCCACAGGCCGGAGCGGGAAAACACGTCGAGTTCTGGCAGTGGCAGGCGACGTTCACGGTCGCGCACGGCGCTGTCGCGTTTGAAATCTTCGGCCAGGTCGCTGGCGACGATCAGGGCTTGCTCATCGCTGGTGATGACCGCGACGTGATGGGAAATCGTCATAGGTGTTTCTCCAGATGTCTGGTCGTCTCAGATCCAGGAATGGCGAGCCGGTAAAGTGCCGTTCAGGCGATACGCTCCGACCGCGTGATATTTCCAGCGCACCGGGTCGTGCAGCGTGTGCACGCGGGCGTTGCGCCAGTGGCGGTCGAGGTTGAATTCGGCGAGGGTGGCGCGGCTGCCGGCCAGTTCGAACAGTTTTTCGCTGGCGAGCAGAGATATCTCGGTAGTCAGCACTTTCGCTTCGGCCACGGCAATCGAAGCGCGGGCGGCGGATTCGGCGGTGAGCGGCGCGGCGTGCACCTGATCGAGCACTTTGCCGGCCTTGCGCAGCAGCGCTTCGGCGGCGTGCAGTTCGATTTTCAGTTTGCCGATATCGGCGATCACATAGAGGTCATCACTGGCGCGATCAACCTTGGCGTCGATCCACGGCCGCGCCCGGGTTTTGACGAACTCGATGGTGTCGTCGATGGCGCCACGGGCAATGCCGGCATCAATCGCCGCTTGAATCAACTGCGACACCGCGCCTTGGGTGTTGGGGATGTCGTTGATCTTCCAGTTGTCGACCACCAGGCTCGACTCGACGCGCACATTGTTGAGCAGGATCGTGCCGCTGGCGGTGGTGCGCTGGCCGAAGCCCGACCAGTCATCAACGATGCGCAAACCCGGCGTGCCGCGACGGACGAAGGCCAGCACTTGCTTGCCGTCATCGTTGAGCGCTTTCACCGCAACCCAGTGTGCGAACAGCGCGCCGGTGGAATAGAACTTCTGGCCATTGATCACATAATCGTCACCGTCGGCGGTGATCCGCGCTTTCAATTCCAGGGTGTTTTTAGTGCCACGCTCAGGGCCGGCGTTGCCGATTCGCCAGCCTTCCAGAACACTCTGGAACAACTGTTTTTTCTGCTCCTGGGTCGCACTGCCAAGCACCAGATTGATGATGCCGAACTGGTTCTGCGGAATCTGTCCCAGCGCCGGATCGGCGGCGGAGATGATCGCAAACACTTCGGCCAGGGTGACGAACGAAACCTGCGGGCCACCGTATTCACGCGGGATGGCAATGCTGCCCAGACCGCTGCGAGTGAACTGTTCGATTTCCGACCACGGCAACTTGCGCTGACGGTCACGCTTGGCGGCCTGCACACGGGCGACTTGCGCCAGATCATGCGCGGCCTTGATGGCTTGGGCGTCGTTGCGCAAGACCTGCGCGGGCAACAACAACGGGGCGATGTCCAGATCAGACTGGACGTTTGCGTCTGCCAGACTGGACATCAGTGCCGCTCCTTGGCTGCACGCAATGCCCTGGCGATTCGCACTGGGGTGATTGTGTTCCGGACCATACTACCTACCTCACATCTCATGAAAAACGCCGCAAAAGTGCGGCGAACGAAAGAATGTCCGGTGGTCCGGTTCATATACCCTAAGCGCGTATAAATATTAAATAAACTAACTTTTAGGAATATGCATAGAAGGGGTGATGGTCGGGTTGGTTAACAATATTTGTAAGCGCCAATGCGATCCCTGTGGTGAGGGGATTTATCCCCGTTGGGCTGCGAAGCGGCCCCAAAATCAGGTAACGCGGTGCATCAGATACACCGCGTGTTATGGGTTTACGACTGCTTCGCAGCCGAGCGGGGATAAATCCCCTCGCCACAGGGGATTTGCGTTTATTCAATTGCGTGGCTCGGCGGCTTTGAGGGCGGGCCTCAGCGGCACTTTCAGGTAAGGGTTCACACAGCCGATCTTCAACGTCCGCGGAGGCGCCCAGCGCGAGTTGTTGCCGACCCGGTCGATGACGCAGTACGTCACGTCGAGGCGCAGATCTTCACCGGCCTCGACGATGACCGCCGGCGGCACCCAGACCTGAATCGGCAAGCCGACGTCTGCCGCCGTGACCGGTACCAGGTCCATGCGCACATCGCCCCAGCGCAAGGTGATTTCATCGTCCTCGGCCATGTTCACGTAAGGCTCGATGGTCAGCGGTACGCCGCGTTTGATCTGGTTCGGATTAACCCCCTGACGGCGGATGGTGTCGGGGATCGTGACGGCTTGCAGTTGCTGGTTTTCGTCGCTGCACAATGCCGATGGCAGGCCTCCGGGACAATCGAGTTTGACTTGCACCCGGGTCGCCGCCGACAGCGCCTGACCCTGGCCAACCTGCATGACCCGGTAGTGGATACGTGCCGTGCCGTTGGCGATGAAACTCTCCGGCACCCGCAGGCTGACCGGGGCGCCGACATCCTCGACGGTCAGGACCTTCGAAGCGACATAACATTTGTTCCAGAACAGTTCGATCAGGTCCCCGCAATCCATCTCGGGATAGGGCGCCACGTCGACCGACAGATGGGCGGCAGCAGCCAGATTGATGCCGGTTTTTTGCGCGGGCGCCAGGATTGGCGCTGCCAGCTCGGGGGTGTGCGAAGTGTGAGTCATCGATTTCTCTCCTTGAAGCTTGCAACGAAGTCCGTTTCTGAAGAACAAAGGCGTGAATCAACTGGCAATACAGCCGAGAACCTTGATCAAGGTTGAATGTGCGTTGATTAAACTAAGTGGCGCCGGTTGGCGACTAGATAAGAGTGTGCGGGAAGGGGTGTCAATAGATGTGCTTAGTTAATCCGTGAATTACGTGCTAATCAGAAGTGTCCTACGCTGATGAGGCCTTATGCCTAGGTCTGTTGGCGAATTGAGCCACAAATCTCAGTGGTTTTCCGCGGTTTCGATAAGTCGCTACGGGAACCCTATCTTTAAATGATGGACATATTTTTAGCGCGGATTATCTGTTGCAGAACATATATGTGTTCTAAATAGAACGTGTTTGATTAGTGTTTGTTGAAGCAGGTTGTTCAGGCGGGATAACGTAACTTCCATCCATGGAAGTTGCCGTTTGATACATCTGGATTCTCAGGCGTGATTGAGAAACTTGCTGAGAAACTGTTTAGTGCGTTCTTCTTTTGGATTGGCAAACAACGCTTTCGCTTCGCCTTGTTCGACGATCACGCCCTTGTCGAAAAACACCACGCGGTTGGCCACGTCGCGGGCAAAGCCCATTTCGTGGGTGACGATGACCATGGTGCGTTTCTCTTCGGCGAGGCCACGAATGGTCGCCAGCACTTCGCCGACCAGTTCCGGATCGAGGGCCGAAGTCGGTTCGTCGAACAGGATCACTTCCGGCTCCATCGCCAGCGCCCGGGCAATCGCCACGCGCTGTTGCTGACCGCCGGAGAGGCGACGTGGATAAGCGTCTTCCTTGCCGGCGAGACCGACCTTGGCCATGAGCTTTTTGCCCAAGGCAATGGCTACGTCGCGCGGCATCTTCTTGACCACGATCGGGCCTTCGATGACGTTTTCCAAAGCGGTGCGATGCGGGAACAGGTTGAAGTTCTGGAACACGAAGCCAACGTGCTGGCGCAGATTGCGCACCAGCGCTTGCTGCTGGTTCAGCGGGCGGCTGGTATCGATCTCGATATCGCCGACCTTGATCCGGCCGCTGGTGGGTTGTTCAAGGAAATTCAGGCAGCGCAGAAACGTCGTTTTCCCCGAGCCGCTGGGGCCGATGATCGCGACTACTTCACCTTCCTTGACCTCGAGGTCGATGCCGTTGAGCACGACCTGACCCTTGAATTGTTTGGTCAGTTTTTCCACGACAATCATCGCGTCAGGACTCCTGGTCGTGCCGATTGACCCGCTCTTCCAACTTGTTCTGGAAGTGCGAAAGCACCGTGGCCAGAATCCAGTAGATCAGCGCGGCGGCAAGATACATGGTGAAGACTTCGAAAGTCCGGGCGGTAATCAACTGGGCCTGGCGGAACAGCTCCGGCACCTGAATGGTGGCGGCCAGTGCCGTGTCCTTGACCAGTGAAATGAAGCTGTTGCCCAGCGGCGGCAACGCCGTGCGCATCGCTTGCGGCAGGATGGCCCGGCGCAGGGTTTGCGCGCGGGTCATGCCGATGCTCGCAGCAGCTTCCCACTGACCACGCTCGATCGAACCGATCGCGGCGCGCAGAATTTCACAGGCGTAAGCGGCCATGTTCAGCGAGAAGCCGATCAACGCCGCTGGCAACGGATCCAGTTCGAGACCCAATTGCGGCAAGCCGTAATAGATCACGAACAGTTGCACCAGCAACGGCGTGCCGCGAAAGAACGACACGTAGATGCGCGCCAGCCAGCTCACCGATTTGAAGCGCGACAGGCGCATCAGCGCCAGGCCGAAACCCAGCAGCAAGCCGAAGAACATGCCGCCGAGGCTGAGGACTACCGTGTAATACGCGCCCTTGAGCAGGAAGGGCGCGGAGTCCAGTGCGAGTTGGAAAGCTTCTTCCATTATTTAGTGACGTCTGCGTTGAAGTACTTGATCGACAGCTTCTCAAGGGTGCCGTCGGCCCGCAGCTCTTCGAGGGCTTTGTTCAGGGCTGCCAGCAGCTCAGGCTCGCCTTTACGCACGGCGATACCGGATTCCTGACGCGAGAAAGCTTCACCGGCGGCGACGGTTTTCGGGGCTTTCTTGGCGTATTCAAGTGCGGCCAGACGGTCGATCAGGATGGCGTCGGTACGGCCGTTGTTGAGGTCGGCGAACTTGGTCGGATCATCATCGTAGGTGCGCACATCGGCGCCCGGCACGTTGGCGCGGACCCATTGCTCGTAGTTGGTGCCCAGGCCTACACCGACTTTCTTGCCGGACAGGTCAGCAGCGGTCTTGATGTTCAGTGCCGCTTCTTTGCTCTTCAGCACCAATGCCTGAATCCCGGAAACGGTGTAAGGCTCAGAGAAGTCATACTTCTTCTTGCGCTCGTCGGAGATCGTTACCTGGTTGACCACGACGTCGAGGCGCTTGGATTCCAGCGCGGCAAGAATACCGTCCCACTTGGTTGGCTGGATCTTGGCTTTGACGCCGAGTTTTTGCGCCAGCGCTTCGGAGAGCTCGACTTCGAAGCCAGACAGTTTGCCGTCGGCATCGACGAAGCTGAACGGTGGGTAAGTGCCTTCCAGGCCGACGTTGAGAACGCCCTTGTCCTTGATCTGTTGCAGCTGCTCACCGGCCACTGCCTGGCCGATCAGACCGGCGCTCAGCGCCAGGCCCAGCGAACCAACCAGCAGATTGCGACGTAGTGCGGAAAAATTCATGACGAGCCCCTGTGTTTTCTTATGGAAGACGCTGAAGGAAAGTTGGCGAATTTGTTATTCGCGCGACTGCGTTATCGTGCCCTAAAGCAGCTTATGCGTCTTGCGCGAAATTCGCCTGCGGCGAGACTATAAGATGTCTGCTTTAGACTTGAAAATACTAAATATTTGAAATGTTATTCTTTATTGGAATATGCGTTATCTCTGGAAAAAGATCGCAGCCTGCGGCAGCTCCTACGCGGGATCACCTGTAGGAGCTGCCGCAGGCTACGATCTTTTGATCTTGCTTACAGAAAATCCCTGTAGGCAAACAACGCCGGCGCACCGCCGGTGTGCAGGAAAATAATCGGCCCCTCATCAAAGCGCTGACGCCCGATCCCGTCCAGCAATCCCGCCATCGCCTTGCCGGTATAAACCGGATCCAGCAACACCGCTTCCTGACTCGCCAACAGCTTCACCGCCGCCAACGTCCCGGCATTCGGTTCGCCATAACGCGGGCCAAAGTATTCGTCCCACAACTCAACCTTGAAACTCGCCGCCAACTCGACGCCGAGCAGGTCCGCCGTGCGTTCGGCGAGGCCCTGCACCTTCGGTCGCTGGTCTTCTTCACTGCGCGAAACGGTCACGCCAATCACCGGCAATTGCGGCAACACTTCGCTCAACGCCAATGCCAGACCGCTGTGAGTTCCGGCGCTGCCCGAGGCCAACACCACTGCAGCGAAATCGATGCCGGTGTCTTTGATTTGCCCGGCCAGTTCCAGCCCTGCGCGTACGTAACCCAATGCACCGAGCGCATTCGAGCCGCCAATCGGCACCAGGTACGGTTTCTTGCCGTTGCTGCGCAAACGCACGGCAAGGGCCGCGAGTTGTTCGTCAGCATTGTCGAGGTTGTCGACCAGTTCGACCTTGGTGTCGAACAGATCCAGCAGCAGGCGGTTGCCATTGCCGGTGTAATTGCTGTCATCGGTGCCCAGCGGGTTTTCCAGCAGCGCCACGCAGCCGAGGCCAAGTTTGGCAGCGAGTGCAGCAGTTTGGCGAACGTGGTTCGATTGCAGCGCACCGGCGGTGATCAGCGTATCGGCGCCTTGCGCGAGGGCGTCGGCGGCGAGGTATTCGAGCTTGCGCAGCTTGTTGCCACCCATGGCCAGCGGCGTCAGGTCATCACGCTTGATGTACACCTCGCGGCCGAGCCAGGAGGACAGGCGCTCGAGTTTTTCCAAAGGCGTCGGATGACCGAGCAGGTCGAGACGGTCAAAGCGATCCAGCTGTTGTTTGATCGGTTGTTTAGACATGGTTCCGTACTGGCGGAGGAAGATGAAAGGACTATAGGCATGCGCTTTTACCCGGGCAACCGCGAATCGCTTATAGCCAAATAAACTGAGCCCAGCACTATCGGTTCTTAATTCGCCCTCGCGAGCATGCCGTAAAGTAGGCGCCGTGGACGCGGCCAGACAGTCCGGCCGCCCGTGAGGAGTCTTTACCGTGAGCGAGCGTTCCAGCCATTGGCAATTGCAGGCCATCGTCAGTCAACTGCGCAGCGCGCGGGATCAATGGCGGGCACAGAACGGCCGGGCGTCCGGCGAGCAGGGTGGTCGCGAGTTGCCGTCGCGGGCAGCGATGGCGGAGATTCTCGAAGCGCTGTGTGGCGCATTGTTCCCGATGCGTCTGGGGCCGGTGGATCTGCGCGAAGAGAGTGAAGATTTCTACGTCGGCCACACCCTTGATGTCGCGCTGAATGCCCTGCTGGCACAAACCCGCCTGGAGCTGCGTTACGTCGCCCGCCACAGCGCGCAAGTCGACAGCGAAGTCGAGGCCCGCGCAATTCAGATCGTCCAGGATTTCGCCTTGGCCTTACCGGGCTTGCGCGCCCTGCTCGACACCGATGTGCTAGCCGCCTATCACGGTGACCCGGCGGCGCGCAGTGTCGATGAAGTGCTGCTCTGCTACCCAGGGATTCTGGCAGTGATTCACCATCGTCTGGCGCACCATTTGTATCGCGCCGGGCTGCCATTGCTGGCGCGAATCAGCGCGGAAATCGCCCACTCGGCGACTGGCATCGATATCCATCCGGGGGCGCAGATCGGCCGCAGCTTCTTTATCGATCACGGCACGGGCGTGGTGATCGGCGAGACCGCGATCATTGGCGAGCGCGTGCGGATTTATCAGGCCGTGACGCTGGGGGCGAAGCGCTTCCCGGCGGACGAAGACGGCCAGTTGCAGAAGGGCCATCCGCGCCATCCGATCGTTGAGGATGATGTGGTGATTTATGCCGGGGCGACGATTCTCGGGCGGATCACCATCGGCAAAGGATCGACCATTGGCGGCAACGTGTGGCTGACGCGCAGTGTGCCGGCCGGGTGCAATCTGACCCAGGCCAACTTGCAGCATGATGACGGCACGCAGAAGTAGGGCTTTAACAGCTTCCCCTCACCCCAGCCCTCTCCCAGAGGGAGAGGGGGCCGACCGAAGTGTCTTGCGTCATACATCGACCTGAAATACCGAGTCGATTCTGGATTCGGTAAAGCAGGACCACGTCGGCGTATCGCTCAAATATTCCCCAATCAGTCCCCTCTCCCTTTGGGAGAGGGTTAGGGTGAGGGGCTTTTGACCCTCCTTGGGCTACTGTAGGAAAACTACCGCCCAGCCCTGCGATTAGTCCTTACCACCCTATCCATGTTTAACTTGAACGTTCATTCAAGTTAAACCGGTGGTTCGCTGCCCGCTCACAACAGGAGGCTTGCCTTTGCTGAGTCCGATCATTTCAGCCACGTTTCAACCCCTCGAGGTGCACGTTTCATGAGTGCATCGTCTACCCCCGCCAGCGGTCTGGTGCGCATGAATCCGCCGGTGTTCTACTTCGCCGCGACGGTCATTCTGCTCTTCGGTCTGGTTGTTATCGCCATGCCTGAACAGGCCGGCGCTTGGCTGCTGGAAGCGCAAAACTGGGCGGCCAACACGGTCGGCTGGTACTACATGCTCGCGATGACCCTGTATCTGGTCTTCGTGGTGGTCACCGCCTTATCCGGCTACGGCAAGATAAAACTCGGTGCCGACCACGACGAACCCGAATTCAGTTACCTGTCCTGGGCCGGCATGCTGTTCGCCGCCGGGATCAGCATCACGCTGTTTTTCTTCTGCGTATCCGAACCGCTGACCCACATGCTCCAGCCGCCACAAGGCGAGGCGGGCACGGCGGATGCGGCGCGCCAGGCGATGCAGATTCTGTTTCTGCACTGGGGCCTGCATGGCTGGGGCGTGTTCGCCTTCGTCGGCATGGCGCTGGCCTATTTCGCTTACCGCCACAACCTGCCGCTGGCTCTGCGTTCGGCGCTGTATCCGCTGATCGGCAAGCGCATCAACGGCCCGATCGGTTACGCAGTCGATGGTTTTGGCATCATCGCCACGGTGTTCGGTCTCGGTGCCGACATGGGCTTTGGTGTGCTGCACCTCAACTCCGGCCTCGACTACCTGTTCGGCATCGCGCACACCCAGTGGATTCAGGTCGGCCTGATCACGCTGATGATGGGCGCGGCGATCATCGTTGCCGTCTCCGGTGTCGATAAAGGCGTGCGGGTGATGTCCGACATCAACATGCTGCTGGCCTGTGCGCTGCTGCTGTTCGTGTTGTTCGCCGGGCCGACGCAGCACCTGCTCAACACGCTGATCCAGAACATCGGTGACTACCTCGGCGCTTTGCCGATGAAGAGTTTCGACCTCTACGCCTACGACAAACCGAGCGACTGGCTCGGCGGCTGGACTGTGTTCTATTGGGCCTGGTGGATTGCATGGTCGCCGTTCGTGGGCCTGTTCATCGCACGGATTTCCCGTGGGCGGACCATCCGCGAATTCGTTTTCGGTGTGCTGCTGATTCCGCTCGGTTTCACCCTCGCGTGGATGTCGATCTTCGGCAACAGCGCCATCGATCAGGTGCTCAACCACGGCATGAGCGCGCTCGGCATGTCGGCCATCGACAACCCGTCGATGAGCATTTACCTGCTGCTGGAAACCTATCCATGGAGCAAAACCGTCATCGCCGTGACAGTGTTCATCAGCTTCGTGTTCTTCGTCACCTCTGCCGATTCCGGCACCGTTGTGCTCTCGACCCTGTCGGCCAAGGGCGGCAATCCGGACGAAGACGGGCCGAAATGGCTGCGGGTGTTCTGGGGCGCGATGACGGCACTGATCACCAGTGCGTTGCTGTTCTCTGGCAGCATCGATGCGCTGAAGTCAGCGGTGGTGCTGACCTCGTTGCCGTTCTCGCTGATTCTATTGCTGATGATGTGGGGCCTGCACAAGGCGTTCTATCTGGAGTCGCAGAAGCAGATCGCGCAGTTGCATTCGCTGGCACCGGTCTCCGGTTCGCGGCGCGGCACGGGCGGCTGGCGTCAGCGCCTGAGTCAGGCCGTACACTTCCCGTCGCGTGACGAGGTGTACCGTTTCATGGACACCACGGTGCGCCCGGCGATTGAAGAAGTGACGGCGGTGTTCGTCGAGAAAGGCCTGAACGTGGTCACTCAGCCGGATCCGGCGAATGACAGCGTCAGCCTCGAAATCGGCCATGGTGATGCGCATCCGTTCATCTACCAGGTGCAGATGCGCGGCTACTTCACGCCGTCGTTCGCGCGTGGCGGGATGGGTTCGAAGCAGCTCAACAACCGCCGCTATTACCGCGCCGAAGTGCATTTGAGCGAGGGCAGTCAGGACTACGATCTGGTCGGCTACACCAAAGAGCAGATCATCAACGACATCCTCGACCAGTACGAACGCCACATGCAGTTCCTGCATCTGGTGCGTTGATTGGCAGCTGGGCGCCGGGACGATTTACGACTCGGCGCTCAGCACCATGAACAACACCATCGCCGCCATCGGCACCCCGAATACCGCACTGCCAATCGCTATTTCCGAACCGAGTGGTTGGCCCGCATGCACCACGCCCACCGCGCCATTAATCACCGTCAACGCCAGCCACAGAGCGGCGAAGCTGTAGGCCATGGTCTGACGGCTGAAGCCGATGCGTTCGCCGATGTAGAGCATCAGGGCGAGCAGAACCAGGCCGAAGAAGATGATGATGGCGGTGTGCATGGTGGTGCCTGCGGGATGTGCGGTGCCAGATCGGCCGCCATCGCGAGCAAGCCCGCTCCCACAGGTTTCGGGGTTGGACACAAATTTGTGAACGACGCAGAACCCTGTGGGAGCGGGTTTGCCCGCGATGGGGCCACCTCGGTGTCCTTTAGAGCATAGCCAATCCAGCCCCCGCCACTGCCCGTCCTGCTTCTCTACTGCACACATTTTGCGACTCCTGCACAGAGTTCGGTCGGCGACGTGTTTTGCTTGCTTGGCCGCGCCTGCCGTTGATCGGATGCCGACTCAGACTACGGCGTGATCATCCCGGATGTACCGGGCTGCTTCTCTGCGGGCACTACGGTCGCTGAGGCGTTTGAGAATACTCAGGAAGCGTTGGCGCTTCACTATGAGGGTTTGGTCGCCGACGCCGCACCGTTGCCGCAAGTGAGGGACATCGATGCTCATCTCGATAATCCGGATTACGCGGGAGGGATCTGGGGTGTGGTCGATTTTGATATCACCCCGTATTTCGGCAAGTCAGTGCGGTTTAACGCCACGCTGCCTGAGCAGTTGCTTGAGCGTATTGACCAGACTGTGCGGCGTGACCAGCGCTATCGCTCCCGCTCCGGTTTCCTCGCGGCAGCCGCCCTGCGCGAACTCTCGGTGTAAAGATGCCCCTGTAGGAGCTGCCGCAGGCTGCGATCTTTTGCCTTGTTTTTAAGATCAAAAGATCGCAGCCTGCGGCAGCTCCTACGCAAATGTCCGTTTCAGGTGCTTTCGCGTCCGATGACTTGGCACTGCAGCAGATTCAGCCGTTGCACCTCCTCGCTTGGTAATACCCCAAGGCTTTCCAGCACTCGTGTCGCGGCCAGTACGCCGATCTCCAGCGCCGGTGGTTTGATCGTGCTCAGGCTCGGCAGCAGCATCTCGGCGAACGGGTAATCACCGAAGCCGAGAACGGCGCAGTCTTCAGGGATTTTCAAACCGGCGCGTTGCCCGGCGAGCAGGCCGCCGGCGGCGAGGTTGTCGTTGGCGAAGATGATCGCGTCGGGAGGCGGTGAGGCGTTCATCAGGGCGTCCATCGCCTGTTTGCCGGCCTCGAATGGAGTGCGATCAGCGTCAGGTGCGAACACCCACGGCTCCAGTTTTGATTGACGCACGGTCGCGGCATAACCGTCGCGACGCTCCAGGGCGCTGAAGTCGCCCGCAGCACTGTTCTGCACGAAGGCGATACGTCGATAACCTTTTCCCAGCAGATACTTCGCCGCCGCCACGCCCACGTCGAAATGCGAAAACCCGATCTGCATCGGCTCGCGATCCGGCTGGTAATCCCAGGTTTCGATCACCGGCACATCGGCTTCGGCAATCATCTTTTCGGTACCGGCACTGTGAAAGTGACTGGTCAGCACCAACGCCGCCGGCGACCAGCCGAGAAACGCGCGCACCGCGTTTTCTTCCTGCTCGGTGCTGAAGTAACTCGACGCCAGCAACAGCTGATAGCCATGACGGCTGAGCGTGTCACTGAAGCCTTGAATGGTGTTGGCGAAGATCGGCCCTGAGATGTTCGGAATGACCATGCCGACGATTTTCCCCCGCGCCGAGGCCAGCCCGCCGGCCACCAGATTCGGTACGTAACCCAACTCGGCCACCACTGCCGCAATCCGCTCGCGGCGCTCGGGTGAAACCTGTTCCGGCTGATTGAAATAACGCGACACGGTGATCGCCGAAACCCCGGCCTCACGCGCCACGGCATTGAGGGTCACACGTCCGGCACCACGGCGCTTGCGGGGCTTTTCTTCGCTCACGGGTCGATCCTTGTTAAAAACAAAATCGCATATAAAACTAATTTTTCAGTATTGGACGCTCTATGTGCGGCTTGCCAATACTGTCGATGTTAGCGCTAACATAGCGCGTTGTCTGCTACTCGCTCGAGCGAATGCCCAAGACACCGATTCAGGCGCTGTCGTCGCAGAACGGCAGCGGATCAGGACCATTTTCGAGCGGGCAAAGCATGCACAACATTGCTGGGGCGACACACACACTGGCGCAGTCGATTCGCGCCGCTGGCTGGTTACTGACAGGGCTGGCGGCGCTGCCGTTGCCCAACGCATTCGCCGCTGACAATAGCGAGCAAGAGCCGACACTGAAGTCGGTGACCGTCACCGCTACCCGCCGCGAAGAGTCGCTGCAAAAAGTGCCGGTCGCGGTCTCGGTGATCGACGGCGAACAGCTTGAGCGCGATAACCGCAACGGTGTGGCGAGCATCGTTCAGCAAGTGCCGTCGCTGAATTTCCGCACTGGCGCGTCGAACAAGGACACCTCGTTATTCGTACGTGGCGTCGGCACGATTTCCACCTCTCCAGGCGTTGAGCCGACCGTGGCCACGGTGATCGACGGCGTGGTGTATGCACGTCCGGGACAGGCAACCATGGACCTGCTGGATCTGGAGCGCGTCGAGGTTTTGCGCGGTCCGCAAGGCACGCTGTTCGGCAAGAACGCCTCGGCCGGCGTGCTCAACATCACCAGTAAGGCGCCGACCGCCGAGACTCACGGTTACATCGATCAGTCGTACTACAGCGGCAACGAAAGTCGCACCCGTTTCGGCATTGGTGGCAGCCTGATTCCGGAGACGTTGAAAGGCTCGATCAGCACGCTGTTCGGCAGCTACTACGGCAACGTCGACAACCAGCACAACGGTCAGGAGGTCAACGGCTACAACCATCGTGGCGTGCGCGGCAAACTCGAATTCACCCCGAATGACGACGTCACCTTCACGCTGATTGCCGACTACATGCAGGCCCATGACGACGGCCCCAACGGCGTGGTCAGCAAGTCGTTGACCCCGGCCTTTGCCAACGCGCTGAGTCCGGCATATGCCTCCAGCCACAACCGCGACATCAACACCGACACCCGTACTCACGTCGAGGACATCAACAAAGGTTTGTCCGGTCAGTTCGACTGGCAATTGGGCGATTACACGCTGACGTCGATCACTGCGTGGCGTGGCTGGGACAACACTCAGTATCAGGACGGCGACCGCCTCGGCACGGTGACGGCAGCGTTCCCCGGTACGGCCGACAAAGGCGATCTGGCCTTCGATCAATACTCGCAAGAGCTGCGCCTGGCTTCGCCGAAGGGCGAATTCCTCGAGTACGTCGCAGGCCTGTTCTACATGCACGGCAAGGACGACGAGACCTATCAGCGCACCCTGACAACGACGACGCGCACCGACCGAGGCGTGGCCAACTACAGCACCACCAGCGACAGCTACGCGGTGTTCGGCGAGAGCACGCTGAACTTCACGTCTGACTTTCGCGGCATCGCCGGCCTTCGCTACACCCACGATGATCTTGAATACGATCATCGTCGCGTCTCGACTTCGGCGACCACCGTCAGCGGCATCCAGCCGTCGACCAGCAGCTCAGGTTCCGTCGACGAAGATGGCTGGTCTGGCCGCCTCGGTTTGCAGTACGACTTGAGCGATGCCGTCACCACTTACCTGACCTACTCGCGCGGCTACAAAGGCCCGGCCTACAACGTGTTTTTCAACATGCAGCCGCGCGACACCGAAGCGCTGAAACCGGAGACCTCCAACACTTGGGAGGCGGGGATCAAAGCCACTTCCTGGAACAATCGCCTGACCACCAACCTCGCGGTGTTCCACAGCGAGTACGACAACTACCAGGCGAATTTTTTCGACACCGTCGCCGGGCAAGTGGTGACGCGGCTGATCAACGCCGGCAGTGTCAGCACCGAAGGCGTCGAACTCGATTACGCCCTGCAAGCGACCCAACAATTGAAGCTGTCCGGTGCACTCGCTTACACCCGCGCGCGCATCGACGAATTCGCCTGCCCGGCCGGTGCGGCGGCGTCGTGCAACGTCAACGGCAAACCGCTGCCGTTCAGCCCGGACTGGAAAAGCTACGTGCGCGCCGACTACAGCATCCCGCTGGATAACGGCCTGGATATCGAACTCGGCACCGACTACAGCTGGCAAAGCGAAGTGCAGTACGACATCAGCCAAAACGTCGACACCAAGCAGGGCGCGTACGGCATCTGGAACGCCAGCATTGCCTTGGCCGATTACAGCAACGGCTGGCGCGTTGCCTTGCTGGGCAAGAACCTCACCGACAAGTCTTACTCGCCGGTTCTCGCCAGCGGCGGCAACTACATCTACCGCGCCGTGCCACGGGATGACGAGCGCTATTTCGGTGTGCAACTGCGCAAGGATTTCTGAGATGAGCAGACAGTTGAAACTCGGCGCGTTCCTTATGGCCACCGGGCACCACGTCGCGGCGTGGCGTCATCCGGATGTGCCGGCGAATGCGGGTCTGGATTTCGCCCATTACAAACGGCTGGCGCAGATTGCCGAGGCGGCGAAATTCGATGCGTTGTTTGTCGCTGACAGCGTCGCCGCGCCGACCCAGAACATCGCCAGTCGCATGGCGCGCTCCGATCACTTTGAACCGCTGACGTTGCTCTCGGCGCTGAGTGCAGTGACCGAGCACATTGGCCTGATAGCCACGGCGACCACCAGTTACAACGAGCCGTATCACGTGGCGCGCAAATTCGCTTCGCTCGATCATTTGTCGGGCGGGCGAGCGGGGTGGAATCTGGTGACCTCGGACAATGCCGCCGAGGCGTTGAATTTCGGCCGCGATGAACATATTGGCCATGCCGAACGCTACATCCGAGCGCGCGAATTTCATCAGGTGGTCACCGGGCTCTGGGACAGTTGGGAGGACGATGCGTTTGTGCGCGACAAGGCGAGCGGGGCGTATTACGACCCTGCGAAGTTGCACGTGCTGGATCACGTCGGGGAACACTTCAGGGTCAAAGGCCCGTTGAACGTTGCGCGCTCGCCACAGGGGCAACCGGTGATCGTTCAGGCCGGATCTTCCGAACTCGGCCGCGAGTTGGCGGCGCAAACGGCTGAGGTGGTGTTCACCGCGCAGACTTCGCTGGCCAATGCGAAGGCGTTCTACGCCGACCTCAAAGGGCGCTTGCCGAAATACGGGCGCAGCGCCGAATCGCTGAAAATCATGCCCGGGGTTTTTGTCGTGGTCGGCCGCACCGAAGCCGAAGCGCAGGAAAAATGTGAAACGTTTCAGCAATTAGTCGAACCCGAGGTTGGCGTCGCCTTGCTTGGGCGTATGCTGGGCAACTTCGATTTGTCGAAGTACCCGCTGAACGGACCGTTGCCGCAGTTGCCGCAGACGGAAAGCGGTCAGCAGAGCCGGCAGAAATTGCTCACTGAGTTGGCGGGGCGGGAGAACCTGAGCCTTGCCGAACTGGGGCGCAAGATAGCTGGCGGGCGCGGGCATTACAGCCTGGTCGGTACGCCGCAGCAGATCGCTGATCGTTTGCAGGAATGGTTCGAGCAGGGTGCGGCGGACGGTTTCAACGTGCTGGTGCCGCATCTGCCGGGCGGGCTTGAAGACTTCGCCAACAGCGTGGTCCCGGAACTGCAACGTCGTGGGTTGTTCAGAACGGAATACGAGGGCCGGACGTTGCGCCAGAACCTTGGCCTCGCCCGACCTGTAAATCGCTTTGCATGACTGGTAGAGCTTTTGTGGCGAGGGGATTTATCCCCGTTCGGCTGCGGAGCAGTCGTAAAACCAGCGCATACGGCGCACCTGATTCATCGAGGTTTCAGGTTTTGGGGCGGCTTCGCCACCCAACGGGGATAAATCCCCTCGCCACAAAGGTATTCGGTTTCAGATGACTAAAAGACAGACAAGAGAGGATTCGATGACTTACACCGCTGCCGAAAACCGCTATGACTCCATCCCTTACCGCCGCGTCGGGCGCAGTGGTCTGGTGCTGCCGGCGCTGTCGCTGGGGCTGTGGCACAACTTCGGCGACAGCACGCCGATCGACACCCAGCGCGCGTTGCTGCGTACCGCGTTCGATCTGGGCATCAACCACTTCGACCTGGCCAACAACTACGGCCCGCCATACGGCAGCGCCGAGATCAATTTCGGCCGTTTGCTGCGTGAAGACTTCAAGCAGTATCGCGACGAGCTGATCATCTCCAGCAAGGCCGGTTGGGACATGTGGCCCGGCCCTTACGGCCAGGGCGGCGGCTCGCGCAAATACGTGCTGGCCAGCCTCGACCAGAGCCTGCAACGCCTGGGTCTGGACTATGTGGATATCTTCTATTCGCACCGCTTCGACCCGGACACCCCGCTGGAAGAAACCGCCAGTGCCCTCGCCGCTGCCGTGCAACAGGGCAAGGCGTTGTACATCGGTATCTCGTCGTATTCCGGCGTGAAAACCCGCGAAATGGCCGCGCTGTTGAAAGAATGGAAAGTGCCGCTGTTGATCCATCAACCGGCGTACAACCTGCTCAATCGTTGGGTGGAAAAGGATCTGCTCGATACCACCGATGAACTCGGCACCGGCGTGATCGCTTTCACACCGCTGGCGCAAGGTCTGCTCACCGACAAATACCTCAACGGCGTGCCGGCGGATGCGCGGGTCAATCGTCCGGGCGGTGGCTCGCTGCAGGCTTCGCACTTGTCCGACGCCAACATCGCTCACGTGCGCGCGCTGAACGAGATCGCCAAGCATCGTGGTCAGAGCCTGGCGCAACTGGCGCTGGCGTGGACGCTGCGTGATCCCCGGGTGACCTCGGCACTGATCGGCGCGAGCCGGCCGGAGCAGATTATCGAGAACGTCGGCGCGTTGAAGAATTTGAGTTTCAGTGCTGAAGAACTGGCGGAGATTGACCGCTTTGCCCAAGAGGGCGGGATCAATCTGTGGGAGAAGCCTTCGACGGCGCAGTGATGACGATTGGCTTGTATCAGCAAGATCCAACCCCCTCACCCCAGCCCTCTCCCCCAGGGGGGCGAGGGGGAAAGGGAGCCGATCTTCATGCCTTTCAAAGCTTGAGTTCAACCCGATATTTCAGGTCGATGTAGCTTGTACAGACACCTCGGTCAGTCCCCTCACCCTCCGGGAGAGGGTTAGGGTGAGGGGCTTTTGCTTCAATAAGGCTCAACGAAAAAACGGTACATCCCCCAACACCGTCGCTCGCTGCATCACTCGCCGCGCCGGCCGGTAGTCATCCACTGCGTAATGCTGGGTCACGCGGTTGTCCCAGAACGCAATATCGTCCTGCTGCCAGCGCCAGCGAATGGTGAATTCCGGTCGCGTCGCATGGGCGAACAGAAACTTCAGAATCGCCTCGCTCTCGGTTTCCGACAGCTCATTGATCTTCGACGTGAAGCCTTCATTGACGAACAACGAGCGCCGCCCACTGACCGGATGCGTGCGTATCACCGGGTGCGACAACGGTGGATTCTTGCGTCGCGCTTCTTCCCACTGCGCCAGCGCTTGCGGCGTATTGCCGTAGCGTTCCAGCGGAAACGAGCGAGTGAAATCGTGCGTGGCGGTCAGCCCTTCGAGCAAACCTTTCATCGGCGCCGACAGCGCTTCATACGCGGCAATCCCGCTGGCCCACAGCGTGTCGCCACCAAACTCCGGCAGCAATTTTGCGCTGAGTACCGCGCCCATCGCCGGCGTCGGCAGGAAGGTCACGTCGGTGTGCCAGATCGCGTTGTCGCGCACGTCGGTGACGGCGGTGTCGAGGATCAGCACTTCCGGCTGTTCCGGCACGTTCGGGTAGATCGGGTGAATGTGCAGATCGCCGAAATAGGCGGCGAAGCGTGCCTGTTGCGGTGGTTCGATCGGCTGGTTGCGGAAGAACAGAACCTGGTATTTGAGCAGCGCCTGCTCGATGGCGTCGCGGTGTTCCAGGGACAGCGGCTGGCTGATGTCGACGCCGCTGATCTGCGCGCCGAGGGCCGAGCTTAACGGGGTGATGTTGAGGCTGCTCATGGTCTTTCTCTTCAATTCCAGATAACCACCTCCCTGTAGGAGCTGCCGCAGGCTGCGATCTTTTGATCTTGATCTTTTTAAAAACAAGATCAAAAGATCGCAGCCTGCGGCAGCTCCTACAGGGGGTGATTCAAAAAAATGCTTTAGTGGGCCTGGCCGTGCCACGGCACCAGTTTGCGCTGCAGGGCGCGCAGGCCCATTTCCATGGCGAAGGCGATCAGGGCGATGACCAGAATCCCCAGCACCACCACATCGGTGACCAGGAACTGCGCGGCTGACTGCACCATGAAACCCAAGCCGCTGGTGGCGGCGATCAATTCGGCCGCGACCAGCGTCGACCAGCCAACCCCTAGACCAATGCGCACGCCAGTGAGAATGTCCGGCAGGGCGCTTGGCAAAATCACATGACGAATCAGCTGTAAACGCGTTGCACCCAGCGACTGCGCCGCGCGCAATTTCGCCGGATCAACCGTGCGCACGCCGGTCGCCGTAGCGATGGCGATTGGCGCGAAAATCGCCAGATAGATCAGCAGCACTTTCGACAACTCGCCGATGCCGCACCAGATCACGATCAGCGGCAGATAGGCCAGCGGTGGAATCGGGCGGTAGAACTCGATCAACGGATCGAGCACACCACGGGCGATGCGGTTGGCACCGATGGCAATGCCCACCGGCACGGCGGTCAGAATCGCAAAACCGAGGCCCAGACCGATGCGGCTCAGGCTCGCACCCAGGTGCTGCCACAAGGTCGAATCCATATAGCCCGTGGTCGCCAACAACCAGCCTTTTTGCAGCACGGCGGAAGGCGGCGGCAGGAACAGCGGTTCGATCAAACCGGTGGCAGTCACCGCCCACCAGATCGCTAACAATGCAAACAAGGTCAGCAAGCTGATCCAGCGCGTGCTGAGGCTGCGGCGCACCGGAATCGCCACCGATGCGCTGACCGGTTTTACCGCAGCCGAGGAAACGTCGTAACTGCTCATGCGCGCTCCTGCCGTTGCCCGGCGCTGCGTTGCGAGAACACTTTGCTCAGCACGTGTTCGCGGGTTTCGATAAAACGTGGATCGGATTTGATCGCGCGGGCGGACTCGCCAGCGGCGTAACGCTGACCGAAATCCAGATGCAGGCGTTCAACGATCTGCCCCGGATTCGGCGCGAGCAGAATCAGGTCAGTGGCGAGGAACACCGCTTCTTCAATGTCGTGGGTGATCAGGAAAACCGGCTTGGCGGTGCGCTGCCAGACTTGCAGCAACAATTCCTGCATCTGTTCGCGAGTGAACGCGTCGAGGGCGCCGAAGGGTTCGTCCATCAGCAATACACGCGGATCAGCGGCGAGGGCGCGGGCGAGGCCGACACGCTGCTTCTGGCCACCGGAAAGCTGCCAGATCCGGCGGCTTTCGAAACCGGAGAGATCAACCAGCGCGAGCATTTCACGGGCGATCTTTTCGCGTTTGTCCTTGGCGACGCCGGCCAGTTCCAGACCAAATGCAACGTTGGCCAGCACGTCCTGCCAAGGCAGCAAGGCGTCGTCCTGGAACACCACGCCACGTTCGGCGCTCGGGCCTTTGACCGGTACGCCGTCGAGGGTGATGCGCCCGGCGCTCGGTTCAACGAAACCGGCAATCAGGTTCAACAACGAAGTCTTGCCACTGCCGGACGGGCCGAGGGCGACCAGCAATTGCTGAGGCCCCAGGGTCAGAGAAATATCCGCCAGCACCGGTTCCGGGCTGCCCGGGTACTGTGCGCTGATGCGCTCCAGCTGTAGCAAGGCCATCGCAGTTAACTCCCGATCAGTTGGTGATGAATTTGGCGCTGACGTACGGCGCGTAGTCCGGCAGAACGGCTTCGACCTTGCCTTGCTCCTTGAGGAACGCGGCGGTGTCGGTGATGGCTTTGGTGGTCGGCGCGCCGAGGTCGCTGACCTGGTCAGCCGCCAGCGGGTAGACGTTGCCTTGCAGCAACAGCGGAATGTCAGTGGCCTTGGCGCCGGAGAGTTTCACCAGTTTGTCGACGTTGGACTGATCGGCCAGCCAGGCTTTCGGGTCTTTGCGGTAATCGGCGTAGGCGTCGAGGGTGACCTTGGCGAACGCGGTGACGATTTCCGGGTGCTTCTCGGCGAAGTCTTTGCGCACGATCCACGCGTCAAAGGTCGGCGCGCCGAATTTGGCCAGTTCGCCGGAAGTGATCAGCACTTTGCCGTTTTCCTTGGCCACGCCGAGTGCCGGATCCCAAACGTAGGTGGCGTCGATATCACCACGCTTCCATGCGGCAACGATGGCCGGTGGCGCGAGGTTGAGGATGGTGACTTTCGACGGATCGATGTTCCAGTGCTTCAGTGCGGCGAGCAGGCTGTAGTGACCGGTAGACACGAACGGCACGGCGATTTTCTTGCCGACCAGATCTTGCGGGGTTTTGATGCCGGAACCGTCGCGAGCGACCAGTGCTTCGGCAGCGCCGATCTGAGTGGCGATGAGGAAGGTTTCGACCGGAACTTTGCGGGTGATCGCCGCGGTCAGCGGGCTCGAACCGAGGTAGCCGATCTGCACGTCGCCGGAAGCGATGGCGGCGATGATGTCGGCGCCGTTGTCGAACTTGCGCCAAGCGATATCGGCTTTGGTGGCTTTTTCGTAAGCGCCGTCGGCCTGGGCGACTTTCGCCGGGTCAACGGTGGTTTGGTAGGCGACGGTGAGGTCGGCGGCCTGGGCCAGGAAACTCGCAGCAGCCAGAGAGGCAACGGCGAGCAGGCGAAGCGGGAAATTCAGTTTCATTGAACAGCTCCATATCAGGCGACCGAGCGTCGGCGTGAAAGGAGACTAAATGATCTAAGAATCAGTAAATAAATAACTTTTTCGAATGAGCTTATGAGCGGAAAAATCTAAGAAGGGCTCAGATCGTTCCCACGCTCTGCGTGGGAATGCAGCCGGTGACGCTCCGCGTCACCTGGACGCGGAGCGTCCCTTGAGGCGTTACCACGCGGAGCGTGGGAACGATCAAGTGTAGGAGCTGCCGAAGGCTGCGATCTTTTTTACTGCCAACGCTTAATTGCTGATCGCCAAAATGCTCGCCTGATATGACCCGACAAACACATCAAAATCGCCCACCTCGTTCTGCTCCAGCTCAGCCTGCGCAGCCAGCGACGTACGCGCCAACTCCTCAAACTTCGCCTGTTCATCCGCCGCCAACGGCTCGCTGCGGAAAAACTCGGCATGCGCCTGACTCTGACGCAACGAGAACTGCGCAAAGCTTTCCTTATGCTCAGCCATCGCCGCCAGCACCTGCGCGGATGGCGTCAGGGACGGATCGCTGACCTTGGCCAGTTGCGTATCCAGCGCCTTGCTGTGCGCATCGCCGCCATGGCTCTGGTCCAGCAACGCCGCCAGTGGCGCGATTTGCTCCAGCAGTTCTGCCGCCCAGGTCTTCATTTCGACCGGTTGACCGTCGCGCTGCAATTGCAGGCCCGGACGACGACCTTCCTTGACCACGCTGAGGAAGTTCGACGTCGCGTTGCCGCAGGACGTGTTGGTCAGCAAAGGGCTGTCGTTGAACGCGCAGTACAGGAGGAACGCATCGAGGAAACGCGATTCGGTCAGGTCGATGCCCATCGGCAGGAACGGATTGATGTCCAAGCAACGCACTTCGACGTACTGAATGCCACGGGCCACCAGCGCCTGAATCGGCCGCTCGCCGGTGTAGGTCACGCGTTTCGGGCGGATGTTGGAGTAGTACTCGTTTTCGATCTGCAGGATGTTGGTATTGAGCTGCACCCACTCACCGTCCTTGTGCGTGCCGACTTCAACGTACGGCGGGTACGGCGTGGCAACGGCTTTGCGCAGGCTGTCGGTGTAGCTCGACAGATCGTTGTAGCACGGCGTCAGACCGGCCTGGGCGTTGCTCTGGTAACCGAGGTCGCTCATGCGCAGGCTGGTCGCGTACGGCAGATACAAGGTGTCTGGATCGAGTTGTTCGAGTTGATGCGAACGCCCCCGCAGGAACCCTGCATCCAGCGCTGGCGACGCACCGAACAGGTACATCAGCAGCCAGCTGTAACGACGGAAATTACGGATCAGTGCGATGTAGGAAAACGACTGGAAGTCGCGATCCGTGCCGACAAAACCTTCGGTTTCGCGCAGCAGCGGCCAGAGCTTTTCCGGCAGCGAGAAGTTGTAGTGAATACCGGCAATGCACTGCATGGTCTTGCCGTAGCGCAGGGCCAGGCCCTTGCGGTAGACGTACTTGAGCTGACCAATGTTGGAGGTGCCGTAATAGGCGATCGGGATGTCTTCCTCGGCCGGCAACGGGCACGGCATCGATGGACTCCACAGGTACTCGTTGCCGAGTTTGCTGTAGGCAAAGCGATGAATCTTGTCCAGGCTCGCCAGCGTGTCGGCAGGATCCGGCAGGGCAGGCGTGATGAACTCCAGCAACGACTCGGAATAGTCGGTGGTGATCTGTTCGTTGGTCAGCGCGGAACCCAAGGCTTCGGGGTGCGGCGTTTGCGCCAGGCGACCTTCGCTGGTCACGCGCAGGCATTCACGTTCGATACCGTGCAGGCACTGCTCGAGCAGAGAGAGGTTAGCGCGCTCGCCGAGCAGAGCCAGGCGGCGGTTGAGAAGTTCGCTCAATTTGGATTCCTTCACGCGTCAGTCGCCCCAATATGGGGGTGGGCAGGACGGTCTACAAGGGTGAAGTTGAAACTGGCGTTATCGCCTGGTTTTTCTAGCCGGTCAGCCGCACACATACCCTGTAGGAGCTGCCGCAGGCTCGGGCCGCGATCGGACGATCTTTTGATTTTGTTTTTCAATAGCAAGATCAAAAGATCGTCCGATCGCGGCCCGAGCCTGCGGCAGCTCCTACAGGATTCATTGCGCCGAAATTAACCCAAAATGGTGACCGGTAGCTACAGGACAGCGAACGTGCCTTGCGCTTTTGCGACCAGTTTGTCGCCCTGCATCACGTCGGCTTCAACCACCAACGTGCGCCGGCCCGGGTGAATCACCCGCGCCGTGCACAGCACCTCGCCGTCGGAAACGGCGCGGATATAGTTGATCTTGCACTCGATGGTCGCGCTTTGCTGATCGAAGCCGTGGGTGCTGGAACAGGCCAGCCCCATGGCGATATCGACCAGACTGAACAGCGCGCCACCGTGCAATTTGCCGCCGCGATTGCGCAGTTCGGGTTCCAGCCCCAGGGCAACTTGCGCCACCCCGGTTTCCAGGCTGTGCAGGCGGCAGCCCAACAGCTTGAAAAACGCGCTCTCGACGAGCCCGGCCGGAATCTCCATCAGCGTTTCTTCAACTGCTTGGCGTTGGCGAACAGCGAGGCCATTGCGTTGTTGACTGGTGCGGCGGTTGCGGTTTCCTTGCGCGGCGCGTTGTTCGAAGGCTGGCGTTGCGCCGAGCCCGGACGCGAACCACGCGCACCGTCGATTTTCTCGCCTGGGGTGTCGCCCATGCGCATCGACAGGCCAACGCGTTTGCGTGGGATGTCGACTTCCATGACCTTCACTTTCACCACATCACCGGCCTTCACCGCTTCGCGTGGGTCCTTGATGAATTTTTCCGACAGCGCTGAGATGTGCACCAGACCGTCCTGATGCACGCCGATGTCGACGAATGCACCGAACGCGGTCACGTTGGTGACGACGCCTTCGAGGATCATCCCCAGTTGCAGGTCTTTCAGATCTTCAACGCCTTCCTGGAACTCCGCAGTCTTGAACTCCGGACGCGGGTCGCGGCCCGGCTTTTCCAGTTCTTGCAGAATGTCGGTGACGGTGGGCAGACCGAAGGTCTCGTCGGTGAACTTCTTCGGATCCAGACGCTTGAGGAAGCTTGCGTCGCCGATCAGCGAGCGGATGTCGCGGTCGGTTTCAGCGGCAATACGCTGCACCAGCGGATAGGCTTCCGGGTGAACCGCCGACGAATCCAGCGGGTTATCGCCGTTCATCACGCGCAAGAAACCTGCGGCCTGTTCGAAGGTTTTTTCGCCCAGGCGGGCGACTTTCTTCAGGGCTGCACGGGTTTTGAACGCGCCGTGCTCATCGCGGTGAGCGACGATGTTCTGCGCCAGCGTCGAGTTGAGGCCGGAGATACGCGCCAGCAGCGCCACCGAAGCGGTGTTCACGTCAACGCCAACGGCGTTTACGCAGTCCTCGACCACAGCGTCCAGACCGCGCGCCAGTTTCAGCTGCGAAACGTCGTGCTGGTATTGGCCGACACCGATGGATTTCGGATCGATTTTCACCAGCTCGGCCAGTGGATCCTGCAGACGACGGGCGATGGAGACGGCGCCACGGATCGACACGTCCAGATCCGGGAATTCCTTCGCCGCCAGTTCTGACGCCGAGTACACCGATGCACCGGCCTCGGAGACCATGACTTTGGTCATCTTCATGGCTGGGTATTTTTTGATCAGCTCGATCGCCAGTTTGTCGGTCTCGCGGCTGGCGGTACCGTTGCCGATGGCGATCAGATCGACCGAGTGCTTGGCGCACAGGGCAGCCAGAATGGCGATGGTCTGATCCCATTTGTTGTGCGGCACGTGCGGGTAAACCGTGGCGTGATCAAGCATTTTGCCGGTCGAATCGACCACGGCCACCTTGCAACCGGTACGCAGGCCCGGGTCGAGGCCCAGGGTTGCGCGCGGGCCAGCCGGGGCGGCCAACAGCAGGTCGTGCAGGTTGTGCGCAAACACGTTGATCGCTTCGGTTTCGGCGCCGTCACGCAGTTCGCCGAGCAGGTCGGTTTCCAGGTGGGTATAGAGCTTGACCTTCCACGTCCAGCGCACCACTTCACCGAGCCATTTGTCGGCCGGACGGTTCTGGTTCTGGATGTTGAATTGCTGGCCGATCATGCCCTCGCATGGGTGCATTGTGCCCGGCAGCTCGTCGCCGACTTTCAGCGCGGAGCTGAGAATGCCTTCGTTACGGCCACGGAAAATCGCCAGCGCACGGTGCGACGGCATGCTTTTCAGCGGCTCATCGTGTTCGAAGTAGTCGCGGAACTTGGCGCCTTCTTCTTCCTTGCCGGCGATGACGCGGGCACTGAGGGTGGCTTCCTGTTTCAGGTAGCTGCGCAGTTTTTCCAGCAGGCTGGCGTCTTCGGCGAAGCGTTCCATGAGGATGTATTTGGCGCCTTCGAGGGCTGCCTTGACATCGGCCACGCCTTTTTCGGCGTCGACAAAGCGTGCGGCTTCGGTTTCCGGGGCCAGGTTCGGGTCGTTGAACAGGCCGTCGGCCAAGTCGCCAAGTCCGGCTTCCAGGGCGATCTGGCCCTTGGTGCGGCGCTTCTGCTTGTACGGCAGGTACAAGTCTTCGAGGCGAGTCTTGGTGTCGGCGAGTTTGATATCGCGTTCGAGGGCAGGGGTGAGTTTGCCTTGCTCTTCGATGCTGGCGAGGATGCTGATACGCCGTTCGTCGAGTTCTCGCAGGTAGCGCAGGCGCTCTTCCAGATGACGCAACTGGGTGTCATCGAGACTGCCGGTGACTTCTTTCCGGTAACGGGCGATGAAGGGAACGGTAGAGCCTTCATCGAGTAGCGCGACGGCCGCTTCGACCTGTTGTGGGCGTACGCCGAGTTCCTCGGCGATGCGGCTGTTGATGCTGTCCATAAAACCACCTGACATATTGTGAAAGCAGGCTCGCAGGCACGGAAATAAAGGCCCGGAGTCTGGTTGAGCGGCTTGAAGATTGCCGCTGCCTGGGTCAAAAGGCAGACCATTGACCCGTGAAATCGAACAATTACTGCACAGTGCCGGAAAAAGTGCCGGCCATTTACGGTAACGATTCAGACGTTGCCTGGCACAAAACGCCGCGCATTATAACCAGCGTTCTGACATTCGGGGGCGTTGCAGTCTGTAGGCATAAACCCCGGTTTTCTGGCAGTGAAGGAAAAATCTGCTAACAATGCACACGGTGCGTATAACGACAGCTACGCCATAATGCGCGCCGAGCTAAAAGGAGCATCCAATGAGCAGCACTGCACAAACTGCTGAAGGCGAAAAAATTCTTATCGTTGATGACGATCCGGGGCTGAGCAGCCTGCTGGAGCGTTTCTTCGTCAGCAAGGGCTACCGTGCCCGCGCCGTACCGAACACCGAGCAGATGGATCGTCTGTTATCGCGTGAAGTATTCAATCTGGTCGTCCTCGACCTGATGCTGCCGGGCGAAGACGGCCTGACGGCTTGCCGCCGCCTGCGTGGCGCGAACAATCAGATTCCGATCATCATGCTTACCGCCAAGGGCGACGAGCTGAGCCGGATCAAGGGCCTGGAACTGGGCGCGGACGATTATCTGGCCAAGCCGTTCAACCCGGACGAGCTGATGGCTCGGGTCAAAGCGGTATTGCGTCGTCAGGCACCGTCGGTTCCTGGTGCGCCGGGCAGCGAAGACGAAAACGTCACCTTCGGCGATTACACGTTGTCCCTGGCCACTCGCGAACTCAAGCGCGGTGACGAGGTGCACATGCTCACCACCGGTGAGTTCGCGGTCCTCAAGGCATTGGTGATGAACGCGCGTCAGCCGTTGACCCGCGACAAACTGATGAACCTGGCCCGTGGCCGCGAGTGGGATGCCCTCGAGCGTTCCATCGACGTGCAGATCTCCCGTCTGCGCCGGATGATCGAGCCCGATCCGTCGAAACCGCGCTACATCCAGACTGTCTGGGGCGTGGGCTACGTGTTCGTACCGGATGGCGCCGCCACCAAGTGATCGGCGATTTGTAGGAGCGGGTCTGTCAGGCCCGGGTTGAATGACCCGGGCGCAGACTCGCAATCCGCAATATGCGAGCATTGCTCGCTCCTGCAAGTGTGTAGCGGTTATAGATGAAAACCCCCGTCTGGTTCCCCCAAAGTTTTTTCTCTCGCACCCTCTGGCTGGTGCTCATCGTCGTGCTGTTTTCCAAGGCGCTGACCCTGGTTTATCTGTTGATGAACGAGGACGTGCTGGTGGATCGTCAGTACAGTCACGGCGTCGCCCTGACGTTGCGCGCCTATTGGGCCGCCGATGAAGAAAACCGCGCGAAGATCGCCGATGCCGCGACCCTGATCCGGGTTGTCGGTGCCGGTGTACCGGAAGGCGAACAGCATTGGCCGTACAGTGAAATCTACCAGCGACAGATGCAGGCCGAACTCGGTGCCGACACCGAAGTGCGTTTGCGTATGCACTCGCCGCCAGCGCTGTGGGTGCGTGCGCCGAGCCTGGGGGATGGCTGGCTGAAAGTGCCGCTGTACCCACATCCGTTGCGCGGCCAGAAAATCTGGAACGTACTCGGCTGGTTCCTCGCCATCGGCCTGCTCTCGACTGCGTCGGCGTGGATTTTCGTCAGTCAGCTCAATCAACCGCTGAAACGCCTGGTGTATGCCGCGCGGCAACTCGGTCAGGGCCGCAGTGTGCGTTTGCCGATCAGTGACACGCCAAGCGAGATGGCCGAAGTTTACCGTGCCTTCAACCAGATGGCTGAGGACGTCGAACAGGCGGGGCGTGAGCGAGAGCTGATGCTGGCCGGGGTTTCCCACGATTTGCGCACACCGTTGACGCGGTTGCGCTTGTCGCTGGAGCTGATGGGCGACCACACCGATCTGACTGACGACATGGTGCGTGACATCGAAGACATGGACGCGATTCTCGACCAGTTCCTCGCGTTCATTCGCGATGGTCGCGACGAGTCGGTGGAAGAGGTGGATCTCAGCGATCTGGTGCGTGAGGTGGCAGCACCTTACAACCAGAACGAAGAGAAAGTGCGCTTGCGCCTGGAGCCGATCCAGCCGTTCCCGCTACGTCGAGTGTCGATGAAACGCTTGCTCAACAACCTGATCGGCAATGCTTTGCACCATGCCGGCAGCGGCGTTGAAGTGGCGGCCTATGTGTCCGGCGACACCAGTGCGCCTTATGTGGTGCTGAGTGTGATGGACCGGGGGGCGGGAATTGATCCTTCGGAGCTTGAGGCGATTTTCAACCCGTTTACCCGCGGTGACCGTGCCCGTGGTGGCAAGGGGACCGGGTTGGGTCTGGCGATCGTGAAGCGGATTGCTTCGATGCATGGCGGCAATGTCGAGTTGCGCAATCGGTCCGGCGGCGGGCTGGAGGCGCGGGTAAGGTTGCCGCTTGGGTTGATGCTGCCTCGGGATGCCGTTTAAAACATAAAACCCTCACCCCAACCCTCTCCCAGAGGGAGAGGGGGCCGACCGAGGTGTCTGGCGTCATACATCGACCTGAAAGACTGGGGCGATTGTGGATTCGGCACAGCAGGATCCGGTCGGTGTATCTTTTAAGCATCCCCCAATCGGTCCCCTCTCCCTATGGGAGAGGGTTAGGGTGAGGGGCTCTTGCTCTTCGCTCTAGCCTTTGCCTTTGGTCCGGGTCATATTCGGCCCACCATTCTTTTCCAGATGCTCAATGATGATCCCCGCCACGTTCTTGCCGGTGGTGGTCTCGATCCCTTCCAGACCTGGCGACGAGTTCACTTCCATCACCAGTGGCCCGTGATTGGAGCGCAGGATATCCACACCCGCTACCGCCAGCCCCATGACCTTGGCTGCACGCAGCGCGGTCATGCGTTCTTCCGGAGTGATCTTGATCAGGCTCGCGCTGCCGCCGCGATGCAGGTTGGAACGGAACTCACCCGGCTTGGCCTGACGCTTCATCGCCGCGATCACTTTGTCGCCGACCACGAAGCAACGGATATCCGCACCGCCGGCTTCCTTGATGTATTCCTGAACCATGATGTTCTGCTTCAGGCCCATGAACGCCTCGATCACCGATTCCGCTGCCGTTGCGGTTTCACACAGCACCACTCCGATGCCCTGAGTGCCTTCCAGCACCTTGATCACCAGCGGGGCGCCGTTGACCATGTCGATCAGGTCGGGAATGTCGTCCGGCGAGTGCGCAAAGCCAGTCACCGGCAGACCGATACCACGACGCGAGAGCAATTGCAGCGAACGCAGTTTGTCCCGTGAACGGGCAATCGCCACCGACTCGTTGAGCGGGAACACGCCCATCATTTCGAACTGGCGCAACACCGCACAACCGTAAAACGTCACCGACGCGCCAATCCGCGGGATCACCGCGTCGAAGCCTTCCAGCGGTTTGCCGCGATAGTGGATCTGCGGCTTGTGGCTGGCGATGTTCATGTAGGCGCGCAAGGTGTCGATCACTACCATTTCATGCCCGCGCTCGGTTCCGGCTTCGACCAGACGGCGGGTGGAATACAGACGCGGGTTCCGCGACAGCACAGCGATCTTCATGCAACACCTGTGGAGGAGGTAGATACCGGGAACACCGGCTTGTCTTGTACATATTTGATGCCTGGATTGACCACCAACTGGCCATCGATCAGGGCTTTGGAGCCGAGCAACAGGCGATAACGCATGGACTTGCGGCAGGCGAGTGTGAACTCGACCGGCCAGACCCGATCACCCAGGGCCAGAGTAGTGCTGATCACGTAGCGCACCTGCGCATGGCCGTTGGAGCTTTTGATGGTCTTGCGGGTCACCAGCGGTGCTTCGCAACGGCGGTGACGCAACTGCACCACCGTGCCCAGGTGCGCAGTAAAGCGCACCCACTTTTCGCCGTCGCGTTCGAACGGTTCGATGTCGGTGGCATGCAGGCTGGAGGTGCTGGCGCCGGTGTCGATTTTCGCCCGCAGGCCAGCGACTCCCAAATCCGGGAGCGCCACCCACTCGCGCAGACCGACAACGGTCAAATGGTCAAATGTCTTCAAAAAAATGCTCAACCGTGGCAACCGCTCAGCCCACACGAGGCCGGATTCGCGGTATTCACGCAGAATAAGGGTTAAAAGGCGACAGATATCTACAGCCCGGATTTCCGGCCCCTGAAGCAGGCGCCGGAACGCGCGCATTGTAATCCGGGACAGGGTCATTCATGACATGACTGAAACGGTAGTACAGTTCATCAATATTTCAGAATGAGGAAACGCCATGGCACAAAAAAGCGCAGAGGACGACAAGGTCCGTCTCGACAAGTGGCTGTGGGCAGCGCGTTTTTTTAAAACCCGCGCCTTGGCCAAAGCAGCGATCGAGAGTGGCAAGGTGCATTGTCGCGGCGAGCGCTGCAAGCCTGGCAAAGAGCCACGCATTGGCGATGAGTTCGAGATCCGCACCGGTTTTGAAGTGCGTACAGTGAAGGTCGAGGCGTTGTCGATCGTGCGCCGCGGCGCGCCTGAAGCGCAGGCGTTGTATTCGGAAACCGAGGTGAGTATCGCCAAGCGCGAAGCAGCTGCGGCGATGCGCAAGGCGGGTGCTTTGGGTGTGAGCACCGATGGCAAGCCGAGCAAGAAACAGCGGCGGGATTTGTTCAAGTTTCGCGGCAGCAGCAACGAATAAAAAGATCGCAGCCTGCGGCAGCTCCTACAGGAAAATGCATTCCCATGTAGGAGCTGCCGCAGGCTGCGATCTTTTAGCATTCATCCCATCAACGAGCAGACACCACACTCATCCGCGAAACCACCGGCAACTTGCCCAGCAGCGCGAAAACCGGCGCGGTCATCTTCAGCCAGAAGTTCGATGCGTGATAGGCAAACGGCGTGTAATAACCCCAGCCCAATGCCCACACCGCCAGCAATACGCCACCGATGTAATCGTCCTGCCCCCAATGCGCACCCGCCACCAGGCGCGGCAGCATGAACAGAACAGCCAAGCCCCACACCGCTAAAAACTGCCCGGCCGTACGGCTGAACACGCCCATGAACAGTGCCCAGATCAGCAGTACCGAAGCATGGTCACCGGGAAAGCTCTGGCTCGAGCGATCTTTCACTTCCCAGGTTTTTTCCAGATCCGGGAAGTAATCGCTGATGTGCACGGCACCTTCGAGCACCATTGACGGACTGCTGTGCTGCCAATCCATATGGTCGGCGAACTTGGAAAACAGTGCGCGAATCACCACCATCAACAGCAGGATCGAAAGAAAACCGAAAAAAGCCCGGCGTACGTCAATCGCCTTGAACACCCAGTCGCCCTTGATCAGCAGGGTCAGCAGGATTAGGCCAACGACGATGTCGAACGGACGCATACTTGCAATTGCCCAGATGTGGAGCCATATCGGGTTGCTGGCCAGTGGTGCATTGAGTGAGCGAAACAGCCACTCGTCGAAAATCACACACAGCGAGTTGCCCGTAGGCCATAACCAGAAAGCCAGTAGCGCTAATGGCACGACGTTGCACAGAACCAGCCGGCCGAGGTTCCACCTTGATTGGAACAAACCCGGATTGTTCATAAAATGCCTCCAATGGCTGAACAGTCAGCACCAAAAATTATGCCGAGAAGCGTAAATTTTCACGTTTTGTAACCATTTTGTCACCACATTCAGATACCCAGACCTATGACCGACCTACCGGATACCGATTTCACCCAACGCTTCATCTTTGATGACAGCGACACCCGTGGCGAACTGGTCGCGCTTGAGCGCAGCTACGCCGAAGTCCTTGCCAAGCACCCGTACCCGGAACCGGTTGCGCAATTGCTCGGCGAACTGATGGCGGCCGCCTCGTTGCTGGTCGGCACCCTCAAGTTCGATGGACTGCTGATTCTGCAGGCGCGTTCCGAAGGGCCGATCCCGATGCTGATGATCGAGTGCTCCAGCGACCGCGACATCCGTGGTCTGGCGCGTTATCACGCCGATCAGATCGCGGCGGATGCGACCCTCGCCGACCTGATGCCGAACGGCGTTCTGGCCCTGACCGTCGACCCGACAGTTGGCCAGCGCTACCAAGGCATCGTCGATCTCGACGGCGAAACACTGTCCGATTGCTTCACCAACTATTTCGTCATGTCGCAACAGGTTGGCACTCGCTTCAAGCTGTTCGCTGACGGTCGTCGTGCCCGTGGCTTGCTGCTGCAACAATTGCCGGCAGACCGTTTGAAAGACGAAGATGATCGCGCCGCCAGCTGGCAGCACATCACCGCACTGGCCACCACCCTGACCGCCGATGAGTTGCTCAGCCTCGACAACGAAACCGTGCTGCATCGCCTCTACCACGAAGAGCAGGTTCGTCTGTTCGATGTGCAGAAACTGCGCTTCCGTTGCAGTTGCTCGCGGGAACGCTCCGGCAATGCGCTGGTCAGTCTCGGTCTGGAAGATGCGCAGCAATTGGTGGTCGAACACGGCGGCAACATCGAGGTCGATTGCCAGTTCTGCAACGAGCGCTACCTGTTCGATGCCACGGATGTTGCTCAATTGTTCGCTGGCGCAGGCGTCGACACGCCGTCAGATACCCGGCACTAAAACGGTTCAGCGCAGGTAAATTCACTGCTCAGCGACGGAATATCGCCGTTACGACGGGAGGACCCTACTCTTTTTGGGCGTTTCTGGCATAATCCGGCCCACTTTTTGTCGCGGTAGTAGTGCACGACTTTCTACTACAAAACGTTTGGAGCACACTCGGCCACTGGCCGACGGGGAATCTCATGACGCAAGCCAATAACGCCGTGTACACCGATCTGAGTGTTGATGATCTGGTAAAAGAAGCCTTGAATCGCGGTGAGGGCGAGCTTGCCGATACCGGCGCCTTGGTTGTTCGCACTGGTCACCGCACCGGTCGTTCGCCAGTTGACCGTTTCATCGTTGAAGAGCCTTCCACCCAGGCCGCTATCGCCTGGGGCCCGATCAACCGCAAGTTCCCGGCCGACAAGTTCGATGCCCTGTGGGACCGCGTTGAAGCGTTCAACAACGCGCAAGAGCACTTCGTTTCCCACGTACATGTAGGCGCGGCCGAAGATCACTACCTGGCCGTGAAAATGACCACCCAGACTGCCTGGCAGAATCTGTTCGGTCGTTGCCTGTTCATCAACCCGGCCCAGTACAACCCGGCTGGCCGTGAAGAGTGGCAAGTGCTCAACGTCGCCAACTTCGAGTGCGTGCCTGAGCGTGACGGCACCAACTCCGACGGTTGCGTGATCCTCAACTTTGCCCAGAAGAAAGTGCTGATCGCCGGCATGCGTTACGCCGGTGAAATGAAGAAAGCCATGTTCTCCGTGCAGAACTTCCTGCTGCCGGCCGCTGACGTGCTGCCAATGCACTGCGCTGCCAACATCGGCGAAGAA